>CAVFVF010000008.1:0-48693 GCA_963625925.1 Eggerthellaceae bacterium | reverse complement strand
GGCTCAGGAAGCAGCCGACCTGCTGGACGTTACTCGCCCGCGCATCTACGCGCTTATTAAAGAGGGAATTCTACGCAGCAAAAAGGAAGGCAACACCCGCTTAGTTTGCGTAGCCGATGTGATGGAACGCTTCAACAACCCCCAGCCCGCTGGCAGGCCCAAAGCGATACAAGCCTAAAGGTACGCCCACTTTGTGTAAGGCGCGCCATCTATCGATTCGAGGCGCATAGCCGCTCGCAGCCAACCTGCAGTTCAGGTATGCTGAACGTGTTATTTCTTTAGAGGAAAGAGGGGGCCTTATGGCTAAGAAACTCAAAGAAAAGAAGTTGAAAGCACCCGGCCTTTTGAAGAAGGCCGGTACAAAAATTTCCAGTGCAAGGAAGGCCGGCCCGAAAAAGCCTGCGCCGAAACAATCGCTGCCATCAACACCTGTTGCAGGCGAGCCTGCGAAACCAGCTCCGTCGTCGCTGCAGGCAAACGAACCGGCAAAACCCGCATCGTCAAAAACAGTTGGCACGAAAAAGCCTAAGCTGAGCAAGCCCAAGTTAAAGGGCCCCGCACTTAAAAAGCCGGCCATCATTGTAAAGATCGAAGACAAGAAGCCAGCCATTTTGAAGAGGGCCGACGCCCGCGTTAAACAGCGCGTGCAGCAAGCTGCCCAAAACCGCCCCGAGCTGCCTTTGAGTTCGTTTGTTCGTCGTGGGCCCGTGCTGCTGCGCGGCAACATGCTCGACGGCAAAAACAGCACTGCCAGCCTGCTTGCCGAAGCAGAAGACACCTCCTGGCTGCAAACCGACCCATGGCGCGTGCTACGCATCCAATCCGAATTCGTTGATGGCATCGAAGCGCTGGCCGAGCTGGGCCCCGCCGTAGCCATATTCGGCTCGGCCCGCACGCCCGAAACCGACAAGTACTACCAGGCCGCACGCAAAGCCGGCAACCTTATTGCCAAACGCAACATTGCCGTTATAACCGGCGGCGGCCCCGGCATCATGGAAGCCGCTAACCGCGGCGCCACCGAACAAGGCGGCAAATCGGTAGGCCTTTCCATCGAGCTTCCCAAAGAACAGCGCATCAACGACTGGGTAGAGCTTTCCATGACCTTCCGTTACTTCTTTGTACGCAAAACCATGTTTGTGAAGTACTCCCAGGGCGCCATCTTCTTCCCCGGCGGCTTTGGCACGCTCGATGAAATGACCGAGCTTTTAACCCTGGTGCAAACCCACAAAACCGCCAACATCCCCACCGTTTTGTACGGCAAGGAATACTGGAGCGGCATGATTGATTGGGTGCAGGAAAAGATGGTTGGCCGCGGCATGATAGACCCGCTAGACACCGAGCTGGTACTCATCACCGACGACATTGAAGAAGCCGTTCGTGTGGCCACGAAGAACATTCGCAAACCGCGACGCATACCCGGACGCAAAGCGTAATAATTAGGGCTGGTACCACTTGGTGCCAGCCTTTTTTAATACAAGCCGCAAGCCGCGGCAGCAAACAAGCGTCCCGCACGGCAGGCCCCGAGCAAGCCGCAAGCCGCGGCAGCAGATAGGAATCCCATGCCCCTCGAATTGGTCGATTGCCACACCCACACCGTTTTCAGCGACGGCAAAAGCACCTTTGCCGAAAACCTGCACGCCGCCGAGCGCCAAGGCATAACCACCATTGCCTGCACCGACCATTGGGGCCGCCCAGAATTCGTGGATTGCTCTATCGAAGAAGCCCGCCTGCCCGAATATGCCCAGGCCATCGCACAGGCGCGCGAAGATTTCCCCAATATCGAAATTATCCACGGCCTTGAAGCCGACTGGTACCCAAGCTGCGCTGCCGATTTGGCCGAAACCCGCGGACGGGCCACCTTTTTGCTGGGGTCGATCCACTACCTGCAAGAAAAGGCGCTGGACTGGGATAAAGACATGCGCATTTGGGAAGAGCTGGGCGCCGATGCCCTGTGGCAGCTGTACGCCGAAGAATGGTGCAAAGCCGCAACCAGCAATCTGTTCGATTCCATGGCGCACCCCGACCTGCCGCGCCTATTCGCCCTTTCAGGCTACGCGCCCAGCATTAACCTGGAGCCCCTGTTCAACCGCATGGCCGAAGCAGCCGCTGCAGGCAACGTGCATGTAGAAATTAACACCGCCGGCCTTACTAAAGACTTTGCCGATTTTTACCCGCAAGAAACGCTGCTGGCCAAATTTCACGCTGCCGGCGTGCCGCTAACCGTAGGCTCCGACGCCCACCACCATAGCCGCATCGGCGAAAACATCCGCGAAGCCTACCGCTACGCCCTGCGCATGGGATATACCACCATCAACGTGCCCACTGCCGAAGGCGGCTGGCGCACCATTAGCATCGAAGAAGCCTAATGGCTCAAAAGCCCGCAGAGGCCGAAGGGTCGGTAGCGCATAGCGGCGAATGACACTCTGAAAGCATTTCCTGCTCGGTTCGCGCAAGCGAACCTTCTTCCAAAGCATGAAGCAGCGACCGCACACAAAAATGATCGCCATAAGGCGGTCATTTTTTGCAGGGTAGCGGGTGTCTTGAGACGCTATGCGCTACCGGCCCCTCAGGCGGCACCAAGGCAGGACAGCCCGTTTCGTCGAACGACACTCTGAACAGTGTTCCTGTTAGATCTGCAAAGCAGATCTTTTTCTAAGGCATGAAGCAGCGCAGCGCATGAAAGAGTCTGCCATGGGCAGGCTCTTGAACAGCGAAGCGGGTGTCTTGAGACGAAGCGGGCTGCCCTGCCCCAACCATCGGCTCCTCGGCCGGCACAGGCAGAACAGACTCGATCTATGCCTTCAAGTCCTCTACTTCTGCAAGGTTGCCGAAGGCCTGAATGTAAATACGAATAGCGCGCTTGAGCTCTTCTTCAGCTATACCTTCGTTTGCAGCGTGCATACCCCCTACCCATTCGGGAACGGGGAATGCGCCTTCTTCGGCCGGGCCAAAGCTCACCGCATTGGGGAATTCGCGGGCATAGGTGCCGCCGCCCATGGTAAAGGGCTGCACCTGGTTGCCAGTTACGCTGCAGTACGCGCTCATAAGCGCGTCAACGGTTTTGGTTTTGGGGTTCACCACAAAGGGCGGACGCTTTGCGGTAATTTCTACCTGGGCGCCCATGCGCAGGCCCAGCTGGCAAAAGGTTTGCTCCAGCTCTTCGGCAGTAGTGGCTGTGGGGAAACGGATATCGTCGGTGGCAACGTAGCAGCCGTCCTTTTTGCGCATGATGCCAATTACGCTGGTTAAGTCTTTAAAGTCTTCATCTGCGCAGGCCACGCCCGCAAACGAACCATCGGTACTTTCAGCCATACTGGCAATGAAGCCAAACCAGGCCTGCTCGGCTGCAGAGCATAAGCCCGTTGCCAGCAAATAGCGACACAGCACGCCAATAGCGTTAACTGTACCTTCGGGCAGCGATGCATGACCGGCAATACCCGTGGCCACAATGCGCGTGCCGCCTTCGCAGGGTTCAAGCGCAATGCGCGGGGCCTGCGGCAGATCTTCGGCAGGTGCGGCAACCACCGCGCGCGCAATGCCCGGCACCGCATTGGGCGTGGTGCCCGCCTGGAAATCCAACACCGCACCTTCGATGGGCTGCGTAGTAAACACGGCACCAAACTGGCCCTTTTCGCCATAGCACAGCGGAAAATCGGCGTCGGGGGTAAACAGGAAGTCGGGCGCGGGGTGCTGCTGCAGGTAATAGGGAACATCGCCCATGCCCGTTTCTTCGTTGCAGCCAAAGATGAAGCGCACGGTGTGACGCAGGTTAGCCCCGCGGTCCATCCAAAACTTCAAGGCGTATAGTGCGGTAAGCACCGGCGCTTTATCGTCGGTGGTGCCGCGGCCAATGAGCAGGCCGTCCTTACGCGTAAGGGCAAAAGGCTCAAAATCCCAGCCTTCGCCCGCGGGCACTACATCTACATGGCCGATAACGCCCAGCTGCTGGCCGCTTTGGCCGGGAAGCTCGGCAAAGCCGGCATAACCGTCGCAATCTCCTGTGGAAAGGCCCATTCGCTTCGCAATAGCAAGCGCTTCATCGAGCGCCGCACGCGGGCCGGGGCCAAAGGGCGCACCAGGTGCTGCGTGGGGTTTATCTTCTGAACTATCGATGCGAATAAGGCTTTCGGCATCGGCCAAAAACGCTTCCCAATTTTGATTGATGAACTCGTCTACTTCAGCGATTGCTGCTTGCATAACAGGCCTTTCTTAATGGTGCGATTGGCGCACTTGTTTTACAAACCGAAGCGTACCACGCAAGGGGCGCACGCAGGCATTCGTTAACGTGCGCGACACCACGAACCGGGCAAGCGAACTTGTTAGCGGCGCTTAGTAAGGCCTGGCCGCCACCCCTGCCTGTATGCTTCTGCAGGTCTGAGCGTCCCGCCACCCCGTTTGCGCAAGCCCAATGCCCCCGCCGCCAGGTTTGCGCAGCTTCTGCAAACCTAGAGCACGCGAACCCATGGAGGCGCCGCCCTTGCCGTACAATGGCAACGTTTTAAAACCTTGCTCGCGCTGGCGGCAAAACGCCCGCAGGCAAACTTGCTTTGCGCTCATGCGCGGCAACCCGCCAACATCCGCTTGCACGCTTGCGAGCGGCAGCCGGCCCGCAAGGGCAGTCATAAACCAGAAAGGCCCACCGTGCTCGACCAGTTTTCCCGCAGCCGCCTAGTGTTCGGCGACGAAGGCGTAGAAGCGCTTGCCCGTGCACGCGTAATCGTGTTTGGTTGCGGCGGCGTGGGCGGCTACGTATGCGAATCGCTGGTGCGCAGCGGGCTTGGGGCCATCGACATCGTTGACGACGACAAGGTATGCCTTACCAACATAAATCGCCAGGTCATAGCCACGTGGAAAACCATCGGCCAAAACAAGGTAGATGCCATGGAAGAGCGCCTGCACGATATTAACCCCAGCTGCAAGGTAACCAAGCACCAATGCTTCTTCTTGCCCGAAAACGCCGGCCAGTTCGACTTCAGCCAATACAGCTACGTGGTGGATTGCGTCGACACGGTTACTGCCAAGCTAGAGCTGGTTATGCGCGCAAAAGCCGCGGGCGTTCCCATCATCAGCGCTATGGGCGCCGGCAACAAGCTAGACCCTACCGCTATTCGCATTGCCGACATCTATGACACCGAAATCTGCCGCCTGGCGCGCATCATCCGCAAAGAGCTGCGCAAGCGCGGCGTGAAGAGCTTGAAAGTGGCGTTTTCGCCCGAGCCAACGGTAAAGCTTGAAGAAGACGGCAAGGCCGGTTGCGCTGCTGGCTGCGTGTGCCCACCTGGTAGTGAGCGCACCTGCCTGGACCGCCGCAGCGTACCAGGCAGCAACGCCTTTGTACCCGCTGCCATGGGCCTGGCAATTGGATCGGCTGTAGCGCAAGACCTTATGAAGGCAAACACCGCGGCAGAGTAAGCCGTCGCTACACGCCAGCCGGCCCGCTCAACCGCGCCGCCCTTCGCCAACCGGGCACGCGACCGCACGCTCAGGGCACGGCGGGGCCAAACGTTGCACCTTGCCTAAAACCAGCACCCCAGGTAACAGCGCAAAATTCTAGCTGTCCAAAAAACAACCCACCCAAAAACACGCCCGCCAGTAGTATCCGAAGAGTAAAACAAATGTTCTAAGGAGGCTGCTATGGATATCATCGACGCGCACGAATACGTAGAAAAGCTCAAGGGGAAAGACTTCGACATCCTTATCAGCGCAAAGGATTTTTTATTCGACGACCTGCGCTTTCTTGAATGGGACATCCGTGCACAAGAAGGCCCCGCCGCCGAAGTGCAGCAAACATCAGGGGCACAATACGCCAATCGCTTGGAATGCCTTTCGGCATTGGCGGCGCACATGGCCAAGCACGTTAACGAATTTGTTGAGGAGTACGAAAAGGAGGCCGCCTGATGAATGCAAAAACCAAGCCCAGCCCCTACTTGTACAGCTCGGTAATGCCCTGGAGGTACTGCGCGTACGACGTTCGCAAAGCCTGCGGCTGCTCAATTATCACGTTGGTTCCCAAGGTTGCAAGCCAGCCAAAAAACGTGGGGGCTTCCATCACCGAAGCGCGCACGCGCACCTCGTCTTCGTTGTAAGGCGTCATATCAACGTCTTTGCCAAACTTGTCTATTACGGGCTCGATAACCTTGTTGTTCACTCGGAAGGTAGCCGCAACCTGCTTGCCGCTGAACATGCCGAATGATTTTTGCAGGTACTCGCCCACGTCGAAGTTGGCAATCTCATCATTCTTTGCGGCGGGCACTGGGGAAACCTCGATGTTAACCATGCGGTCTACGCGGAAGTTAGCCAGGCCCTGGTGCTCGTCGCTCCACGCTACTAGGTAGTAGCAATCTTCTTTGTAAATAAGGTGCACCGGCGTGCGCAGATAGCTGTGGCCGTCGCGCTGCATGTTGCGCTTTTTGGTGGCATCGTATTTTTGGTACTGGAAGGTTATCTGCTTCTTTTCGGTAAAGGCGCGCTGGATGGCATCCAGGTTGTAGAACACCTTTTCGTTAGCGCCCTTAACACGGCCTTCAACATGCAGGCGCTTCTTCAGCGTTTTAGCCATATGCTTGCTGCACAGCATTTCAACCGAGCGCACCAGCGCGTTGGACTTCTTTTCGGTTAAGAAGCGCGAGCTTTGCACCGCATCGGCCAGAAGCATTACCTCGCTTTCCTGGAATTCGCGCGTAGCCAGGCCATACTGCACCGGCGCGCGCTGGTACATTTGGATATCCATGCCAAAGGTGCGCAGGCATTCAATGTCGTTGTACAGGGTTTTACGCTCCACCTTCACGCCATGCTCGGCCAGCTTTTCAATAAGCTGCGGGCCGGTAAGGCCATGGTCGTCATCGGTTTCTTCACGCAAGATCTGCGCCAAGTACAGCAGCTTGAGCTTTTGAGCATCGGATGGCATGGCAGCGCCTTTCACTGGGAATTCTTCTGGACACCAGCATAACGCAAAGCGAAGTTCCCAGCGCGCACAACCGCCCAGAAGTGCCCAGCTGAAGCAGCGCTCGGGCAAATTCTCGCGCAGGAAGAGCGACTCGCGCACCCTGACGAGCCTCGGCCCATTAAGAAAATAGCCAAGCCCTGGACGGCTGCAGTTAACCTTCTTATTGCCATCAGTGCTGCCCTTGTCGAAGCTGGGGATGCCCCGAGTACCGCAACAAACAGCAATTCGGGCCCGACCACCCCTTAAGGCCAAGCTGCCGCGACAAGCGCCTCTCTGACCGATGCGGCCCTATTTCTTAACAGCAAAGGGTTTAAGCCAGCGCACGGCAACAAGCAGGCAAAACACGATGGAAACCACGCCCAAAATACCGCCGGCATAGAACACGTTGGAAATACCCGCAATGTTTACCACCTGGCCGCCCAAGAAGGCACCAAAGCCAATGCCGAAGTTGAAGATGCCCGAGAAAAACGCCATGGCCACGGTTTCTTCTTCGTCGCTGGAAACGTTGATGATTTCGGCCTGATACACCACGCTTACTGCCGCAGCGCAAATGCCCCACAGCACCACGTCGGCAAACACCGCACCAACGCCCAAGCCAACTGCTGCATGCATAAACAGCAAAGCCACAGGCACACCAATGGTAATTACACGGAAGAACGGGAAGCGGAAGCGCGGGTACAGCTTAGAGCACATAAGGCTGCCCACGATACTGGCCACACCAAACACCGAAAGGATGATGGTGACCATGCCGTTTTCTATTCCGCCCACTTGCAGCAAGAAGGGCTCGATATAGCTGTAGCCGGTGTAGTAGCCCCACGCGTACAACGCCGTAAGAATGAACAGCGCCACCAGACCCTTGTTCTTGAACAAGCCAGGCAGCTGCCCCACGTTAAAAGGCTCGGCGCCCGGTACCCACGGCATGGTAATAAGCAGGTAAATAAGCAAAAGCGCACTGAGCACAGCCACAATGGCAAAGGTGGCGCGCCAACCAACGGCCAAGCCAATGGCACGGCCCAGTGGCAAGCCCACAATGCCCGCGATGGCGGTGCCCGTTTCCACCAAGCTTAGGGCCAGCGCACGCTTTTCGGAAGTTACCAGGCGCACAGCAATGGAAGCCGCAATGGCCCAAAACACCGAATGGGCACAGGCCACCACCAAGCGCGATGCCATAAGCATCCAGTAACTGTTGGAAAGCGCAGTTAGAACTTGCCCTAGCAAGAACACGGCAATAACCACTATGAGCAAGCGGCGAAAGTCGAGCCGGGTAGCCACGATCATAAGCGGCACCGAAAGAATCATTACTGCCCAGGCATATACCGAAACCAGCATGCCTGTAGTGGCTTCATCGGTGCCAAACGATGCGCCGATGTCGGTAAGCAAACCAACGGGCATGAACTCCGAAGAATTGAACACAAATGCAGCAATAGCAACGCCAGCCAAAGCCAGCCACTGCCTTATGCCCATCGCCTGGTTCATGCATACCTTTCGTGTGCCCGGGATTACAAAACCTGGGCTATCCTAACGCACGAACAAATGCAAAGCGGCCGGGCTTAACCCGACAGGGCAGCAACTCCAAAACTTGCGCAGGGCGATGCGCCAAGCGGCAGCCAACATCGTATTACGAGGCAGCCCACACAGCGGCTAAGGCCACACACATCGGCAGGGGCATCCCACACATCGGCAGGGGCATCCCACACAGCGGCAGGGGCAGGCCCGTCGTGGCGGGGCCGCCCCCCGGGCAGCGCTACTCCCCTTCGCTACCCTTCAGCTCGTCGAACTTGGCCTTCATGGTAGGGTTGCCGCGCGTGAGCTTTTTGATGGTAAGATCCTGCGCCTTGTCATTAGCTAGGCGCAGCTGATTTTCGCTGCCCAGCAGGGCCTTCTTGGTTTTTTCCAAGTGATCGATGGTCTTATCGATTTCATCGATAGCCCTCTGGAATTTTTCGCTGGCAATGCGGTAGTTGCGGCCGAACTTATCTTTGAAATCTTCCATGGAGCTTTCAAAGTTGGTGATATCGATGTTCTGGTTGCGCACTTCAGCAAGCTCGTTTTTGTATTGCAGCGCGCCCATAGCCGCATTGCGCAGAATAGAAATGATGGGAATGAAGAACTGCGGGCGGATAACGTACATCTTAGGGAAGCGATAGCTCACATCCACGATACCTTCGTTGTACAGCTCGTTTTCGGGTTCGAGCATGGTGCACAGCACCGCATACTCACAGCCCTTCTTTTTACGGTCGGAATCGAGCTTGGCAAAAAAGTCTTCGTTCTTGTGCTTGGTGCGCGTTTCGTCGTTTTCGTTCTTCATTTCAAACATGATAGAGATAACTTCTTGGCCGGTAGCCGGATCGGTTTCGCGGAAAACGAAGTCGCCCTTGGTGCCCTCAACCACATCGTTGTCTTTTTCGAAGTAGGCGTTGGGGAAGGCGGTAGCGCGGATTTTATTGAATTCCGTTTCACAGTGACGCTCCAGCGATTCGCCCACCATCTTGGTGGAAAGGCGCGCCTTCATTTCCTTTACGCGGGCAATTTCTTCATCTTTGAACTTGATTACCTGGTCTTTTGCGGCAAGCTCCTGCGTCATTTCCTGACGAAGGGCGCTCTGTTGCTGCTGAGCCTGAGCCTGCTGAAGCTTAACCTGCGCGGCCAGTTCATCACGCTGGCGCTCGGCTTCGGCGCGCGCCTTAGAAACCGCAAGCTCCTGTTGTGCGGCAAACTGGGTTTGCTGGCTTTCCAGCTGCTGCTGCTGAGCTGCGATGGTTTCCTTCAGCCGGGCTTGCTGCTGTGCGGCGGCGCTGGCGTTTTCGGCCTGCTGGGTTGCAAGCTTTTGAGCGTATTCGTTTGCCTGGCTTTCAAGCTGCTGCTGCTGCGTGGCAACGGTTTGCTTGAGCTCGGCCACCTCCTGCGCGGCACTGCGCTGGGATTCGGCCTGCTGCAAAGCCAGCTTTTGGTTGAACTCGGCTGCCTGAGCTTCCAGCTGCTGCTTTAGTGCGGCAATTTCGGCCGCTTGTTTTGCTGCAGCCTGTGCCGCCTGGGCCTGAGCCTGCGATACCGCCAAATTCACCGCGCTTTCGCCCTGCTGCTTAAGCAGCTTTTCGCGCTGGGCAATTTCCTTATCGAATTCGGAAGTGCGTACCTGACGCAAAATGTCGGCAAAGCCGCGTTCGTCTACCTGAAAAACCTGACCGCAATGGGGACATTTGATTTCGCTCATGCTCAACTCCTTTTTGTGTATTGCCCTTATTCTAGCAACCGCGCTGGCACCTGGGAGTACAGCGCAACGTACACCTGCGGCCAACCGCCCAACGAATTCAAGGGCTCGCTCCCCGATGACGCGCCGCGCGCGTGCGCAAAGCGTCATACTTAAATAGTTGGGCGCCCGCCCAAACGTGCCAGCGCGCACGCCACAACGGGCGCCGCTTCATTGATAAAAACGAGCAGAAAGCGAAAACAATGAGCGACACCATGCAGCTCGTTCTCGTTCGTCACGGCGAGAGCGAATGGAACAAGCTGAACCTCTTCACCGGTTGGATGGACGTAGATCTTTCCGAAACTGGCCGCAAAGAAGCAACTGAAGGCGGCAAGGCCCTGGCCGAAGCTGGCTTCGACTTTGACGTGTGCTACACCTCGTACTTGAAGCGCGCCATCCACACCCTGAACCACATTTTGGGCGCAATGGACCGCGAATGGCTGCCCGTAAACAAAACGTGGCGCCTAAACGAGCGCCACTACGGTGCGCTGCAGGGTCTGAACAAGGCCGAAACCGCTGCGAAGTACGGTGAAGACCAGGTTAAGATCTGGCGCCGCAGCTTCGATGTGCGCCCGCCTGCGCTTGAAGAAAGCGACGAGCGCAACCCGCGCCTTATGGCCCCCTATCGCAATGCTCCGGCAGACGAAATGCCCTTGGCTGAATGCCTGAAGGACACCATCGCCCGTGCATGGCCCTACTTCACCGAAGAAATTGAGCCGCAGATGCGCGCCGGCAAGCGCGTGCTCATTGTTGCCCACGGCAATTCGCTGCGCGCATTGGTAAAGCAGTTCGACAAGCTTTCCGATGATGAAATTGTGGGCGTGAACATTCCCACCGGCGTGCCGCTGGTGTACACCTTCGATAAGGACTTCAACGTGCTGGAAAAGAAGTACGTTGGCGACGAGGCAACCATCAACGCCAAGATCAACGCCGTTGCCAACCAGGGCAAGGCGAAGTAACAGCCGCCCGGCATAGCTCCTCAAAAGCGCCTTATACGTTAAAAAGCATCAGGCCCGCTCACACGAGCGGGCCTGCTTGGTTTAGATTCCCTATTCCTGAAACTGAGAGTTGTACAACTCGGCATAGGCGCCGTTTTGAGCTAGGAGCTGGGTATGCGTGCCTTGTTCCACGATGTTGCCGTTTTGCACCACCAAAATAAGGTCGGCGTTGCGAATAGTGGAAAGCCTATGCGCAATCACAAACGAGGTACGGCCCTCCATCAAGCGGTCCATAGCCTGCTGAATAAGGCCTTCGGTGCGCGTGTCTACCGAGCTGGTAGCTTCGTCCAACACCAGCATGCGGCGGTTAGCCAAAATGGCGCGCGCAATGGTAAGCAGCTGACGCTGACCCTGACTGATGTTGCTGGCGTCTTCGTTGATTTCCATGTCATACCCGCCAGGCAGCGTGCGAATGAACCTATCGGCAAAGGCAGCCTTTGCAGCAGCTTCCACTTCTTCATTGCTGGCACTCAAATTGCCGTAGCGAATGTTTTCGCGGATAGAGCCCTTGAACAGCCACGTATCCTGCAGCACCATGCCCACCATCGAGCGCAAATCGCCACGATCGAACTCGCGCACGTCGTGCCCACCAATACGAATGGCGCCACCCTGCACGTCGTAGAAGCGCATGAGCAGCTTCACCATGGTGGTTTTGCCCGCGCCCGTGGGGCCAACGATAGCCACCGTTTGGCCTTCCTGCACGTTAGCGCTGAAGTTGGTAATTACCGGCTTGCCCGGCTCATAGCCAAACTGAACGTTGTCAAACTCCACGCTGCCAGCAACGTCTGCTGCGGCAATTTTGGCCGGCTCGTCTTCTTCTTCGGGCGCATCCAAGAACTCAAACACGCGCTCGGCAGCGGCGGCCATCTGCTGAAGCACGTTGGAAATCTGCGCCAGCTGAGTAAGCGGCTGCGTAAAGTTCTTCATGTACTGAATGAAGGCCTGAATATCGCCCACAGTAATACGCCCCTGAATGGCGAACAGCGCGCCAACTACGGCAACAACCACATAGCCCAAGTTGCTCACGAACGTCATGATGGGCATAAGCAAGCCCGACAAGAACTGCGACTTCCAAGCCGATTCACGCAACTCTTCATTGGTTTTGCGGAACTGTTCTACCACCTGCTGCTCTTTGCCAAAGGCACGCACCACGGCATGGCCCGAAAACGTTTCTTCAATCTGCCCGTTGATAACGCCCAAGCGGCTTTGCTGCATGCGGAAATACTTCTGGCTGCGCTTTACCACCGCGCCTACCACCAAAAGCGAAACGGGCACAATAACCACTGCCACCAACGTCATGATGGGGCTGATAGAAAGCATCATGGCCAGCACGCCCAGCACCGTGGCAACCCCCGTGATGAGCTGCGTTACGCTGGTGTTTAAGTTCATGCCCAACGTATCGACGTCGTTGGTAATGCGGGAAAGCACATCGCCCGTGCTGGTTTTTTCGAAATAACCCACCGGCAGCGCATCGATTTTAGCGGCGATGCGGCGGCGCAAATCGAAGCAGGTTCCCTGCACCACACGCGACATAATCCAACCCTGCGCAAACGAGCACACGGCCGAAACGCCATACAGCGCAAGCGTTGCCAGCAGAATGTAGCCTACCGCCGTAAAGTCAATGCCGCCTGTGCCAGCGATTTTGGCGCTAATGCCGTTAAACAGCTCGGTAGTGGCGGTGGAAAGAACCTTAGGGCCAATGATGTTGAACACGGTGGAGCCAAGGGCAAACACAATAACCACCGCAAGAGCCACCTTGTATCCGCCCAGTGCATGGAACAGCTTGCCCATGGTGCCCTTGAAGTCGTGCGCCTTTTCGCCACCCAGGCTGTTGGCCATAGGGCCGCGCGGGCCGCGGGGACGGCCCTTTGGGGCGCGCTCTACCAGCACTTCATCGTTGCGTTCAGCGCTCATTGGGCAGCACCCCCTTTCAGCTCCTGCTCGGATAATTGCGACTCGGCAATTTCGCGATAGGTACGGCAGCTTTCAAGCAGCTGCGAATGGGTACCGCAGCCAACCAAGCCGCCTTCGTCCAAAACCAAAATCTGATCGGCGTTCAGCACGGTAGAAATGCGCTGCGCCACCACAATCACGGTTTTGCCGCCGGCTTGCTTTGCCAACGCAGCGCGCAACGCAGCATCGGTTTTGTAGTCGAGCGCGCTGAAGCTGTCGTCGAACAACAGCACGGGTGCATCGGTTGCCAAGGCGCGCGCGATAGACAAACGCTGACGCTGACCACCCGAAACATTGGTACCGCCCTGGCTCAGCTGCGTTTGCATGCCCTCTTCCTTGGAAGATATGAACTCGGTGGCCTGGGCAATATCGGCTGCGCGTTGCAGCTCTTCGCCGCTAGCGTCTTCGGCGCCATACGAAATGGTTTCGGCCACAGTGCCACTGAACAGAAAAGCCTTCTGCGGCACATAGCCAATCTTCTGGCGCAGCTCGTGCTGCTTAAGCTCGCGCACGTCCACGCCGCCTACCAGCACCTGGCCCTGCGTTACGTCGTAGAAGCGCTCGATGAGCTTCAAGATAGTGGTTTTGCCCGAACCGGTGGCACCGATGATGGCCGTGGTTTGGCCAGGCTGCGCTGTAAAACTAATGTCGCGCAGCACCGGCTCGCTGCCTTCGCTGTAGGCAAAGGTCACGTTGCTAAACTGCACCGGCAAGCCCGCCGCGCTGGCATCCAGCTCGGCTACGTGCGAAGTGGCAGGGTCTTGAATAGAAGATTCGCAAGCCAGAACCTCGTTTACGCGCTGGGCCGAAACATCGGCACGCGGCAGCATGATGGCAATCATGCCAATCATCAAAAACGACATCACGATAACCATGGCATACGTAATGAAAGCAATCATATCGCCCGTTTGCATGGTGCCGGCATCGATGGCATGGCCGCCCGCCCAAACAATGAGCACCGAAGTGGCATTCATAACCAGCATCATGGCGGGCATCATGAAGCTCATGGTGCGGTTGGTGAACAGCTGCGTTTTGTACAGCGCGTGGCTGGCATCGTTAAAGCGCTGCTCTTCGTAGCTCTGACGCCCAAACGCACGCACCACCTGCAGGCCACTAAGCATTTCGCGGGCAACCAAGTTAACGCGGTCGATAAGCTTTTGCATAATGCGGAATTTAGGCAGCGCAAGCGCCATCAAAATCGCAATTACTATGGCCAGCACCACAACGGCCAGCACAATTACCCAGCTCATAGAAACATTGGTTTGCGAAACCATGAAGATGCCACCAATGGCCAAGATGGGCGAATACAGCACCATGCGCAGCAACATAACAATGGTGGTTTGAATTTGAGTGATGTCATTAGTGCCGCGGGTAATGAGCGATGCAGCCGAAAACGACTGCACTTCAGCATCGCTGAACGAAACCACGCGCGCAAACAGGCGCTCACGCAAGTTAGCTGCGATGCCAGCCGCCGTGCGCGAGGCAATAAGGCCTACCAGCACCGAGGCCACCACCATAAGCGCGGTTACGCCCAGCATGCGCGCACCGATGCTTAGCAAATAGCCAATCTGCACAGAGCCCATATCCATGCCCAAGGCTTGATACTCCATCTTTACCGCAGCAATTGCCTGCTGGCTTACCAACGATTCCTGAACGGCACCAGGGAAGTATTTGTTCACCAAAGGCTCGTCAATGGCATCGGACAGCTGGCTGCGGTTCTGCTGGCCCTGCTCGGTTAGCTCATAAGTGCCGTCTTCGGCTTGCGCATACGAGCCTTCGACCAAACTTACCTGCACGGGCTGCACCTGTGCAACCACAAACGAATAGGTATCGGCCGTCATGCGCGATGGCACGGCATCTTCAATGCCGCCCTGCTGAATGCCCACGTCAACCAAGTCGGACGTGTAACGCGGCAAAGAAAGGTCGGCATAGGCCTGAACGCAAAGCAGCAGCATAATGAGCACAACTGCAAGCTTTGACTTTTTCAGGTACTCAATTATGCGCATGGGCAGCGGCCTTCCTTAAACGAATTCACGTTGCCTGATAATACGGCGAACCCAAGCACCCACCGCGGCGCGGGCAAGCAAAACCACAATGCGAAACGAAAGCGTTTTATTTGCTGCAGAATGCACGCCATAAACCAAACAATGTGCTGCATTTTGTCGGATTCGCACAAGCGATCATCCTTCTTTCGGCTAGCTGGCTTTTGCCCTTTCCGCGCAAGCCCAGCAAACAAATCAGACCGTCTTTCTGCCCAGGCTTACACCGCCTCCATGCCACTTAGGCGCGCCCTGCCGCCATGCCACCCCGGCACACCCTGCCGCCATGCCACTTAGGCGCGCCCTGCCGATTAAGCCTCTACCTCCCCGCGCACAAAAAGGGCCCCGCTTTCGCGAGGCCCTAAAGTGCAGCTTGTTGCCGGCTAGCTTACGGAAGGATGAAGTTCAAAACGCCGGACTGCAGGAATACCAGGCAGCAGAGCACTGCCAGCATGCCGATGGACCACGGAATAACGCTCTTGAACAGACCGCTTTCGTGCTCGCCCGTAGTAACGGCGGCGATTGCCAACGACTGCGGGCTGATCATCTTGCCGATAACGCCACCCATGGTGTTGGCGGCCAGGAACAGGTCGGGCGTGCAGCCAGCCAGCGAAGCGTTGGACTGAGCGGCCGAGTACTGCAAGCTGGAGAACAAGGCGTTTGCCGAAGTGTCGGAACCAGTAACTGCCGTGCCAACCCAGCCAAGTACCGGGCTAAGAATCGCAAACAGCGAGCCGGTGCTTGCCAAGAACTGGCCAATGGAAATGGTCTGACCCGAGAAGTTCATTACGTAGGCAAGGCCAAGAACGCAGACGATGGTAAGGGAAGAGAAGCGCATCTTGTAGAAGGTGATGCCCAGGCGGCGGAACGACATGCCCATGGTAAGGCGATAGGTGCCCTTTCCGTTAAACAGACCGTAGACGATGGTGGTAAGAACCGCTGCAATGAACAGCATGGTGCCAGGGTTGGAAAGCAAGTTCAGGTTGAACGTGGTGCCCGGATCCTTGCCCGCGGCGGAAAGCAGGTTGCCCGCCAAGCCGGGGAACGGAATCTTGATGTCGGTAGCAGCCAGGGTGGATGCAATACCCAGCTTGCAAATGGCGAATACCACTACAACGATTACATAGGGAACCAGAGCCATCCAAGCGCGAACAGCGGGAAGGCTTACCTTTTCGGATTCGGAAAGAGGGGCCATGCCAAAGCGCTCGCGGGCTTCGTTAACATTCTTAGGCTTAACGAAGTGCAGGAAGATAACGCTTACGCCCAAGGAAACCAGCGATGCGATAACGTCGGTGAGTTCGTAAGCGAAGTGGTTGGAGCACCACCACTGGGTAATAGCGAAGGATGCGCCGATAACCAAAGCCTGCAACCAGCAGTCGCGCAGGCCCTTCTTGCCGTCGAGGATAAGCAGAACGAGCAGCGGCACAACCAGAGCAAACAAAGGAGCCTGGTAACCAACAATAGAAGCAACGTGCTGTGCGGTTGCCGTTGCAACTGCGGCATCGCCACCAGCAACCATGTTGCCTGCGGTGGTGATAGGAATAGCAGCTGCGCCATAAGCAACCGGTGCGGTGTTGGCAATAAGTACTGCCATAGCGGCCTTCTTAGGCTTAACGCCCAGAGCCAAGATCATGGTTGCGGTAATGGCAATGGGAGCGCCAAAGCCGGCGAGTGCTTCGAGCAGACCGCCGAAGCAGAAGGCAACCAGGATAGCCTGGATGCGGATGTCGCCGCCACCAACAATGTCGAAGAGCTTCTTTAGGTCTTCAGCACGGCCAGATTCAACCGTTACCTCGTAGAACCACACCGCCATGATAATGATGAATACGATGGGGAACGCGCCATAGCACGCGCCCTGCAAGGCGGAAAGGCCAGCCAGGTGAGCAGGCATGCCAAAGGCAAAGATGGCAACCAAGACCGCCACGATAAGGGCGATGATTGCAGAAACGTGCGCCTTAGCCTTCACGCCCACCAGCATGATAAAGAATGCAGCCAGGGGGATGCAGGCAACCAGCGCCGACAGGGCAAGGCTGCCTGCGACGGGATCGACCACTGCTTGGAACATAAGCTTCTCTCTTTCAAATAGGGGCAAAATGCGTTTGCCCGTGGAAAAATCGAACGGGCTAATAGTAGATTCCCGGATTTTGTAAACATCCTATTTCCGCCAAACGGGTGAATCTAGGCAATAAAGGGGGAAGAATTGCGGACGTGAACACGTTCACTATTTCAGACGAACCGTTCGCCGGAGCAGAATTTTTGGAAGCCCCAAGCAAAGCCGGCTGCGAAATTCGTGCCATGAATGCACGCCGGCGACCGCCTAGAAGGAAACAACAGCGTGGCTGCACGGTGGCACGCCGGTGGCTTAACGCTACCCCACCCCACCAACTGCAAGGCCGTTTGTGCCTTTAGCCAACGCCTTTATATAAGTAAGAGCCCGTTCGGGTAAGCTTGGTCACAACGCAACACCGATGCGCACTGCGCGGGAAGAAGGAAGCCATGAATGTAGTTTGCCTAGACCTTGAAGGCGTGTTGGTTCCCGAAATCTGGATTGCCTTTGCCGAGGCGACGGGCATTCCCGAGCTTAAGAAAACCACGCGCGACGAGCCCGATTACGACAAGCTCATGGAATACCGCATTGGCATTTTGAAGGAGCATGGCCTGGGCCTGAAGGAAATCCAGGACGTTATTGCCACCATCGACCCAATGCCCGGCGCTAAAGAATTTTTGGACGAGCTGCGCAGCATTACGCAGGTAATCATCATCTCCGACACGTTTACCCAGTTTGCCCAGCCCCTTATGAAAAAGCTTGGTTGGCCCACGCTGTTCTGCAACGAGCTGGTCATTGCGGACAATGGCGAAGTGTTGAGCCATAAAATGCGCTGCGAGCAAACCAAGCTCACCACGGTGCGCGCCTTGCAGCAGGCCGGTTTGGAAACCATCGCAGCAGGCGACAGCTTTAACGACTTAGGCATGATCAAGGCCAGCAAAGCAGGCTTTTTGTTCAAGAGCACCGATTCCATCAAGCAGAGCAACCCCGAGCTGCCTGCCTACGAGGAATACTCCGAGCTGTTGGCCGCCATCAAAGCTGCGTTGTAGGTACAAAGCGCAACCGGGCTGCAAGCTACCCAGCCTGAGCGCCGGCACAACACGGGCGCACAAACAATAAAATTTCTGAGCGAGCTCCGCATTTGCGGGGCTCGTTTTGCAACAATAGGTAAAACACCCTGGCAGCAAAGGCCATGAAAGGAGGCGCCATGGATACCGAATTTGCTTTAAAGCTGTGCGATTTGAACAACCGCTTTTATGCGCAGCAGGCTGAATCATTTTCCAGCACGCGCCATTCCGCTTGGCCCGGCTGGGAAAAATGCCTGCGCGCGGTAAGCGACACCATGCTGGCCACGTTTAAGCCCGAAGATGGCTGCCTTGATTTTGACAGCTGGGGCAGCCGCCCCAAAAGCAATGGCAAGCCCTTTAAAATCATCGATCTGGCCTGCGGAAATTTGCGCTTTGAGGATTTTTGGAGCAAGAGGTTCTGCAATTTTACGGCACTGGGCCTAGATGCCTGCGATGCCCTGCCCGTTAGCCGCCCCCACACTCAGTTTTGCCACTGCAACTTAATTACCGAGCTGGCCCGCAACAGCCTAGGCCAAGCCCTGCAACACTGCGGCGCTAGCCACGCCAACCTGGCCGTATGCTTCGGCTTCATGCACCACATTCCCCTGCCCCAATGGCGCACCCAACTTATTGCGGCCATGATGGATGCCCTCGAGCCAGGATGCTGCGCCTGCATTTCGTTTTGGGAATTCATGACCGACGAAGGCTTGGCTGCCCGCGCGCATGAAACCCATAAAGAAGGCTGTGCCGCGTTGCAGCTCGACTGCCGTCAATTCAACGAAGGAGACTATCTTCTGGGCTGGAAGAACACGCCGGGCGCGTACCGCTACTGCCACAGTTTCACCAGCGCCGAAATTGACGAGCTACTTGCCAGCCTGCCCGCAAACATAAAAACGGCCGCCCGCTTCAAAGCAGACGGCCGCACAGGCAGCATGAATGAATACTTAGTGCTGCAAAAACTCTAGGCTAAGCCAAACCGGCAGGGGCCGCTTCGCCAATCGCAGGCAAGGCAAGCCCAACGCCAAGTGGCACTCTAGGCCGGCACCACTTGGCTAGTCGCGCGTAAGCTTGCGGTGAATGCGGTGGGGCTTTGCGGCCTCTTCACCCAAGCGCTCAATCTTGTTCTTCTGGTACGAATCGAAGTTGCCTTCAAACCAATGCCAATTGCCCGGGTTTTCGTCGGTGCCCTCCCACGCCAAGATGTGCGTGGCAATGCGGTCCAAGAACATACGGTCGTGGCTGGTAATTACTGCGCAACCGGGGAACGCCAGCAGCGCTTCTTCCAAGCTTTCGAGCGTTTCAACGTCCAGGTCGTTGGTGGGCTCGTCGAGCAGAAGCAGGTTACCGCCCTGCTTTAAGGTAAGCGCAAGGTTTAAGCGATTGCGCTCGCCGCCCGAAAGAACACCTGCGGGCTTTTGCTGGTCGGAGCCCTTAAAACCAAAGTTGGCAACATAGGCACGGCTGGGAATTTCCTGCTCACCCACACGGATGTAGTCCAAGCCGTCCGAAACCACTTCCCACAGCGTCTTCTTTGGGTCCAAGCCTTCGCGGTTCTGGTCTACATAGGAAATCTGAACGGTTTCGCCCAAAGTAAGCTCGCCGCTGGATACCGGCTCTTTACCCACAATCATCTTGAACAAGGTAGATTTGCCCACGCCGTTGGGGCCGATAACGCCCACAATGCCGTTGCGCGGCAGGCTGAACGAAAGGTCATCGATAAGCACGCGGTCGCCAAACTGCTTGTGCAGGTGCTCAACTTCCAGCACCTTTGCGCCCAGGCGCGGGCCAACAGGAATGGAAATTGCGGTGAAGTCGACGTCCTTGGCGTTGCGAGCCTCGGCTTCCATCTGCTCATAGCGCTCAAGACGAGCCTTGTTTTTAGCCTGGCGCGCCTTGGGGCTGGAACGAACCCACTCCAGCTCGTTTTTCATGCGCTTTACCAGCTTGGCCTGCTGCTGGCCCTGAGCTTCTAGGCGGGCAGCCTTGGTTTCCAAATAGGTGGAATAGTTACCCTTGTACGGATACAGGTGGCCGCGGTCAACTTCGCAGATCCATTCCGCAACGTTGTCCAAGAAGTAACGGTCGTGCGTTACAGCAAGCACGGCGCCCGGATAGCGATGCAAGAACTGCTCCAACCACAGCACCGATTCGGCATCCAAATGGTTGGTGGGCTCGTCCAAAAGCAACAGGTCGGGAGCTTCAAGCAGCAACTTGCACAATGCAACGCGCCTACGCTCGCCGCCCGAAAGCACCTTTACCGGAGCATCGGGGTCGGGGCATTGCAGCGCATCCATTGCTTGTGAAAGCTGGCTGTCCAAATCCCAGCCGTTAGCTGCATCGATTTCGTTTTGCAGGGTGCCCATTTCTTCCATTAGGGCATCAAAATCGGCATCGGGGTCGGCCATTTCGGCGCCAATGGCGTTGAAGCGATCGACCTTGGCCAACACATCGGCAAAGGCCATGCGAATGTTTTCGATTACCGTTGCCTCTTCGTCCAGCGGGGGCTCCTGTTGCAGAATACCTACGGTGTAACCGGGGGTAAGACGGGCGTCACCTGCAGAAACTTCTTCCAGGCCTGCCATAACCTTAAGCAAGGTAGACTTGCCCATGCCGTTGGGGCCCACCACGCCAATTTTGGCGCCCGGGTAAAACGAAAGCGTTACGTCGTCCAAGATAACCTTGTCGCCGTGCGCCTTGCGCGCTTGATACATTTGATAGATGAATTCAGCCACGGGTATTCCTTTCGGTAGGGATGCTGGTGGCCAGCGTTTACGTAAGTGCCCACATTATCCTATATAGCGTGCGTTTCCGCCAAAACAAAAGGAGCGGCACAGGGCCGCTCCAAAAGTTGCATTTACACAAAGGCTTACTTGAAGTAATCCACGCCGCCTTCGAACAGAGGCTGATACAAATTGCCTGGTACGTTCTTGTACAGGCCGTTGCCGCTGCGCTCGGAATGGCCCATCTTGCCCAAAACGCGGCCGTCGGGGCTAGTAATGCCCTCGATCGCCATAACCGATCCGTTGGGGTTAACCGACCAATCCATAGAGGGAACGCCCTGCTCGTTTACATACTGCGTGGCAATTTGACCAGCAGCTGCAAGCTTGGCAACCTCTTCGGGGCTCGCAACAAAGCGGCCTTCACCATGGCTGATTGCCACCGTGTGCATATCGCCCACGTTGCAGCGCGAAAGCCAAGGCGAAAGACCAGAAGCAATGCGCGTGCGCACCAAACCGCTCTGATGGCGACCCACGGTGTTGAAGGTAAGCGTCGGGGCGCCTTCAGCTGCAGGAACAATATCGCCGTACGGCACAAGACCCAGCTTGATAAGCGCCTGGAAGCCATTGCAGATGCCCAGCATCAGACCGTCGCGCTGCTGCAGCAAGCGGCGAACCGCTTCGGTAACCTCGGGTGCACGGAAGAATGCCGTGATGAACTTGGCGGAACCGTCGGGCTCGTCGCCACCGCTAAAGCCGCCAGGCAGCATAACAATCTGGCTGTTGTCGATGGCCTGCACCAGCGCAGCCGTGCTTTCGGCAACGGCGGCAGGGGTAAGGTTGTTGATAACCAAAACATGCGGGTCGGCGCCGGCGCGTTTGAAGGCGCGCGCCGTATCGTATTCGCAGTTGGTACCCGGGAACACGGGAATTACCACGCGCGGCTTGGCAAACGATTCGCTGCAAACCAGCGGCAGCTTTTCCTGCCAGGAAACAGCTTCAACCTCTTCGCCTTGCTGGCGATACGGGAAGATGCCTTCAATGCCGCCTTCCCAGGCTTCCTGCAGCTGGGCCAGGTCGATAACCTCGCCGCATGCGGAAAGCTCGTAGGCCTGCGTGGTTTCGCCTATAACCTCAACCGAAACCATGTCGGTGCCCTGGGGAAGCTCGGCGCCTTCGGCCAGCTCAACAATGAAGCTGCCGTACGCCAAGCTGAACAAATCATCGGCCTCGGCTTCGGCGGAAAGCTTTACACCCAAGCCGTTGCCCACGCACATCTTGAACAAAGCTTCAGCCGTGCAGCCGTAGCCAGGCGTTGCAGCTGCCGCAACGGCGCCCTTGCCAATAAGCTCTTCCATCAGGGCAAACGTAGCGTTCATGCCCTCGGTTTCGGGCACAAGCGCATCTTCGTCGTAGAAAGCAGGGGCAATGCGCACCACGCGCTGGCCTGCCAACTTGAATTCAGGGGAAACCACGCGGTTTACCTTGCCGGTAGAAACCGCAAAGCTAATGAGCGTAGGCGGAACATGCAGTTCGTGCTGGCCTTCTTCAAAGCTGCCCGACATGGAGTCTTTGCCGCCAATGGCGCCAATGCCCAAGTCGACCTGAGCCATGAGCGCGCCCAAAACCGATGCCGTGGGCTTGCCCCAACGCTCAGGCACATCGCGCAAACGCTCGAAGTATTCCTGCAGCGAAAGGTAGGCGGCACTGCGCGTGAAACCAGTTGCCACCAGGCGTGCAACGCTTTCCACAACAGCAAGGTATGCGCCCTTGAACTGGTTCTTTTCGGAAAGATAAGGGTTGAAGCCCCAAGCCATGGCGCTTGCCGTGGTGGTTTCGCCATCCACGGGGAACTTGGCAACCATAGCCTGCGAAGGCGTTAGCTGGCGCTTGCCGCCAAAGGGCATGAGCACGGTTGCGGCGCCAATGGTGGAGTCGAAGCGCTCGCCTAGGCCCTTGTTGGAGGCAACGTTGATATCGGTAACCAACGACTTCATGCGCTGGGCAAGCGTTTCGCCTTCCCAAGCGGGCGCATAGCCTTGGCCGGGCTCAACATGCACAGCCTGATACTTGGGAGCACCGTTGGTGTCCAAGAACGCGCGGCTGATGTCTACGATGGCGCTACCGTTCCATTCCATGCGCAGGCGCGGCTCTTCGGTAACGGTGGCAACCACGGTTGCCTCCAGGTTTTCTTCGTGCGCGTAACCGATGAACTCTTCAACATCTTCAGCGGCCAAGGCAACACTCATGCGCTCCTGGCTTTCAGAAATTGCCAGCTCGGTGCCATCCAGGCCCTCGTACTTCTTGGGCACGGCGTTGAGGTTGATGTTAAGGCCATCGCACAACTCGCCAATGGAAACGGAAACGCCACCAGCGCCAAAGTCGTTGCAGCGCTTGATAAGGCGGCATGCCTCGCCACGGCGGAACAAGCGCTGGATTTTGCGCTCAACAGGGGCGTTGCCCTTCTGAACTTCAGCGCCCGACTTTTCTACGCTTTCGACGTTCTGCGTTTTGGAAGAACCGGTAGCGCCGCCAATGCCATCGCGGCCAGTGCGGCCGCCCAGCAAAATGATCTTATCGCCCGGAGCAGGCTCTTCGCGGCGAACATGGTTTGCCGGCGTTGCGCCTACAACGGCGCCCACTTCCATGCGCTTGGCAACATAGCCGGGGTGATACAGCTCGTGCACCTGGCCGGTAGCCAGGCCAATTTGATTGCCATAGCTGGAATAACCCGCGGCTGCGGTGGTAACCAGCTTGCGCTGCGGCAACTTGCCGGGCAACGTTTCGGATACAGGCACCGTAGGGTCGCCCGCACCGGTTACGCGCATGGCCTGATAAACATAGCTGCGGCCCGAAAGAGGGTCGCGGATGGCGCCGCCCACGCAGGTTGCTGCGCCGCCAAAGGGCTCGATTTCGGTGGGATGGTTGTGCGTTTCGTTCTTGAACAGGAACAGCCAGTCTTGCTCTTCGCCGTCAACATCTACCTTGCACTTAACGGTGCAAGCGTTAACTTCTTCCGATTCGTCCAAACCGGCAAGGCCACCGTGGGCGCGCAAGTACTTGGCGCCGATGGTGCCCATGTCCATAAGGCATACGGGCTTGTGCTCGCGGCCCAGTTCGGCACGCATGGCCAAGTACTTTTCGAAGGCGAGCTTCACCGTTTCGTCGTCGATGGCAACATCGGTAAGCTCAGTGCCAAAGGTGGTGTGGCGGCAGTGGTCGCTCCAATACGTATCCACCACGCGCACTTCGGTAATGGTGGGCTGGCGGCCAATTTCCTTGAAGTGGGCCTGGAAGAATTCGATGTCGGCCTGGTCCATTGCAAGGCCACGCTCGGCACGGAACTGTGCCAAGCCTTCGGGCGTAAGCTCGGTGAAGCCTTCAACCACTTCAACGGGCTGGGGCTCGGGAACGGCAACCTCCAAGGTTTCGCGCACTTCAAGCGAAGCCTCGCGCGATTCAACGGGGTTGATTACATAGTGCTTAATGGCGGCCAGCGCCTCCGCAGAAACCTCGCCCTGCAGCACGTACACCTTGGCGTACTGCACCGTGGGGCGCTCGCCCTGGCTAATGAGCTGGATGCATTCCGAAGCGGAATCGGCGCGCTGATCGAACTGACCGGGTAAGGCCTCAACCGCAAAAATATGCACGTTGGCACCTGCGGTGGCGGGCAATTCCGCCGTGGCAACGTCTACCTGAGGCTCGCTGAACACCGTGGGCACGCACTGCTCAAACAAATCGTTTGCAATGCCTTCCACGTCGTACCTGTTAACGATGCGCAACGTGGTGGAAGCCGGAAAACCGTCCGTAACTACCGTGTGCAGCTCGTGCAAAAGCTGCTGCGCTTCAACGTCGAAGCCGGGCTTCTTCTCAACATAGATGCGAGAAACCATGGGGCCTACCCTTCTAACTTGCTGGGTTTTTTTGTACGTAAAAACCGGCTTGGGCGCGTAGCCCGCGGCGGCTTTAAACAGATGCATTCATGATACACGCAAGCACCCTGCTTTCGCGCGGCGATGCACCCAAAAACAGCACGTTATAATCGCAGGCATGGAACAGGCCCTCTTCGACATACTGCAGCAGCTGGAAACGTGCGAGCAGCTAAGCGAGCGCGAGCTTACCCGCGTAATCAATCGCAACAACAAACGCCTGCTTGAACAGGCAAAACGCGAATTGCGCACTGCACAGGGGGCTTCTGGCGAGGGCGCAAATCCCAACAAAGCACACGCAGGGGAAGAGGTGTCTGCAAAGGGCGCGCACCACAACGATGCATGCCCCGCAAACAATTCGCCTGCCAAAGGCGAGCGCAGCGGCAAAGCCTGCCGCCCGCTTTCCAAGCGCCAGCTTATGGCCTACTACCTGGAAGTAAAGCGCAACCAACCCGAGCATTGGGCGCAATGGGGGCTAACCGAACAGCAGCAACTCCGCCTTGAGCGCACGCTGCAAATGAAGCCCCGGCGCACCGCTTCGGGCGTGGCAACCATCACGGTTCTAACCAAACCTTGGAAGTGCTCCAGCAATTGCCGCTACTGCCCCAACGACCTGCGCATGCCCAAAAGCTACCTGGCCGATGAACCTGCCTGCCAGCGCGCCGAGCGCTGTTGCTTCGACCCGTATTTACAGGTAGCTGCACGGCTAAAAGCCCTCACCGAAATGGGGCATGTTACCGACAAGGTGGAGTTAATTGTTTTAGGCGGCACCTGGAGCGACTACCCTACTGAATACCAAATCTGGTTTACCCGGCAGCTGTTCCGCGCCTTGAACGACGGCGATGCGGCCCAGCAAAACGTGGCCGCAATTCGGCAGCGTTACGAACAGGCAGGCATCCAAGCCGACCCTGAACAGCTGAAAGCCAAAATCGCACCTGCGCAGCAACAAATTGCCGCAGGCGAGCTTAACTACAACCAGGCCTTCGACTGGTTTTACGGCAACCACGAAGGCTGGCAGCAGGCGGCCACCTGGCAAACTGCCACCTGGCAGCAACTTGAAGCCGAGCACGCTGCCAACGAGCAAGGCGAGCACAGGGTGGTGGGCCTGGTAGTAGAAACGCGACCCGAGCGCATAACGCCTGGCCATCTGCTTACTCTGCGACGCTTGGGCTGTACCAAGGTGCAAATGGGCATCCAGAGCTTGAGCGCTGAAGTGCGCGCGGCCAATAACCGCCACACCACCAACCAGCAAATTCAGCGTGCGTTTGAACTGCTACGGCTATTTGGTTTCAAAACCCATGTGCACGCCATGGTGAACCTTTTGAGCAGCACGCCCGCTGACGACAAGGCCGACTACCGTCGTCTTGCAACCGAAGCCGCCTATCAGCCCGACGAGGTTAAGCTCTACCCCTGCGTGCTGGTTGAAGGCACCGGGCTTTGCGCCGACTACGAAAGCGGCGCCTGGCGCCCTTACAGCGAAGAAGAACTGGTAGACGTGCTGGTAGCCGATACCTGCGCAACACCGGCGTTCTGCCGCATTTCGCGCATGATCCGCGACATCTGCGCGCCCGATATTGTTGCCGGCAACAAAAAGGTGAACCTGCGCCAGATGGTAGAAGCGCGCATCGATGGGCAGCACCTGCCCACAGCCGAAATTCGCCACCGCGAAGTGAGCCTGGCAAACGTAAGCGCCGCACAGCTTGAGCTTAAGGTGGTGCCCTACGAAACCACCGCCACCAGCGAGCGCTTTTTGCAGTGGGTAACGCCCGAAGGAAAGATTGCAGGCTTCTTAAGGCTTTCCCTGCCCCACCCCAGCGCCACCCGCCAGCTTTGCGCCGAGCTAGAAGGCGAAGCGCCCGTTGCCCCAGGTGAAGCGATGATTCGCGAAGTGCATGTGTATGGCCGCGTTGAAAAGATCGACCACGCTGGCAAAAGCAGCGCGCAGCACCGCGGCCTGGGTACCCAGCTGGTAAACCGCGCCTGTGAACTAGCGCACGAAGCTGGCTATGAGCGCATAAACGTAATTAGCGCAGTGGGCACCCGTGGCTACTACCGAAAACTCGGTTTCTATGACAATGGGCTGTATCAGCAGCGCAACTTAGGCTAGTTGCCGTACCATTGCTTGCGATAGATTTCTGCGGCAACCCTACCGCCGCCCAGCCGGGCCCTACCCGTAGGGGCTTCCCCTTTTAACAAGGCAGTGCCTGGCACAACGCAAGGAGTACGCATGGCAACCAAATACGAATCACGAAACGAAATCCCCGAGCAGTACCGCTGGGACCTTTCCAGCATCTTCGAAAACGACCAAGCCTTTGAGGCGGCCCTGGAAGCGGCCAAAGAACTGCCCGCGCAATTTGCGGCCTATCAGGGAAAAGTAAGTCAAAGCGCCGCCGAGCTGTTGGCCTACCTAAAGCTAGACGACCAGGCAAACCTGGCCCTTACCAAGCTGGTTAACTACGCCGAACGCAAAAGCGACGAAGATACGCGCGAATCGCGCTACCAGGATTATTCCAGCCAGGTTATGACGCTGTGGGTTGCGCTGGCAGGTGCCGGCAGCTGGTTTACCTCTGAAGTTCTTACGCTAACCGAGCAGCAGATGGAAGCCTTTTACGCGGCCGAGCCCGAGCTTGAACAGTATCGTCGCTGCATGGATGTGATCTTTCGCCAGCGCGAGCACGTGCTAAGCCCTGCCGAAGAAAAGCTGCTGGCCGCCGCAGGCGACATGGCCAACCAGCCCGACAACATCTTTAGCCTGCTCAACGATGCCGACCTCACCTTCCCCGATGCTACCGACGCGCAGGGCAACAAGCATGCGGTGACGCACGGAAGCTACGTGCCACTGATGATGAGCACCGATCGCACCCTGCGCGAAAGCGCCTACGAAAGCCTGTATTCCACCTATCGCCAGTTCCGCAACACCTTTGCGGCAACGCTGGGCGCACAGAACAAACAGCTGAAATTCTTCGCCGATGCGCGCCGCTACAATTCGGCTTTGGAAGCCGCGCTTACCGGCAACGAAGTGCCCACGCAGGTGTACACCAACCTTATCCAAACCGTGCACAACAACATGCCCGCCATGTACAAATACGTTAATCTGCGCAAACAGCTTTTAGGCGTTGACCAGCTTAAATTCTCGGACTTGTATGTGCCTATCGTAGACGAGTGCGACCTTACCTTCACCTACGAAGAAGCCTGCGAAATTATCCTGAAGGCGCTCGAGCCCATGGGCGAAGATTACCTGGCACTGGTGCGCAAGGGTCTGGCCGAGCGTTGGGTTGATGTGTACGAAACCCCCGGCAAGCGCAGCGGCGCTTATTCTGCCGGCGGCCAAGGCATGCACCCGGTAATCCTTATGAACTTCCAGGGAAAGCTTGACGATGTGTTCACGCTCATCCACGAAATGGGCCACTCCATCCACACGTATCTTTCTTCGGCCAACCAGCCCACCTGCTATTCCGACTACGTCATTTTTGTGGCCGAGGTAGCCAGCACCTGCAACGAAGCGCTGCTGACGCGCTGGTTCTTGGAAAACGCGAAGAACGAGCGCCATCGAGCCTACTTCCTCAACCATTTCCTAGAGCAGTTCCGCGCAACGCTGTACCGCCAAACCATGTTTGCCGAATTCGAGCTGAAGGTAAGCGAGCTGGTGGCTACCGGCGCAGGCGTTACCGCCGATGCGCTGTGCGAAATGTACAAGGAGCTAAACGAGCTTTACTTTGGCAGCGGCATTGAAATGGACGAAAACATCGTGCTTGAATGGGCGCGCATTCCGCATTTCTACTATCGCTTCTACGTGTACCAGTACGCCACTGGCTTTGCTGCAGCCATCGCGCTTTCGCAGCGTATTGTTGAGCTGGGCGAACAGGGCCGTAAAGATTACCTAGGGTTCTTGAAGGGCGGCAGCAGCTTGCCTCCTATCGAGCTTCTGCGCGGTGCCGGCGTAGACATGCTAAGCCCCAAGCCGGTAGAAGACGCTCTGGCGCAGTTCAGCAACCTGGTGGACGAAATGGCCGAAGCCTGCCAAAAGCTCAAAGAGCTAAGCTAAAACTATCTGGCCAGCTCAAGCGAAAGATCAACGACCTTGTCGATATTGCGCTGAACATGCCCGGCAGCCAGCTCAATAAACTCTTCGGTAAGGTCTTCGTTCCGCGAAAGCACTTCGCGCACTTCATCGGTGAAGCCATCTAGCTTTTCGGGGTCGAACCAGCTCAAGTCTTCCACCAAGGCCAGCTGACTATAAGGAACCTCTCTAAAAGGATGGCTATCGTAGAAATAGCGCTTGGCGCGCAACTGCGCTAACGTGGCTCGCGCAAAGAAGGCGCAACCGGAATCGTACAGGGGTGCACAGCCCATTACCTGCAGCGACTCCACTTCGCGGATAAGCCCGAAGTTGAACAGGTGCCTATCGTCGTTTGCCATCAGGTAGTCGCACACGATCATCTTGTCGATGCTTTCGCGCAAGTTGCGCCCAGCAAGCTCTGAAGCCTGGCGCACGTACGAATCGTAGAGCCCCGCGCTATGAAGACCGTAACAACCCACTAGGTCGCTTGCAGGAATAAGCTCCTGTTTTCCATTGAGCATGTTGGGGCAAAGCGAATACGGCTTACCGTTTTCAAACGTCAGTTCATAGGGAACGAATTCCTTGGGCTCAAGCAAGCGCTCAAACAGCCTGGTCGCAAGAACCTCGTTAAACGGCTCGCGGTTCGAACCTGGCGTGGAGCCCTTCATCAGCCATGACTTTCCCCTGCGTGTTATCCAGCGCTTTTCCAACATGCCATTAGTGGTGTTGGAAGGGGCCCTGTCGGTTCCACCACTCGAAGCGGCGCCCATAAGCGTTGCGCCAGAGCCATCGTCAAAACCGTTGTCGAAGTAATTGATTTCGCCCCAATCAAGCGGCAGGGCATTGCCTGTTTTGGCATCAATGGGCTTGAACCAATACTGGTCGGAAAGGCTTAATCCTAACGAGTGCAAAGCAAGCTGGCTCACATTCGCAAAGCCCGCCTCTTCCAACAGTGCGCCAATGCGAGGGCGCGCCTCGGGAATGGAACGGTTCGCCATCCACTGCTGCAGAAAATCAGCATGCATTCTTCCGGGAGCGCTGCATGCACCCAAGGGCGCCCATGCAGCATCTTGCAAAGGCTCAAGGCGCAAGACCCTTTCGCGATTTTTATTGAATTCGAACCGTGCCACTTCATGGTTGCGGTTCATAAGAATGAACGAAGTTATTGCAGAAGAGTCGTGCTCGCCATCTTTGGGGCGGCCTGGCGAAACAACAGAATCTGCGCGGTTTCGAACCGAAGATTCGTCCACAAGCCAAGCGCGTCCAACGCGCTGCGCTTTCAGTTCGCCCGCATCAATAAGCGCGCGAACCCTACGGGGAGAAACGCCCAGCAGCTTTGCCGCATCTGTTGTAGAAACCATATCCGCTCCCTTTCTGCTTCCATAAACTATACCGCTATCGGAATAGTTTATGAAATTCCGCCAAGATAAAACTATACCGCTAGCGGAACAGTTTTATCCGAAATGGCAAGAGGGCAATCTTTTAAAAAGATTTCGCAATAATGCGAGAAATACGTTCCTCTTTAAGCTGCTCGGGGGTCAGATTTTCACCATCAATATAAGCGCAACCCGCGAATTCGCGTATAAGCGCACGACGACGCTCATACAAGCAATTGTCGCTGACGCTTGCATTGGCAATTTCTTCCATGCAATCTTCCGCCGCGCCGGCACTGCGACTATTCAACATATCTGTTTCGTTCATTGAATTACCCCTTCCCGATTCGCAACATTCTTTCTTCCGCTGTACCAGTTACTTCTCATTGGACTTTCAATTATTTGCCCTTTCTCACCTGGCGGTTTAGCATTTAAAACAAGAGGAAGAAAGCAAGGCAAGTAGGGGATTTGCCCTTTCTTCCTAGGGGACAAAATGAGAGGGGTAATCATGCAGGAATACAATCCAAATTTTGCACTGCTGTCCGACCAAAATGATTTTTTTGCCGAAGAAAATTACACGGTTTCGGACACCGCATGGGAACTGCTGCACGGTGCCATCGATACGCACGTGCATGCCAACCCTACACGCGATGATGAATTCGTGCTGGACGATTTTGAGCTGGTGCATGAATACGAAGAAGCTGGTTTGGACGGCGTCATTATCAAATGCCATCAGTTCGGCTCGTTCTTCCGCAACAAAATTGCGCAGAAATACGCCGTCAAGGGCGATAAATTCAAGGTTCATGGCTCTATCTGCCTGAATTACGAAGTGGGCGGCCTTAACCCAGTTGCCGTGGAAGCTGCCATTATGGCTGGTGCCAAAACGGTGTTCATGCCCACGCTTGAATCGCAAAATGGCTTCCAGATTTGGGATAGCTCCATTCCCTACCCGCACTATGCAACCGAAATCGCGGGCAATCCCATGAAAACGCTCAACGGCAAAATGGGCATTACCGTGCTCGATGAAGAGGGCAATCTGAAGCCTGAGGTATACGAAATTCTTGAATTGGTACGCGACAACGATGTGATTATCTCTTCGGGCCATATCGATAACCGCGAAGGCCTAAAGCTATACCGCGCCGCGCATGAAATGGGAGTGCGCAAAATGGTGTACCAACATATCGACTGGCGCACTTCCGAAATGAGCATCGCCATGCAGCGCGAAATGGCGAGCTTAGGCGTAAAGATGGAAAAATCTTTCTACGAATTCAATCGAGATCGCTCGTTGCGCTCTTTCATGAAAGAAGCGGGCACCAAGCCCACCGATTACGTTATGAGCTCCGACCAAGGCATGTTCCCCAAGCTGCGCGCGGTTCGCGGTTTGGCATGCAACGTACAAGAACACTTAAACGGTGGCGTACCTGCGGGCGATTTAAAGATCATGCTACAAGACGTGCCACATTTCCTGGTTGAAGGCTAAACGCATTAAGACGAACAGCAAGCAACGAAAACGGCCCGAGCAAACGAAACAGAGAAATAGAGGGCAAAGCAGCAACGCACGTTGCCCGGGCGCTCCAAGAACCATGCCCGAGCACTCCAAGAAAAAGGCAGCGCGATGGCACCTTAGAGCAGCCAGCTACAGGTACGTGGTCTTCTGGCTTTTATCCACGTAATGGGGGTTGTTTTTCACAAAGCGCCAGCGGCAGATACGCGTAATAGCCAAGGCCACAAGCGCAACAACCAAAAACGACACGGTAAGCTCAAGCACGGGATCGTTATGCTCGAAGAAGGCATAGGCGCTGGCCAGCAAGAAGAACGCCGAAAGCACTATGTTCAAAATAGTGAACACTTTGATAAGCACTTCTTTTGCGCGCTGGGGCGTGCGCACCCACGACACAAAGAAGTAAATGACCACGGCAAGCACGGCCAAAAAGATAATCAGCGGCAAAGACTGCAGCAGTCGGGCAATAATTGCCATGGTTCCTCCCCTCGTTGGCTCTACATCATACCCTTTTGAACGCGCACCTGGCACTTTGCGTACCAAATAGCAGGCGAAAGCCCATGGTTTTGCGGAGCCACGCGCGCGCCAAGGGCCACGCCGGCCAGCCACACCCGCAGCACTCACCTGCTTTCCGTGGCATACTTCTGAAAGAAGAAACGGAGAGCAAATGGCAAACACCCAAACTGCCAGCGCAGGCGAAACCACAGATGCAGCTGCGGGTAAACCCGCGAATGCGCCCGCAATCGATACTGCGGGCAAACCCGCGAATGCAGCCGCAGCCGTAGCCACGGGCAAAACCGCAGACGAGCCAAAGCCAAGCAAACGCTATAGCTACCTGCTTATGGCAGCGCACCTATGCGACGACCTTAACCAGGGCGCGCTGGTTGCCATCATGCCCTTTTTGGTTTTGCACTACGGCTACTCCTACGCCGCCGTTACCGCATTGCTCTTGGCATCAAACGCCGCATCGGCCATCATTCAGCCCTTATTTGGCTGGCTAGGCGACAAGCACCAGCGACCCTGGCTCATGGCTTTAGGAATCGTGCTTGCCGGCGCTGGCGTTGCCGGTGTTGGCGTATTGCAAAGCTACCCGTTGGTAGTGATTTCTGCCATGGTTTCGGGCATTGGCGTTGCCATGTTCCACCCCGAAGGCGGACGCTTGGCCAACCTTGTAGCCGGCAAGCAAAAAGGCACCGGCATGAGCATTTTTGCCGTGGGCGGCAAACTGGGCTTTACCTTTGGCCCCTTGGTTGCCGCAGGCGCGCTGGGGCTTTTGGGCATGGCGGGCACCTTGGTGTTCCTTGTTCCTGCACTTGGATGCGCTGCGGTGCTGCTGGCCTGCAACCGTACCTTCCTGGCTTTCGGCGCAGCTCAAAAAGCCAGCGACACAAACGAGCGCGACAACTGGGGCGGCTTTGCCGTGGTAATGGGCGCCATTTCTATGCGCAGCATCATGTACTACGCGTTCCTTTCGTTTATCCCGTTGTTCCTGGTTTCGAACCTGGGTCAAAGCGAAGAATTCTCTTCTTCCATGATTTCGCTGTTTGCCATCATCTGCGCGGTGGCCACCATCAGCTCTGGATGGTTTGGCGCGCGCATGGGGGCCAAGAAGCTCATTGTTGTTTCGTATGCGCTGGTGGCAGTTCTTGTTGTGGCGTTTGCCTTTAACGGAAACCTTGTCGTGGCGCTGGTGCTCATTGTGCTTTTGGCGCTATGCTGCGACATTTCCTACCCTTCTGCCGTGGCGCTGGGGCAAAGCTTTGTGCCGCACCATTTAGGCATGGCTTCGGGAATTTCGTTTGGCGTGATGGTATGCATTGGCGGCGTGATGTCGCCCGTGCTGGGCCTGCTGGGCGATGCCTGCGGTCTGCAGGCGGTAATGATTGCAGTAGCAGGCATCGCCCTGGTTGGCATCGCTATCGCACTGGCCATCCCAAAAAAGCGTTAGGCCCGCAGGGCAGCCACTACGTCACGGGCAAACTTGCCCACAACAGGCGCAGCTTCCGTGCCGTTGGCGGCAACCAGCTTCACAATGGCCGAGCCGATGATGGCGCCATCGGCCTTAGCTGCCATGGCCGCAGCCTGATCGGGGTTGGAAATGCCAAAGCCAATAGCCACCGGCGTATCGGTTGCCTTGCGAATATGAGCCACAATGGAATCCAAGTCGGTGGTAATCTGCGAGCGCGTGCCGGTTACGCCCAGCGAGCTTACGCAATACACAAAGCCCTGCGCAACGCGTGCAATCATATCGATGCGCTCTTCGGAAGTGGGCGCAATCATGCTGATAAGGTCCATGCCGCGCTGGGCAAATGCCGGCGCAAACTCTTCCTTTTCCTCAAAGGGAACGTCGGGCAGAATAAGGCCGTCTACGCCTGCCGCCGCTGCGCGCTCGGCAAACTTTTCAATGCCGTAGTGGAACACCACGTTGGCATACGTCATAAATACCAACGGCGTGTCCACGGTTTTGCGCACTTCGGCCACCATGTCGAAAATCTTGTCGGTAGTGGTGCCGGCAGAAAGCGCACGCAGGTTGGCCGCTTGGATTACCGGGCCTTCTGCCGTTGGGTCAGAAAACGGAATGCCCAGCTCAATTACCGCAGCACCTGCTTCGGCCAGTTCAATAATAATCTTCTTGGTGGTTTCCAAATCCGGGTCGCCGCAGGTTACAAACGGGATGAATGCCTTGCCGTTTTCGAAGGCAGCTTTGATGCGGGGGTTACTCATTGATCTCTTCTCCTCTGTAGCGGGCGATGGCGGCGCAGTCTTTATCACCGCGACCAGAAAGGGTAATTACCATGATTTGGTCTTTGCTCATGGTGGGTGCGATCTTGCAGGCATAAGCCACAGCATGCGCGCTTTCGATTGCAGGAATAATGCCCTCCAGGCGGCTTAAGTACTCAAAAGCATCTACCGCTTCGTCGTCGGTAACGGGCACATACTGCGCGCGGCCGGTATCGTGCAACCATGCGTGCTCGGGGCCAACACCTGGGTAGTCCAAGCCAGCGCTGATGGAATACACAGGCGCAATCTGACCGTATTCGTCTTGGCAGAAATACGACTTCATGCCGTGGAACACGCCAACGCTGCCGGTGTTGATGGTTGCAGCAGTTTCGAAGGTATCGATACCGCGGCCAGCAGCTTCGCAACCGATGAGCTTAACCTCGGGGTGCTCGATGAAGTGGTAGAACGTGCCCATGGCGTTGGAGCCGCCACCTACACAGGCAAGTACGCAATCGGGCAGGCGGCCTTCCTTTTCCAAGCACTGATCTTTGATTTCCTGAGAAATCACTGCTTGGAAATCGCGCACGATGGTGGGGAACGGATGCGGGCCCATGGTAGATCCAAGCACATAGTGCGTGTCGGCAATGCGGTTAGTCCATTCGCGCATGGTTTCAGAAACGGCATCCTTCAGGGTTGCCGTACCGCTTTCAACCGCATGAACCTTGGCACCCAAAAGGCGCATCTTGTAAACGTTTAGGGCCTGGCGCTCGGTGTCTTCCTTGCCCATGAACACTTCGCATTCCATGTCCATGAGCGCTGCCGCTGTTGCTGTGGCAACGCCATGCTGACCAGCGCCTGTTTCGGCGATAACGCGGGTTTTGCCCATCTTCTTGGCCAAAAGCACCTGGCCAAGAACGTTGTTGATCTTGTGCGCACCGGTGTGGTTCAAGTCTTCGCGCTTCAGGTATATCTTGGCACCGCCCAAATCTTTGGTAAGACGCTCTGCGTAATACAGAAGGCTGGGGCGATTGGCGTATTCGTTGAGCAGCGTATTCAGCTCAGCTTTGAATTCCGGGTCGTCCTTGTAATGGTTGTAAGCTTCTTCCAGTTCAATGACGGCATTCATGAGCGTTTCGGGCATATACTGCCCGCCATGGATGCCGAACCTTCCCTTTTGCATGTTGTTTCCTTTCTTGATCAGGCGCAGTGGCCTGGGATTACCTTTGCTGTAGGCGGTGCAGCGCTTTGGGGGGGCCGTCGAGCCTCCCGTTCCGCTGTTCGGTTTTTGGAGGTGCCTCCAAAAACCTCATGCGCTGCACCGCTTCATGCCTTTAAATACGTTCGCTTCGCGAACCTTCAGGAAAGGTGTTCAGAGAGCCCTCGCCGGCCCCTGCCCCTCCCGAAGCGTCTTGCGGTCACCATCGGCCACACCATCGTTTGCCGGGACACATCATGGGCGCACCGCCTTCCGCATGGAGGCAACGGCGGCGGCCATCTTCGCCGGGTCCTTGAGCTTTTCGGTCTCGATGCCCGAGCTCATGTCCACACCCCACGGGTGCACCTCGCGAACAGCCCGCGCCACGTTTTGCGGGGCTAAACCGCCGGCCAATATAAACGGGCGATGCACCGCAGAAACCAAGCTCCAGTCAAACTGTTGGCCCGTGCCCTGGCCGTTGTCTAGCAAAACCATATCGGCCAAGCTAGCTTCAGCCCTAGCAACATCGGCCTGCTCGCGCACACGGAAAGCTTGGATTATGCCCACGCCCGTTTGCTGGCGAAGCTCCTTAACGTAAGCATTCGTTTCACTGCCATGCAGCTGCACCAGATCAACTACGCCCTGCCCTACCAGCTGCACCAGCGCATCCAATGGGTAATCTACAAACACGCCCACGCGATAAATAGCACGCGGCATGCGGCACGCCCCGCCAATGCATTTCATGCCTGCAGCCTCGTATGCCAGCAGATGCTCGCCCAAAAGCGCAAGCTGTTCAGGTGTTACGCTGCGATGCGACTTTGGGAAGCCAACAACAAAGCCGCACATATCGGGCTGCGCCTGCGCCACCGCATCAATATCTTCGGTGCGAAACATGCCGCACAGCTTCACGCGCGGCTCGGGCGCGCTGGCAAGCAGCCATTGCCTAGCCTGCCGCTGACGCTCGGCATTCATTGCCAGCGTTTGTTGCACTGCACTCATTGCGCGCTCCCTGCACCAGCAGCAGCTTCGCGAAATTCCTCTAGCTTGGCGCTCTTGCTGGCCGAGCGCATAAGAGCTTCGCCGATAAGCGCAGCATCGGCACCAAGCGCCGCCATGCTTGCAACATCGGCTGCTTCCTTCACGCCCGATTCAGCCACGTACAGCACGCCTTTAGGGATGGAATCGCGCAAACGTCGGGCGTTGCCAAAATCTACCGTGAAGTCCTTTAAGTTGCGGTTGTTCACGCCAATGATTTCGGCACCGCTGGCAACCGCCCGGGCAATCTCTTCTTCGTCATGAGCTTCTACCAAAGCCGAAAGCCCCAGTTCAGCAGCCAGTTTGCCATAGCTTGCCAGCTGCTCATCGGTAAGGATGGCGCAAATGAGCAACACCGCACTGGCGCCCAGCACCTTGGCTTGATAAATCATGCGCTCGCACACTACAAAATCCTTGCGCAGCACCGGGATGCTAACCTCGGCGGAAATTTGACGCAGGTACTCGTCGCGACCCATAAACCACTTGGGTTCGGTAAGGCACGAAATGGCCGAAGCTCCCGCCGCCTCATATGCGCGGGCAATATCCAAGTACGGAAAATCTTTGGCAATAACGCCCTTGGAAGGCGAAGCTTTCTTCACCTCGCAAATAAAGGAAAGCCCTGGTGCGGCAAGTGCAGCCTTAAACGGGAAGGCAAACTGCCCATCGCGCTCAAGCTCGGCCGCAGCCATAGCGCGCGCCTTGCGCTCCAATTCCGCCGTAGGCAACTGCAACTCTTCGGCGGCCATACGCTGGCGCGTGTAGGCGGCTATTTCGTCTAGGATGCTCACTTATGCCTCCTGGTTGGAAAGCGCCACATAGGCTTTTAGGGTTTCCATGGCCTTGCCCGAATCGATTAGCTCGGCCGCCTGGGCAATGCCGTCCTTCAGCGAAGGGGCAACGCCTGCAATGTATAAGCCAGCAGCGGCGTTAAGCAGCACCGTATCGCGCTTGCAACCTTGCTCCTTGCCCAGAAGAATGTCGCGCGTGATCTGCGCGTTTTCTTCCGGCGTACCACCCTGCAAGTCTTCAAGGGTGCATTGCTGCATACCAAAGCTTGCCGGGGTAAGCACATAGCTGGAATATTCGCCGTTGTGGAATTCGCACACGGTGGTGGGGCACGCGGTGGAAAGCTCATCCAAGCAAGCCTGGCCGTACACCACCATGCCGTCGGTTACGCCCAAGCTGGTAAGCACGCGTGCCAGCGGCTGCACCAAGCTTTCGTCATACACGCCCAAAATCATCTTTTCGGGCGTTGCCGGGTTGGTAAGGGGCCCCAAAATGTTGAATACCGTGCGAATGCCCAGTTCCTTGCGAATGGGACCCACATAACGCATGGCCGTGTGGTACTTCTGCGCAAAGAAGAAGCACATGCCCACTTCATCAAGCAGCTTCACGCACAGCTCGGGGCTCTGCTCGATGTTAACGCCCAAGGCTTCCTGGCAGTCAGCCGTGCCGCTTTTGCTGGAAGCTGCGCGGTTACCGTGCTTGGCAACCTTAGCTCCTCCTGCGGCAATAACCAGCGCTGCCGTGGTAGAGATGTTGAAGCTGCCCGCCTTGTCGCCACCAGTGCCCACAATCTCAAGCACGGGTTTGGGGTAGCTCACCTTGGTTGCGTGCGAGCGCATGGCCTCGGCGCAACCGGCAATTTCGTCGATGGTTTCGCTCTTGGTGCTCTTGGTTGAAAGGGCCGAAAGAAACGCCGCGGTTTGCACCTGCGTGGTTTCGCCCGACATGATTTCATTGATAACGGTGTAAGCCTCATCGTAGGTAAGGTCTTGCTTGTCTACCAGTTTGAAAATTGCTTCGCGAATCATGGTTGTTCCTTTCTAGTTCGCGGTGATATCCAAAAAATTCTTCAGCATGGTGCACCCTTCTGGCGTAAGGATGCTTTCGGGATGAAACTGCAGGCCATACGTGGGGTAATCCCTGTGTTTCACCGCCATCACTTCCCCATCGGCTGTGCGCGCTATTACTTGCAAACAGCCAGGCAGGGCTTCCTCTTCAGCAGCCAGCGAATGGTAGCGGGCCACACTCACCTGCGGGGGCAAGCCCTTGAATATGGGCGAAGAAGCGTCCACCTTGGCCATGGAAGATTTACCGTGCATAAGCTCCTTGGCGTAGGTAACTACGCCACCGAATGCTTCGCAGATGGCCTGGTGCCCCAAGCAAACGCCCAAGATGGGCACCTTGCCCGAAAGCTTCAGCGCAACCTCTTCGCAGATGCCGGCATCGGCAGGGCGCCCAGGCCCGGGCGAAAGGATGATGGCTTCGGGCTGCATGGCTTCAAGCTCTGCCACGGTTAGCGCATCGTTGCGCACCACTTCGATGTTGGGGTTCAGCTCGCCCACCAGCTGATACAGGTTGTAGGAAAAGCTGTCGTAGTTGTCGATAAGAACGATCATGCCAGGCCCCCTTCTGCGGTTTGCAGCGCTTCCATAACGGCGCGCGCCTTGTTAAAGCACTCCAGGTCTTCGTTTTCGGGGATGCTGTCCGAAACAATGCCGGCGCCGGTTTGCACGCACACACGGCCGTTCTTCTTGTAGGCCAAACGAATGCCAATGCAGGTATCCAGGTTGCCGGTGAAATCCAGATACCCAATGGCGCCGCCGTAAATGCCGCGCTTGGCACCTTCCAAATCCTGGATAATCTGGCAAGCGCGCAGCTTGGGTGCACCCGAAAGCGTGCCTGCGGGCAAAATGGAATCCATCACGTCAACGGCGTCTTTGCCTTCGGCCAGCTGGCCGGTAACGGTAGATCCAATGTGCATAATGCGGCTGAAGCGCAAGATGTTGCGATATTCCTGAACCTTCACGCTACCCAGGCGGCTTACGCGGCCCAAGTCGTTACGGCCCAGGTCAACAAGCATGTCGTGCTCGGCGCGTTCTTTGGTGTCGGCCAGCAGCTCTTCTTCTAAAGCGCGGTCTTCGGCAGGCGTTGCACCACGGGGGCGCGATCCGGCCAGCGGGTAGGTAAACAGCGTGCCATCCTGCAGGCGAGCCAAAGTCTCGGGCGATGCGCCGGCAATCTCAACATCGTCGCTGGTGAAGTAAAACATGTAGGGCGATGGGTTCTGGCAACGCAGCACGCGGTAGGTGTCAAACAGGTTGCCCGTGGCGGCAGCCGTGCGCGGGTTGGAAGGAACTACCTGAAAAATATCGCCTTCATGGATGTGATGCTTGGCAATGTTCACCATTTCGCAAAAGCGTTCGCTTGAAAACTGCGGGGCAAGCGGGCCTTCCATGTGCAACGGCTGGAAGGCATAAGGCTCGCCGTTGAACAGAATGCGCTCAATTTCGTCCAACTTTGCAGCTGCCGCTTCGTAGCCAGCATCTACATCACTTGTGCTAACACCGGCAATAAGAATGATCTTTTGGCGGTAGTTGTCGAAGCAAATAACCTGGTCAAACAGCATCAGGTCAACGTCCAAGAAGTCTTCATGCGCCAAGTCGGGGCGGCGCAGCGTGGGCTCAGCGTACTTGATGTAGTCGTAGCTGAAATACCCCACCAAGCCACCGCTAAACGTTGGAAAGCCTTCCACCTGGGCGCTCTTGTTTTCTTCGATAATGGCGCGAATGGCACTGCCCGGGTGCTCAACCTGCATGGTTTCAACAGTTGGCTCGGCGCCTTCAACATTGCGGCGGATGTTCAGCTTGCCATTCAAGCACGTAAGCTCGAGCGTTGGGTTGTAGCCCAAAAAGGAATAGCGGCCCCAGCGCTGGTCGGCTTCGGCGCTTTCCAACAAGAAGCAATGGTTGCTTGCCTGGCGCAACTTGCGCATGGCTTCCACCGTGGTAATGCGGTCGGCATACAGTTCACGCTTAACCGGAACACGGCGAATGCCTTCCTGCCCCGCCAGGCGGCGCACCTCCTTTAGGCTCGGCTGCAGCGAATTCGTACTGCTCATTGGCGCATGCCCTTTCTCTTTGAAGGGCAGCCAATAAAAAACCCGCCCTTGACGTGTAAAAACAATCAAGGACGGGCTGTTAAGCTCGCGGTGCCACCTTGCTTCACGGTTTGACCCGTGCTCTTTGCAGGTTACCTTCATAACCCCGGCAACTAACGTATGCCATCACGTTGCAAGCTACGTTGCAGCAAAGCTGCTTTTGCCTGCACCCTCGGCGGTCCATTTGGCGAGCGGCATTTCGGCTCGGATCACAGCATCCCGAACTCTCTGTGCGCGCCTACCCGCTTTGACTTCCGCTTCAACGGTTTAGGTGTGCCGGCCCTTAGCAAGAGCCGAACTTGTTGGCTATTTTGCTTCCGCGTGCAGCAGCTGTCAATAAACTTTTTGGGAATGTTTCGGCGAATTAACAATGGCTGGCTAAGCGCACGGCTACAAAACTTCGTGCTGGAAGGCTTGCTCTAACGGCTTGCCGGTTTCGTAGATTCCAAAGCTATGGGAACCGTCTTTGGGAAGCGAAAGGCTGCCCGGATTAAACAGCCAAATGCCAGGCTTAGCAGCGCTTGGGGCATTTACCTTAACGTGGGTATGCCCATACAAAAACGCACTGCCATCAGCTACGTTAGGAAAATTATCCACCGCGCCATCAATACCCGGGCCGTACACATGCCCATGCGAGCAAAAGAGCGTGCGCGGGGCATCGCCTTCAGAATCTACCAGCGTGGAATAGTCGGCCATGCAAGGGAAATCCAGCACCATCTGGTCTACCTCAGCATCGCAATTACCGCGCACAGCAATAATCTTTTTGGCCAAGGGGTTCAAAAGCTCAATAACGCGCTTGGGGTCATAGCCTTCCGGCAAATTATTGCGCGGGCCGTGATACAGAATGTCGCCCAGCAAGATTATTCGGCTGGCCCCGCCCTGCTGCGCCGCTTGCACAAAGCGCTCGCACCAAGCGGCCGATCCGTGAATATCAGACGCAATAAAGTACTTCATTTTGGCCTCCTTTAGGCTATTCGCGCCCAATCATATCCCACTGCTCAGCCACGTAGAAGCGCCTGCGTGTTGTGCGCGATGGTGGCGGCAAGTTCCGCTTCGGGTATACGGCGCAGTTCGGCAAGCTTCACTACGGTGCGGGCTAGCTCGGCCTGATGCTGTGCGAAGGCGTAGGGCACGCATGGTTGCTGCAGCTCGGGGTTTTCTGCATCGGGGGCATCGGTTTCTAGCAGCAGTTTTTCCAACGGAATGGCTTTGGCGTATTCACGGCCGCGGCCGCTTGCCAGCATGCGCTCGCTTACCGAAAACCAACAGCCCATACCAATTGCCTGCTTTAAGTGTTCGCCCGAGCCGCTGAACCAATGGAAGATGCAGGCGCATTGCTGGGCGCATTCTGTTTGCCGCAAAACCGAAAGTGCGCTTTCGTGGGCGCGCACGCAGTGAATGCTTAGCACTTTGCCGCCAGTTTCGGCGCAGGCGCCGGCAATATGAGCGAACGCAGCAAGCTGGTTTTGGCGCGTGGCTTCCCTTCGCTTGGAAAAGTCCAGGCCAACTTCGCCCACAATGCGCGTCTTTGGCAAAAGGCGGTCGAATTCGGCCAGTTGGGCATCGAGCGCTTGGGCGCCATCGGGCACCCACCAGGGGTGAAGGCCCAGGCCATGCTTTACGAATTGGCCGCCAGGCACTTCTGCTTGCAAGCAATCGAATTCGGCGGGGGTGCAACTGAGCGAAAGCAATGGTGCGTGTGCAGCTTCGGCGTCTGCGGCAAATTGCGCAGGATGGGCCATAAAGGCAACATGGCAATGCGTATCGGGCAGTGCGCCTGCTTCGGTTTTTGCAGCCATTTGCCATTCACCTCCCATACGTAACGGTGCGGTTTCCGCCAACCGTATTTTCGCCAACGCCTCCCGCAGCGTTGCTACTCGGCTTCTATTATGCGATACGCTCAGTTTGCGAAGAACAACACGAGGGCAGATTCATGGGCAACTACGCAGAGCAGTACAACAACGGCGGTATCGAAGAGGTGTTCCCGCGCATTTGGCGCGTGCCCGTTCCGCTGCCCAACAACCCGCTTGAGTACTTAAATTCGTACTTCATTTTGAGCGAAGACAAAACCACCGTCATTGATGTGGGCCTAAACGAACCCGAATGCGAAGCTGCTATCGAGGCAGCCCTGCACCAGCTGGGCCGCGACTGGGAATCGGTGGAAATCGTGCTTACGCATTCGCACCCCGACCACACGGGCAACCTCGATCGCATCTGGCGCCGCTGGATGCGCGTGTATGCCAACATGCACTCATTTCAGGAAGTGCGCAACCTCATGGACATCCAGAGTACGGTGTACAACCCGCTCATCAGCCATTTGGTGCGCCCCAACACCTATGACGAGCGCAGCATGCAAAAGCGCGATGCCAGCACCTACCAGGTTTCTTCAGAACTGGTGCCCACCAAAAACCAACCCGATTTGTTTTACCTGGCCGATGGCGATGTGTACCGCAACGGCGATTATCGCTTTCAGGTTATAACCACCCCAGGCCACGACGATTGGCATATTTGCCTGTACGAACCTACCTGCAAAATCCTTATTTCTGGCGACCACGTACTGGAGCGCATCACACCCACCATCATGAGCTGGATTACCGGATACGATGCCTTAAAAGAATTCCTTACCAGCCTAGATAAGGTACGCAATTTAGACGTTGACCTTATTCTGCCGGGCCACGGTTCTCCCTTCACCGGCGTTGCCGAGCGCGTGGACTTCTTGAAGGAATTCCACGCCAACCGCTTAGAAGAGCTGTACAGCCTGGTAGCCGAAGGGCATGCAAGCCTTATCGACATCGCCCGCAATGCCAAGTGGAAGCACCCCAACTGGGATAGCTGGACCATCGACCAGAAGTTCTATTCGCTGGGCGAAACGTTTGCGCACCTCATTTACCTAGTGAATGCGGGCCGCGTAACGCTTACCAGTTGCCAAAACCGCCGCCGTTTCTACGTAGCTGAGCAGTGGGATATGATTCGCAAAGAATAGCGCGCTCGTCTGCGCCTGCAAAAGCATGCGCACACCAAAGCCTGCGCCCGCCAAAACATTCGCCCCCCAAACGCAAAATAGGCCCGCGGCAATTAAGCCGCAGGCCTTTATTTCATTCCGAGCCAACCCCCTCGTACGGGGAAAGCACCGCTTCAGGAACAGGTACGCGCAATAGCGCATCCGCGCGTGTGTCTATTCCGCGGCGGGAACAACCACGGTGGGAACCACCAAATGGTTCTGCACGCTGCAAAACGGATGTTAAGCGGAGTTAAGGTTTAGTTAGATTGTTAACCGTTGCGTTTGCGCAGGTCGGTTAGGGCATAAATGCCAATGATTATGATGGCGGCAACCGTAATCATCACAAGTAGCGCAACATATGGAACAAGGTAGCCGCCAAACGCTTCGGCCATAAAGCCGGGCAAAAAGGTAAAGATGAAGCCGCCCAGGGCATAACAGATTTGGAAGTTCTTGATGGTTTTGACTTCGCTGCCCTTAGGCGAAAGCTCGATGCTCCACACCGAAACGCCCACCGAGCCCAAGGTAAGGCCAATGGAATACAGAAGCACGCCAATGCCGGCCAAGCCCGTGGCGCCCATAGCGGTTAAGCACAGCAAACCCGTGCCCGCAACAAACAGCCCGAAGAACAGTAACGAGCCTTTGAGCGTACCAATGCCGTCGAACACAAAGCCGCTGGCCAGCTTCGACGCCGCCAAGCAGCCACCGCACAGCGCAACCAACGCCGCGGCAGATTCGGTGGTAAAGCCCACCGAAGTAAACAAAACGGCCAAGTAGCTGGTGCCACCCACCGAAATACAACCTACAAACATCATGGCCAGCAGCACCAAGGGCATAAACCTATGTGGCACATTGCGGTTAACGCGCACGTGCTTTTTGCGTTGCTTGCCGTTGCCCTTGGGTTTGTCGGGCTCTTCGTAAGGCTGCATGCCCATGTCTTCAGGGAAGTTGCGCAGCAACACAAACACCAGCAGGCCCAGCGCTGCTGCCAAGGCCGCTTCGAAGGCAAACGCCGCCGCCAAGCTGGAAGCAGAAACAATGCTTACCACGATATTGGGAATAAAGATTGCCGCCACGCCCGACCCAACTGCGGCAAAACCCGCAACGGTAGCCACGTTCGATTTGAACCAGCGGTTAATAAGCATGGTTGAAGCCACCATGCCGCCCAGACCATACCCCAAGCCAGTAAAAGCAGAACCCGCGCAAAGCCCCAGATAGTTGGAAGAATTGAGCGCGTACAGAACAAAGCCAAAGGCCACGCACAATGATGCTATGAGCGCACCCAGGCGGCAATTGAGCCAAGCGTAATAGCGCGCCACAAAGAACATGGCAATAAGCGACACGAAGGTGCGCACCGAAAGGATAACCGAGCCGCCCGAATGCCCAACGCCCGGGATGGCAACAAGGTAGGGCTGATACACCGAAAACGAAGTGGAAGCCAAACCAATATTGGTGAACAGGATAAGAAAGCAGCACAGCGCGATAACCAGCTCATAGCGCTTTTTTATTGCCTGCAGCAATGCTGCCTCCTTTCGTTGCGAGTAGGTATTATGCCACTGCTTTGTTTCGGCAAAGATACGTTTTACAAGGCTGCCATAAGCAACGGCCCCGCCCGTGCGCCCAACAACAAAATCAACACCCCGCGGCAAGGGCGATTTGGCGCTGCGGCAGGGGCGACTTGGCGCTGCGGCAAAGGCGATTTGGCGCTGCGGCAAAGGCGACTTGGCGCTGCGGCAGGAACAATTTTTCACCGCGCCAGGCGCACCGCAGTAGCAAAAACCACGTAGGGGCCCATTGCCCTAGCAGCAAAAAGGCGCCAGCGGAAAACCCGCCAGCGCCTTTCATCGTTCATATGCAGTGCAGTCTTACGAAACCAGGTTCTGGGTTTTGCCGTTGATAAAGGAAGCCACGTTGGCCGCAACAATAACGGCGCGCTTTTCCATGGCCTGATGCGATGCAAAGGCCACATGCGGGGTTACCACCGTGTTCTTGCTATTCAGCAGCACGTGATCGGCCGGGAATGGGGGCTCCATTTCCAGAACGTCAATGCCGGCGCCAGCAATACGGCCCTCGTTTAGGGCATTGGCCAAAGCCTGGGAATCTACCACAGGGCCACGAGCGCAGTTGATAAGCACTGCCGTAGGCTTCATAAGCGCCAACTGCTCTGCACCGATCATGCCAGTGGTTTCGGGCGTCTGCGGCACATGCAGGCTTACAAAGTCGGAAGTGCGCAGCAGCTCTTCGAGCGGCATGAACTCAACGCCGGGGATTTCCTTCTTGGTGCGCGAATAGCACACCACCTCGCAGCCAAAGGCCTGAGCGATTTTCATAACACGCGTGCCGATGGCGCCAGCGCCCACAACGCCAAAGCGCTTGCCTTCAAGCTCGGGGCCAACCAATCCTTCCTTGGTGCCGCCCTGGCGCACAATGGAATTGAGCGTAGAAATATTGCGGCATACGTCCAGCAGCAGGCCAAATACCAAATCGGCTACAGCAACGGTGGAATAACCAGCGCAGTTGGAAACCTGAATGCCATTGGCGCGGCAATAGTCCATGTCGATGTGGTCGTAGCCCGTAAAGGCATCGCACACGTACTTAAGGTTGGGGTTCTTTTCCATTACGGAAGCGGGGTACTTGATGTTGGAAAGCACCACGATTTCGGCATCGGCACTGCGCTCAATGAGCGTAGCTTCGTCAGTTTTGCGATCAGGGTAAGTAATTACCTCAACATCGGCGCCAGCAAGGGCTTCGTCCAGCAGCCCGCGCAGCATTTCGTCAGAAATTCCCAAAGGCTCCAATACGGCGATCTTCATAGGTCTCCTTCCAAGGTTGTTAGGGGCACGGTACGCCCCGCCCGCGGGGTTGGGTGAGCAGGCGGGACGCAAAGCAGCGCTCAGAGAGGGGATTTACGACTGCTTAAAAGTCCGTGGGTAAATGGTACGGCGGCGCGTGCGCGCAACACCAGTTGAGCCAAGTTCATCGATAAACGGGCGAAGCGGCCCAGCAACGGAACCTCTGCCGCCGCCCGCCGCAAAACCTGCAACGCTCGCACTGGGGCAGCCGAAGGCTAACGGCTCGCACAAAACCAGTCGCACGGGCTCGAGCTTGAAGGCGCGCCCCATGCTGCATGGGCGGCCCTGCCGCGGGCGCCGCCGCTATACCCTATGCAAAGTCCCGCAGCACGCACCCCCTACCCCCCCGCAAACAAAGAGGGCCGAGCATAAGCTCGACCCTCTGCATTGCAGCAATGTAGCTGTTAGCTAGTTGCGCTTGAAGCGGCGGCTTGCAACAGCTGCCACGGCGATTGCGCCCATTGCCAAAGCGGCAAACGGAGCAAACGGTGCCGTATCGGCGGTCTTAGCAAGCGCGGTCTTCTTAGTAGGAACGCCTTCCTCGCGGGAAACTTCCTTCTTTTCAACCAGCTCATTTTCCTTGTAGTCAACCAGGTTCAGCGTGGAATCCGATGCGTAAGCGTTCAAAACGCCGTCGCTTTCAGAACCTTCCTGAATGGCAACCTTGCCGTACTTGTCTACCGTGAAGGTAACCTCGGCGGCCTTGGCGTAGCCCGCGGGCGCATCAGTTTCGTACAGCACATACTTGGTGTCGATTGCCAGGTCGTTAATCACGTGGCCGGTGGTATCGGTGTCCCAAGCATCAACATTGTTGCCTGCAGCATCGCGAACGGCAAGCTTAGCGCCGCTCAAGGCAGTGCCGTTGGATGCAACCTTGCCAAACGTAATGGCAACCTTGCCGTCGGATACGCCTTCGCCTTCCTTGTAAGCAATGGGCTCGTCGGCGTATGCCTTGCTTACCGTGCCATCAGCATATGCCAGCTGATAACCTTCGCCTGTCTGCTGAATGCTAAACGTCTGGGTTTTGTTTTCCGAAACGGTGTAGCCGGCAGGGGCAGAAATCTCGCGGAAGAAGTACTGCGCATCGGTGGTAATGCTGTTAGCGTCGGAGCTGCTGAAGGTCATAACACCGTTGGCATTACTGGTTGCAGCCATTACCTGAGCCTCGCCAGAAGGAGCAGAGTCGTCAACCTTATACAGGCCATACACAGCGCCTTGCAGTGCTTCGCCGGTTTCAGAACTGGTCTTGGTAAGGCTCAAGCTCAAAGACTTCACCTTATTGGTGATGGTGGGATGCTCGCTAGAGGCGTACTTCACTGGCTTTGCCTGGGTGCCAGCAGCAGCATCGGCGGCGCTGTCGTACTTCAGATAATAGCTGTCCGCCTCGTACAGAGCGCCGGTGGCCTTGTCCTCGTCAATGACCGTAACGAACTTAACTACCTCGGTGGAGTATTCAACGGTGGAATCAGTCTGGCCGTCGGTTTCTTCAACGGTGTAGGTGTACGTACCCTTTGCATCAAACTTCAAGCAGCTTGCATCCATAGTGTCAGGCGCAACGTTGTTTGCCTTGTCGAAGTCAACCATGCCGGAAGCATCGTTGGTGGTTTCGGAAACAACTTCGCCGGTCTTGTCGTTAACAAGCTTGAACTTAAACTCGCCAGCCTTCAGCGCACGGCCTTCGAGTACCTTCACGATCTTCGGGTCTACATAACAAACCTTTTCGCCTTCAACAACAGGAGCAGCTGCAGCCTGCATTGAGTAACCGCTCAGGCTGAATTCGCCTTCTACAACATCATGCGTGTTGGTCATGGTGAAGGTGTAAGAGCCATCTTCGTTGGTCACGCCCTGATAAGTTGCGGTGTATCCGTTAGGCACTGCGGCTTCACGCACGGTGTACTTGATCTCCTTGCCAGCAGCATAAACCGGCAGGTTTTCCCAGGTAGCGCTCCAACGGTTGCTATCGTCCAGCACGGCGGTCTTGCCCTCGATAGCGGTGAGGTTGCCCTGGGCATCAACGGTGTAGAGCTGCGCGGTTACCGAGCCGTGCTCGACGCCCTGCTCGACATTGC
>CAVFVF010000007.1:623-53288 GCA_963625925.1 Eggerthellaceae bacterium | reverse complement strand
GCTGCACCGCCCCTCTGCGGTGCTTTTACTTTTTTAGGGGGTTCTTCGATATACTGTTTGGTACTGATTTGAGGGGGATTTATGGCTAAGCGCAAGCGCGATATTCAGTCTGAGCAGCAGGCTAAGACCGAACTGGAAAATGCTCAGATTTACAAGGGCGAGCCAACGGCTGCTATTACCGTTCTTGTTCCTATCTACAACACCGAAAAGTACCTGCGCCAGGCGCTGGACTCTTTGGTTGCTCAGACCTTTACCGATTTTGAGGTTCTGTGCATCAACGATGGCTCTACCGATGGCTCTCGCGACATTATTCAGGAGTACCAGGATAAAGATGAGCGCTTCCGCGTTATCGACAAGGATAACTCCGGCTATGGCGCATCGATGAACCGCGGCATTCGTGAAGCCCGAGGCGAGTTCATTGCCATTCTTGAGCCGGACGACTTTTTTGAGCCAGATGCGCTGCAGACGCTTTACGACTTGGTTAAAGCAGAAAGCGCCGATGTTGCTAAGGCTAACTACTGGTTTTACTGGTCGGAACCTAAAGAGCGCAATGAGCTCATCGAAGTGTGCAAGGCTCCCTTTATTGGCGCCGCTTTTAACCCGCGCGACAAGCGTGAGGTGTTCTTTACCATTCCTTCTATCTGGTCGGCGATTTATCGCAGAAGCATGCTGCTAGAAAAGCGCGTGACGTTTTTGGAGAGCGCAGGCGCTAGCTACCAGGACATGGGCTTCCAGTTCAAGGTGTGGTGCGCAGCATCTAAGGTTGCTATGACCGAAAAGGCAATTCTGCATTACCGCCAAGACAACGAATCTTCTTCGGTAAACAATCCGAAGAAGGCCATGGCTGTTGTTCGGGAGCTGAATTCCTGCGAGCGTTTTGTTGAGGAAGACCCGGACCGCGAACAGATTTTGAAAGTGTTGTATCGCCTGCGCTATGACAGCTATTTGTGGAACTATCAGCGCTTGGATGAAGAAGGGCGCAGCGAGTTTTTTGAACGTATGCATAAAGACCTTCAGCGTGGCATGAAGGAGCGTTGGTATGATGCGGAATTGTTCGGCTCGTGGCAGCGTGACAATTTGAAGTTCCTGCTGTCGCACCCAAAGAAGTTTCAGCAGTTCTTCCCTAAGAACCCGACTAAGTTCAACAAGGCCAAGTACTACATGATGATTAGCGGGCCCAAAGCCGTAATGGATGCAATGAAACACTAGGGGTTTGCTAAAGCTTTGATTAATGGGGCGCCGGCATTTGCCGGCGCCTTTTTTGTTTGCTAGGAGGTTAGCAGGTGACCCGTTGCGTTCATGCTTGCGGCGCGGTGGGGAAGTCGTGCTTGGCAATCAGTCGGTTTTAAGTTGGGTTTGCCTGGGCCCGCGGCTGGCTTGCCCAGGGTCGAGCTGCGGTTGTGGGGATTGATCTTAGGTAGGGGTGCCTAGGGGTGTGAGTTTCGACTGCGGGGACCAAGCTAAGGTAGCGCACGCCGGGGTGCGAGCGATTGCGGAGATTAGTCTTAGGCTGGGTTTGCCTGGGCCCGCGGCCGGTGTTTGCCTCAGGGAGCAGTTGTGTTTGCCGAGGGCGCGGGTGCGGTTGTGGTTGTAGGGGTCGAGCTTAAGCTGGGGAGTGCGTGGAGCATTGAGCGATTCCCTTGCCGTTAGATTGCTACGATTTCGCTAAAGGTTTTGTTCTTGCTTCGTGTAGGGCAGAATGCCGCTATGCTTGTTTACATTGACCAACCGGCAAGGAGCGGCGCATGAAGCCATTGAGTATTCGCGATATTGTGGGGCCCATTATGGTGGGGCCTTCTTCTTCCCATACTGCAGGTGCCCTGCGCATTGCAAGTATGGTGCGAAATCTGCTGGATGGCGAGCCTGTGGAGGCAACGTTTACCCTGTTCGGCTCTTTTGCTCACACCTATCGTGGCCACGGTACCGACCGCGCCCTGGTTGCAGGTATTTTAGGCTTGCACACCGATGATTTGCGCGTTCGCGATTCGTTTGAGCTTGCCCGCGAACAGGGGATGGAATTCTATTTTGAGCCCGATACAGTAACCAAGGTGCCTCACCCAAACACAGTCGAAGCTCGCGTAGTTGATTCCGCTGGCAATGAAGTTGTTGCCCGCGGCGTTTCAATTGGCGGGGGCGCTGCTGAATTGGTGCGCATTGACGGCATCGATGTGCATATCACCGGGGAATTCAGCAGCATGATTGTTCGTCAGCAAGACCTGCCGGGCACGCTGGCCCATATTGCCAGCACGCTGGGCGATGCGGGAGTGAACATTGGCACTTCGGCAATGCATCGCACTAGGCAAGGTGGCGATGCCTTTACGGTTTTGGATGTTGATGACCCGGTTCCTGAAGACGTTATTGCCAAGGTTCTTTCTTTCCATTCCATCAAGTCGGTGCGTTTTGTGCCCGCTGATGGCTTGCATAGGGAAGTAGGCGAAGCATCGGATATCGACCCCGAGGTAGCTCTCGAAGAGTTCCGCAAGTTGGATTTTGCCAACGCTGCGCAATTGCTTGCCTTCTGCGAAGACCATGGTGTTTCTTTGAGCTATGCCGCGGATGTGCGAGAGCGCGCCTTGCTTGCGAGCCGCGGCGTTGCTGGGTCGGTGGTGAACGACTATCTTGCGCGCGTGATAGAGGTTATGCGCGCTTCAGCGAAGGCTCCAGTTGAAAGTCCGATCGTTTCGATGGGTGGGCTTATCGGCGGCGAGGCGGCAAAGCTGGCCGAGCTTGAGGAACTGGGAGCTGGCGTTAACGGAAACATGATTGCCGCTGCCACGCGCAATGCGGTTGCCGTGCTGGAAACCAATGCGGCTATGGGCCTTATTGTTGCAGCCCCAACCGCAGGTTCGGCGGGTGTGTTGCCTTCGGTGCTGCTGACGTTGCAAGAAGCTCATGGGTTTACCGATGAAGAGCTGATAGAGGCGCTGAAGAACGCTGCAATTGTGGGCGCCATTATTGCACGAAACGCTACGGTTGCCGGTGCCGAAGGAGGGTGCCAAGCCGAAATCGGTTCGGCTGCGGCTATGGCCGCGAGCGCTGCAGTTGAGCTTTTGGGCGGCACCCCGCGCATGAGCCTTACGGCTGCGAGCTTTGCTTTGGCCAACATGCTTGGTTTGGTATGCGACCCCATCGGCGGTTTGGTTGAGGCGCCTTGCCAGAAGCGCAACGCTTCTGCGGCAGTGAATGCCCTTTCGGCTGCACAGCTGGCTTTGGCTGGTATCGAGGGTAAGATTCCGTTTGATGAAGTGGTTGAGGCTATGTACAAGGTGGGCCGCAGCTTGCCCTACGAGCTTAGGGAAACCGCCCTTGGCGGAATGGCCGCGTGTCCTTCTTGTAGCAAGTATTGCCACTAGGCCATTCGCCTTCTGTGAACGGGTCATCTTTATTTACGGTTAGATAATATTCGCCGTTTACCGAGTGAATTGCACCGCTTAAGCCCACTTTTCGGTAGGTTTATTCTTCGCGTCTCTAGGATTCTTTGTACAGAAACCTTGTACAAAGAAAGGGGCTCAAATGGGACTTCTCGAGGGAAATGTAACTATCATCACTGGCGGCGGTAAGGGCATTGGCTTTGGCATTGCTAGCGCATTTGCTGAAGAGGGTTCGAACCTGTGCATTACGGGTCGTAACGAGCAGCGCCTTATCGATGCTGAAGAGCGCCTGAAGGCCGAATATGGCGTGGACGTAATTCATGTTGCCGCTGAAGGCTCCGACGAAGAGGCAGTAAAGAACGTTATTGCCCAGACCGTTGCCCATTACGGCAAGATCGACACCGTGGTAAACAACGCCCAGGCTTCCAAGTCGGGTACCAACCTTGTTGACCACAGCAAGGAAGACTTTGACCTGGCTATCAATTCTGGCCTGTATGCTGCTTTCTTTTATATGAAGCATGCTTTCCCCGAGCTGAAGAAGACCAAGGGCTCTGTTGTTAACCTTTCTTCTGGCGCCGGCTTGTTTGGTAAGCCCGGCCAGTCCAGCTATGCAGCTGCCAAGGAAGGCATCCGCGGCATGACTCGCGTTGCTGCAACCGAGTGGGGCCCCGACGGCGTGCGCGCTAACGTCATTTGCCCCTTGGCTATGACCGAGCAGCTGGCAGCTTGGAAGGAAGAGTATCCCGAAACCTTCGCTGCAACCATCAAGGGCATTCCGCTGGGCCGCTTTGGCGATGCTAAGACCGACATTGCTCCTGTTGCTGTGTTCCTGGCAAGCAAGATGGCCTGCTACGTTTCGGGTGAAACCATCACCATCCAGGGTGGTTCGGGCCTGCGCCCCTAAAGGCAGGAACGCCAAACAACCTTTTGAAGCGAGGCTTCGGCCTCGCTTTTTCTTTTGGGCTAGCAGCGTTGCTGCTGGTCGCTTGCTTTGCGGTTACTGGATTTTGGCTATTACCCCTATGGGGTATGTAACCACGCATGCTAGTATGGGCTTGAGATATTGGGCGCGTTGGCGCCATGGCGAAAGGATGCTTATGTTCAGGACGGTTGTTGATGTTGACGGCATGATGTGCGGGCACTGCGAGGCGCATGTAAACGATGCGATTCGCAACAACTTCAAGGTTAAGAAGGTAACCAGCTCGCATGCTAAGGGCCGCACGGTAATCGAGTCGGATGCCGCCTTGGACGAAGCGAAGATCCGTGAAGTGATTACGGCTGCCGGCTACGATGTGCAGGACATCACTTCTGAAGAAGCCGAGAAGAAGGGTTTCTTCAGCCGTTTTAAGTAATTGGCGAAGCGTGGGCCTGGGTGCTTAACGCACGCGGTAGGGCTTTTGCCCTAAGTAGAGCTTGATGGGGTGCTTCTTGGGCGGAGCGACGTGACCCACCAGATCGAGCGTGGCAACGGCGGCATCGTGTGCAGCGTTGGGACGACGCAGGCTTTCGCCAAAGTCGAGCATGCTGGTAAGGATGCTGGGGTCTTCCTGAATGCAGGCCAAGTTGGTTGCAAGCTCTTCGGCCGTTTTGGCTTCGATGGCGGCACCAGTGGCAATAACCGTGAGCGTATTGGCGCGTTCTTGGCCATATGGGGTGCCAACCAAAACAAGCGGAAGGCGCGCGCACAGGCATTCGGTGGTGGCCAGGCCGCCCGATTTAGCAACAATCATGTCGCTTGCAAGCATAAGCTGGGGAATGTCTTCGATGTAGTTGAACACAGAAGCGTTGGTTATATTGCGCTCGGCAAAGAAAGTCTTTAAGCCGCTGGCGTATTCTTCGTCGGCCCCAGCCAGGAAGGCGAAGTGCATTTTAGGATAGTCGCCCAAGAGCGGCACAATTTCGTTGACGATTTTACGGAACGGAATATAGGGCTGCGAAAGGCGCGCGCCAGCCATTACCAGGCAGATGATTTTATCTTCAGGCAGGCCAAAGCGCTGTAGAACTTCGGAGCGATTGCAGGGTTCGGAAAAACCTTTGCGCACCGGAATGCCCGTAACCTTGATGTGGCTGGCGGGCACGCGACGGGGCAAAAGCTCTTTAACCATGGTTTCATCGGCTGCGCAGAACAAGTCGGCATCCAGGTTGGGCCAGAAGCCTTCGGCGCCGTAATCGGTGGGGATGCAGGCGATGGGGAACTGCTGGCCGGTTTGCATGCGTGCGGCAACTGAAGCGTTGGCTGCAACGATGTGCGTGGCAATGATGGCGATGGGCTTGCGTTTGGCAACAAGGTCGGTGAAAGGCTTGTACATAAGCGTTGACCAGGCGCTTCCGCCGCCCCAATTGATGCGGCCGGTAAGCGTGTGATGCCAAACAAAGTCGTATACCGAATCAAACAACACAGTGACGTTGGCGGTTTTGTCGCCATCGAACTTAACGCGGCCATATTGCAGGATGTCCAAAACGGCAATTTCGGCATCTTCGGGTAGCGCGGGGTGCTTTCCGCGAAGGCTGTCGAGTGCTTGGGCGGTTGCCTGTGCGGCGCTGCGATGGCCTGAGCCTACGGAAGCGTGCGTGACGATAACCAAAGGACGCGTGGAATTTTCATCGCACGAGGTGGTTATCATGGCGCCTCCTTCCTTTGGCCCGCGTTGTGTTGTTTTCTTTAGTTTAGTTAACCAGAAAGTGGCGGGTTTGTTGAACCGCGAGCGTAATAAAACCGTTACAGCACCACAGCAGCGCGCGAGAGGGCGAATAATTTGCAACAAGTTGAGCGAGCTTGTTGGGTTTTGTACTGTAGAGCGCTGAATTCTGGAGGCCTGCGCGCTCACCATTCTTGTGCTGGCGGAGCGGCAGTTTTAACGGCAACGGAAACGTTCGGTTGCTTGCACCTGTGAGGGCGGTTAGATATAATTCCAGAGCGCTGTTTTTAGCGCCGGGAGCGCCAACGTGGCTCAGTTGGTAGAGCAACGCATTCGTAATGCGTGGGTCGCCGGTTCGAGTCCGGCCGTTGGCTCCACTGAATTTTGGGGGCTGCTGGGTATTTTGCCTGGCAGCCTTTTTGTGTCCCGGGCTGCGGCGTAGGCTTGAATGATTTGATTGCCAGCCGTGCGCAACGCTTGGGCTGGCCGTGAACGGTAAGAAGGATAACGCCCCGTGGAAAATAGCAACGCTCGTACCAAGCTTGCAACAGTTGCCCTGGTGATGGTTGGTTTTGCCCTTGGCTTCGCCGAATTCATTGTTATTGGCATTACGCCCGACATCGCCGAAACCTACAACACCACGCTTTCGGCGGCGGGCAACCTGGTGGGTTACTTTGCCGTTTCATACGCGGTTTCTACGCCGGTAATTGTTCTTTCTACCGGACGCTTTAAGCGCTTCCCGTTGTTCTGCATCTTTTTGGCGGTGTTCAACGTGGGTAACGTGCTTGCGCTTGTGGCGCCAAGCTACGAAGTGCTTCTACTAGCGCGCATACTTACCGCGGTGGTTTCGGGCGTGCTGCTTTCCACCGTTATGACCTTTATTAACGACATCGTTCCGCGCGAAAAAACGGCGCGCATTATTTCGTTTGTGTACGCAGGCTTTTCGGTTGCCAGCGTTTTGGGCACGCCTATCGGCACCCTGCTTTCCGACAACTTTGGTATTAAGGCGGCGTTTTTAGCGGTTGAGTGCATTGTTCTCTTGGTAACCGTGCTACTGCTTATTTCGGTACCACGCTCGGGCTCCACCGATGTTTCTTCGAAGGTGAGCGACCAGCTGGTTATTCTGAAAGACCGCCGCATTCTGCTGGTGTTGTTGATGAAGAGCTGCGGTATGGCAGCAACCTACGTGTTCTACGTGTACGTAACTCCTATTTTGGAAGACGGCCTGGGCCTTTCGGTTTGGATGACCAGTATCGTGCTGTTCTTCTACGGCGCGGCCACCATTGTTTCCAACCTGGGTTCAGGCTCGGTGGCGCAGCGTTTTGGCTTGAAGAAGATGCCTTTGATGTTTGGCCTGCAGGCCCTGGTGCTGCTGGCGTTGGGCGCCAGCCTTGGCTCGGGCAATGTGGCATTTGCGGTAGTGAACATCGTGCTTACCGGCGTGTTCATTTATCACATGAACGCTCCGCTGCAGTCGTACTTATTGCAGATTTCCGCTAAGGACTATCCGCGCGCACTTACCCTGGCAAGCGCAGTAATGCCTACCGCTTCTGACATTGGCATTGCAACCGGATCGTTTATGGGTGGCGTAGTGGCATCTGGCCCTGGTTTTGTGGCGGCAGGCCCCATCGGCGCCATCTTTGCGGTGGTTTCTGTGATTGGCGCCATCATGATTCTTCAGCCCGAAAGCCGCATGCGCCACAACAAATAGGCCCCATCTCGAATTCCCCGCTTTCAGCGGTCGATATTATCGCCAACTAGGCATTAACCGCCTGGGGCAGATAGTCTGCAAAAGGCGGTATTGGCAAGGCGCCCGAAGGCCGCGAATCCCACTCTGAAAGCAATTCCTGAACGGCGCCGAAGGCGCCTAATCCGAAAGCATGAAGCAGCGACCGCACGAAAAAAGCTCGCCAACGCGAGCTTTTTGAGTAGGGTAGCGGGTGGGTTGAGGGGCCTCGGGCCTTGCTACTAAGGACGAATAGCTCGGAGATACTTCCCGGGCAGTTGTGGGCAGCCCTAGGTTGTTACTGAATATCTTCCAGCGAAAGCGGGAATTTCTCCCCCGTCCAGAGCTCAAAGGCACGAGCGCCCTGATGGAACAGCATTCCTAAACCGTTGATGGCCACGCAGCCTGCTTCTTTGCCCATCTTCAAAAGCGCGGTTTCGGCAGGCTGATAGATGCAGTCTTGAATAGCCAGACCGGGGTGCAGGAAGGAAGCATCGGGAATGGGAGACTTGCCTTCGAGCTTGCCCATGCCAAGCGGAGTTGCATTTGCCAGAAGCTGAGCATCGGCAAGCTGCGCACGCAGATCTTCATGGTCGTTGGTGTCGTGCAGGGTTACCTTGCAGCCGGTTTTTTCGGAAATGGTTACCACTTCTTCGCCAGCGCGCTTCCACGATTTACCGTTACCGGGGCTGAATACTACGATTTCGGAAACGCCGTCGAGCGCAGCTTGAGCAGCAATAGCGGTACCGGCGCCGCCCATTCCCATGAGTACCAGCTTTTTGCCTTTGCAGCTTACGCCTGCATCGGCGAAGGCGGTCATGAAGCCATAGCCGTCGGTGTTGTAGCCCTTCAGTTTGCCATTGTCGTTAACCACGGTGTTAACCGCGCCAATGATGCTTGCTGCGGGGGCGAGTTCATCCAGATAGGGAACAACAGCAATCTTGTGCGGCATAGTTAGATTGCAGCCGCGGCAATCCAAAAAGCGGATGGCATCGATTGCCTTGGGCATATCGTCGGCCGAAACAGTGAAAGCCATATAGGCGTAGTCCAAGCCGGCACGCTCGAATGCGAGGTTATGCATTGCGGGCGATTTGCTGTGATGGATGGGGTCGCCAAACAGGGCGCAAAGGCGGGTGGTGCCAGTGATGTTAACGGTCATGTAGGGCTCCTTTATAGTGAGCGTTCTGCATGCGCGAACGCATAAGCTAGCATGTGCTTTAAGCAGTATAAATACGTTATGGGCAGAGTTTATCATTGTATTTAAGACGATTGCCCCGTATACATTTAGTTTCTCTATCAAAGGCGGCAACTGCCTATTTTGCTGGCACTTGATGGCCTTAAACGCTCGGCGAAATTGTTCGATAAATATGAAAAAGCCCAACAAGCTTGCCGATAATGCCCAAAAATAGCTCGCTTGTTGTTTCGTTGCGTTTACGAATGGGCCAAACGGCGCTTTAGCACTTTAGTTCGATATAGAATTAAGACTCGCAGTTGAAAGGATCCCCCATGGAAGATTACGAGCTTTCCCTGTACGACAACATCACTAAAGTGAACTCTGTCGACCCCGAGCTTTATAAGCGCTATCCCGTTAAGCGCGGTTTGCGCAACAGCGATGGCTCGGGCGTGATTGCGGGCGTTACCAATATTTCCAACGTGCATGGCTACCTCATGAGCGAAGGCGACAAGATTCCCGCCGAAGGTAAGCTCACCTTGCGCGGATACAGCATTTACGACCTTATTGGCGGCGATACTACCAAGCGCCGCGGCTTTGAAGAGGTTGCCTATCTTTTGCTTATGGGCGAGCTGCCAACCCAGACTCAGCTGGACAAGTTTGTTGCGGCGCTGGATTCTTGCCGCAGCCTGCCTGATGGCTTTACGGCCACCAAAATCATGGGCACGCCTTCACGCAACATCATGAACTTGCTGCAGCGTTCGGTGCTTATGTTGTACGCAGACGACGATATGGCCGAGGCGCGCACCTTTGAACACGAGATCAACACGGCGATTTCGCTTCTTTCGCGCCTGCCGCGCATTATGGTGCTGGCCTATTACGCCAAACAGGCGGCATTCTATGGCGAAAGCATGATCATGCATCGTTTTATTCCGGGGCAAACCACTTCCGAAACCATTCTTTCCATGCTGCGTCCCAACCGTGAATTTTCACCCGAAGAAGCGCGCATGCTGGACATCATGATGTGCTTGCATGCCGAGCATGGCGGCGGCAACAACTCCACGTTCACCACGCGCGTGCTTACTTCCGCCGATACCGACCCGTATGCGGCATATGCTGGTGCAATCGGCTCGCTTAAGGGCAGCAAGCACGGCGGCGCCAACCATCAGGTGTTGGCAATGCAGAAGGAAATCAAAGAAAACGTTTCTAACTGGGAAGACGAAGATGAAGTAGCTTCCTACATTGCCAAGATTGTGAACAAACAGGCATACGACCACACAGGCCTTATTTACGGCATGGGGCATGCGGTATATACGCTTTCCGATCCGCGTGCTGTTATTTGCAAGGAGTTCGCAACCAAGCTGGCGGCAGGCACCGAATTCGAAGCCGAGCTTAACCTGCTGAAGCTCATTGAGCGTTTGAGCCCCGAGGTTATCGAGCGCGAAAAGGGCACCAAGAAAGAAATGTGTGCCAACGTGGATATGTATTCCGGCTTCGTGTATTCCATGATGGGCATTCCGCAAGACCTTATTACTCCGCTGTTTGCTTGCTCGCGCATGGCGGGTTGGGCAGCCCATCGTTTTGAGGAATTGGTAAGCGGAAAGCGCATTATTCGCCCTGCTTACAAGACGGCGGTGAAAGAACGCTGCTATATGCCCATCGAAGAGCGATAGGGCAGCGCTGCGGCGGCGTAGGCCGCAGGTAATATGATTTAGCTAAGGGCGGTTCCAGGTGCGGAATCGCCCTTTTGTTGTGCTTGCTTGACGCAGTCTTGGTTTTGCCCCGGCCTGGCCTGGTTTGGCTCGGCCTGGCCTGGTTTGGCTTGGCTTGCCCCAGCCTCAGCCTGGATTGCCCCGGCCAGGTTTGGCCTAACCTGGTTTGGCTGCGTTGCAGTCAGCGTGCTGTAAGGGGATGCGGCGGATTTGGCTCGGCTGCATTCTGCGCAGCGCTGCGGCGGAGTGCCGTTTTGCATTTGCAGAAAAAAAGAAGGGAGCCCGTAGGCTCCCTTGTGCTTGGATATTGCAGCTGCTGTTACGCGGCGGTTTTCTTCGAAACCGCAATGCGGGCAACAAGTACGGCGATAAGTGCCACAACAATGCCGCCAACCAGCGAAGGCCAGGGGCTGCCGGTAAAGCCAGCTACCAGGTAGCCTGCCAGGCAGATGATGGCAACCAGGGTTGCGTAGGGCAGCTGGGTTGCCACGTGGCGCAGGTGGTTACATTCGGCACCTGCCGAAGAAAGAATGGTGGTGTCCGAAATAGGCGAAACGTGGTCGCCGTAAACAGCACCGGCCAAGGTAGCGCCGATGGTTACTAGGAACAGCGGGTCGGTTTCGGGGAACACGCCCAGCACGATGGGCAGAATAAGGGCGATGGTGCCCCAGGAAGTGCCCATGGCAAAGCCAATGAAGCCGGCAACAATAAAGATTACGGCCGGCAGCAGCGTTAGGGCAAAGCCGGTGCTGGTAAGGAAGCTGGAAACGAATTCGCCCGTGCCCAGCATGTAGCGGCAGCAACCGCCCAAGCTCCAAGCCAGAACCAAAATCATAATGGCGCCTACCATGGAACGCACGCCTTCAGAAACGCCTTCGGTGAAGCCAACCAGCGTAGTGAGCTTACGGGGCAGGTACATGATGGCCGAAACAACCAAGGCAACTACCGCGCCAATGCACAGGCCCATGATGGGGTTTTCGCCAATTGCGGTGGCAAAGTCGGCACCTTGGAAGTAGCCGCCAGCGTAGAGCATGCCCAAAATGGCGAAGATGATAAGCACCAGGATGGGGACGATGAGGTCGAACACGCGGCCGTTCTTCGAAACAGGCAGGCCCTTGAACTTTTCTTCCGCGTCGGCGGCACCTTCAAGGTCGGACTGCTCGGTAACTACGGTTTCAACCTCTTCGGGGTTGGCGGGAATGCCTGCGGCAGAAACGCTTGCAAGAGCAGAAGGCTTGCGCGGAATGTCGCTGTAGGAATGCGCCTCGCAGTCGCGCTGGGCTTTGCCCATGCTGAAGAAATCTTTGCCGTAGATGCACATGGCGAATACGAATGCGATGGTGATAAGCGCGTAGAAGTTATAGGGGATGGAGGCTACGAAAGTGTTGAAGCCGCCCTCGCCCATGTAGCCGCCTACAGCAACTGCCCAAGAAGAAACCGGGGCGATGATGCAGATAGGTGCCGCCGAAGAGTCGATGATCCAGGCCAGCTTTTCGTGGCTGATGCGGAACTTGTCGGTGATGGGGCGCATAACCGCACCGATGGTAAGGCAGTTAAAGTAGTCGTCGATGAACATGACCAGGCCCAAGATGGCAGTCATGATGGCGGCCATGCGGGCGTTCTTGATGTGCTTTGCTGCCCATTCGGCATATGCACGGGAGCCACCGGCAATGGCTATGACCACAACCAAGGCGCCCAATAACGCAAGGAATAAGATGAGCGCGCCGTTAGAGGCAATCTGTTCGGCCATAACGGCAGGGATGTCGCAGAATGCGGCAATAAGCTGGTCGCCGCCAGCGCCGTTGAGCGAAAACTCGTAGATGATAAGGCCGCTGAACACGCCCACCAAAAGGGAGGAATACACCTCCTTGGTAATAAGGGCCAGGGCCAGTGCCAACAGGGGTGGCACGATAGACCATGCGCCGGTGGAAATAAGCTCGAAGCCTTCCATGGCAACTCCTTTGTAGTCGGGCGACCGAGCGCGGCGCAGGCAAAGCGGCGTATGACATGGCGTTGCGCGGTGGGCTGCGCAGGTTGCGCACGGGTGCGGTGCAGCGCATAGGATGCGTGCGGGCGCAGGGGTGCGTAAGGTGGCCAGCCATCGCGACGCGCTGACTGCGAAGCGTTTGGGCGCGGTTTAGGCTGTGCCGATTATATGCCAGCTAGGGGCCAAGAAATGTTTCGAGAAGAATAAGTGCGCTAGTAGCGCGTGGACGGTTGATTCTACCCGATTCCCAGAACCTGCATTACCAGGCAGATTATGGAGAGTATGCCCACCACCACGATGGTTAGATACAGCAGCGCACGCGACACCTTGCCCGAAACGTACTTGCCCATTACGTGTTTGTCGCAAGCGATGATTGCCATGAACACCAGCAGCACGGGCAGAATAACGCCGTTTACAAACTGCGCGGTAAGCATAATGCCCATCAGGTTTAAGCCCGGCACCAAGATAACAATCACCGAAGCCAAGATGATGAAGGTGAAGATGCCCTTGAACAGCGGGGCTTCTTTCCAACTAAACGAAACGCCGGCTTCCCAGCCAAATGCTTCGCAGATAACGAATGAGGTGGTAAGCGGCAAAACGCAGGCGGCAAGCAAGCTGGCGGCAACCAGGCCGATGGCGAACAGCGCCTTTGCGTATTCGCCGGCAAAGGGCTCCAGCGCAGCTGCAGCAGCCTCGGCGCTTTCTACCTCGATGCCTTGCGGGAACAACACAGTGCCGGTGGTGACGATGATGAACCAGGCAACAATACAGCCAACCACGGCGCCCGTTACGGCGTCGATGCGCTGGTAGGGAAGGTCGCGCACGCGCACGCCTTTTTCAACCACGTTACTTTGGGAAAAGAACATCATCCATGGAGCGATGGTGGTGCCCACCATGGCCACCGTGAGCGAAAGGAAGCTCATGTCGGTGCTGGCAGCGGGCGTTACCGTGGCCGTTAGGGTTTGCGTCCAGTCGGGCTGAGCCAAGATGGCCGCGACAACATAGGTGGCAAACACGCACGAAAGCGCCAAGAATATGTTCTGCACGCGCTTGTAGCTACCGCCGATGATGAGCCCCCATACGGCAGCGCCCGCAACGGGCACTGATATCCAGCGCGGCACGCCAAACATTTCCATACCCGAGGCAATGCCCGCGAATTCCGAAAACGTGGTGGCAACGTTGCCAATAAGCAGCGCCAACATGGCCAGCGCGGTAAGGCGGATGCCAAAGCTTTCGCGAATTAGCGCCGAAAAGCCCTTGCCGGTAACTGCGCCCATGCGCGTAGCGGTGGTTTGCACAACAATAAGCAGGATGCACATTACCGGGATGATCCACAGCGTCATGTAGCCAAATTTGGCGCCTACGGTGGAATAGGTGGAAATACCGCCGGCATCGTTGCCCGCCATGGCGGTTACGATGCCCGGGCCCATGGCTGCTAAAACCAGGAATGCCTTGGAGTGATGCTTCTTGCCCTCTTCGGTTTCGCTTGCGGCGGGAGCGTTGGAAGCGGCGCCTGCCAGCTGCGTGCTTTGCAGGTTGCTGTCCTTGAGCGTCATCGAAAAGCCTCGATCCTAGTTATTCCCGAAGAAGTGCAGGATGGCAAACGTATAAGGCACAAGCAGCACCACGAACACGGCCAGCATGATGGCGAATTGGCCCCACGCCCAGCGGGTGCGCCCTTCTTCGACGTTGTCTTCGATAACTTCCATTGCGTCGTCGACAGTAACGATGCCCAGCATTACGCCCTGCTCGTTAACCACGGGCATGGCCATGAGGTCGTACTTGGAAATGTCGGCGGCAACTTCGTCTTCCGATTCTTCGGGCAACGAGGTAATAAGCTCGTCGAACATGATGTCTTTGAGCTGGGTGTTTGCATTTGCCAGCACCAGCGTACGCAGAGAAAGAACGCCAACCAGTTTTTCGTACTCGTCCAAAACGTATACGTAGCTTACCGGCGGGTGGTCTTCGTCGAGCCCGCGCAGAACTTCGGTGGTTTCTTGCACGGTGCTGGTGGTGTGCATTGCCACGAACTGGGTGGTCATCAGGCCACCAGCGGTGTCTTCCTTGTAGCCCAAAAGCTTACGGATTTCGGCAGCGTCTTCTACGCCCATAAGACGCAACAGGGTTTCGGCCTTTTCGTAGGGCAGGTCGCCCACAATGTCGGCAGCATCGTCTGGGTCCATGTCTTGCAGAAGGCGGGAAGCGCGGCCTTCATCCAGGCCTTCGATGATGTCTGCCTGGAATTCGTCTTCCATTTCCGAAATGGCGTCGCCGGCTTGCGCGTCGTCCAAGTGCTGGAATACGTTGGCGCGCTGCTTTGGATCGAGCTGCTCCAAAATATCTGCCACGTCGGCAGGATGCAGTTCTTCCAGGCGCGTATGCGAAACGGAAAGCTGAACTTTAGAAAGGTCGCGGTCGAGCAGTTCCATGTAGTTCCAGGCGATAAGGCGCTCGTCGATGGTTTTGCCAAACGCTTTGGCAATGCCGCACACCGCGCGCTCTACCCAAGGGGCAAGCCCGCGCAAGATGCCGCGCATGCCAACTTCGGCGCCCAAAAGGCGAAGCTGTGTGCCCGATTCGGAAAGCTTAAGGTCGTTTACGCGCACAACCTTCATGCCCTGCGTGTCCACGATTTGGCGATCGAGCAAATCGCGCGCCAACAGAACTTCGGCGGGCTGCAGATAGCTAAAGCGGATGGCCGTGCGGTCGACCTTCAGACGGATGCCTTCTTCGCTAAAGCTGTCGACGTACTTGCGCCAAGAAATCATAAATGGCGTTTTGCCTGGGCCCAGGAAGGCTAGGCTGGTGATGCGCGGAAACACTTCGCCGGTTTGAATGGCGAGGTCGGAAATGGAGCCGATCTTTTCGCCATTGGCGTCAATCACGGGCTCGCCGAGCATCTGTGATAGATAGAGCATTGAATTCCCCCTATGGGGCGGCGTTGGGCTCGAGCCTTGTCTTGCGGGCAGCGTGTGCTCTACGCAAGACAAGCGCCGGCCTTGTGCCGCCTGTTCATGTCGCAGTCGTCCTTCGACCGCCACATGATGCGCCACAGCGCAGCGCGGGGGCCGAAGGCTAATTACTGTGAGGTTTCGATTTTCGAACCTTCAAGTAATGTCCTTTCCTAAATGGTTACGAGTGACTAACTACGAATCAGTACGTCGGCGGTGCGACGGTAGAGCCGTGGCGGTACCGCTAGTGGTTTGACGGCGGTGCCGTGGCTTTGCATCGCTGGTAGCGCCTTGGGGCGCTCGCCGGTTCGGCGACTGATTGAGCCAGTGCAGCTTTGGGCGCAAAAGGGAAAGCCCTATGGCCTAAAGCATTACCGATTGTACGTGAATTGCCATGCGCGTGAACCCCGAGTAAGTGAAAAGAAAGTAAAAAACGTGGTCATTGGCATAAAGCCGCAAATGACTGTGCGATAGGGCAGTGCTGTACGGGAGGCGCGGTTCATATTCCCTTCACATTCGAAGAAAACTGTTGACGAAGCAAACGTGAACGGGGATACTAATTCCTGCTGAAAACGCGCCGTTACCTCAGCTGGATAGAGGGACTGACTACGAATCAGTACGTCGGGGGTTCGAATCCCTCACGGCGCACCACTTGCAATAGAAAAGATCCGCTGCGGCGGATCTTTTTTTTGCCTTAAGGGGCGAAAAGGAGCCTAAACCGGCCGGTACCTCCCGCCCCAGGCAGCCAGAAGGCTTCCAGCTCGCACATTCCCCGGAACGCGACCTCACAGCCCAAAATGCGCTAAGCCCTAAAACGCAGCGAGGGCCGCCAGTTGGCAGCCCTCGCTTTCTTGCGTTGTTGCAAAACGGCCGGTTGGTGTATAGCCGCTATTGCAAAGCAGCTGGTTAATCTACCGCCACCATTACATCGGTGGCCTTGATGATGGCTACCGCGGTGCCGCCTTCTTTGAGTCCTAGCTGCTGGATGGATTCGTTGGTGATGCTGCCGGAAACGCGTACGCCTTCTTCATCTTCGATGGTTACATGACCGTTCACAGCGCCTTCCTTTACTGCAACAACGGTACCCTCAATTTGGTTGCGAGCGCTGATGTTGGGGATTTTGGCGGTAGCGAACATGACATTGGTGGACTTGATTACGGCGTAGCATTCCTTGCCTTCTGTCAGGCCAAGGCTGGCTACCGATTCCATGGTGATATCGGCCTTGATGGGGTTGTGGTTGCCGCGGCAAATTACCACTACAGCGTTAACGGCACCTTCGCGAATTTCCTTCACGGTGCCTTTGATCTGATTGCGTGCACTAATCTTCATCGGCGAGCTCCTTTCGTAAGCTGACTTGCCGAAATGGTAGCAGATTGCAGGGTGGCAACCTTTCCCGTGTCCGTCTTAGGGCATAAAAATGGGCGCCCACAGGGGACGCCCATCAATTCGCTATGCAAAGGCAGCGTTGCCGCCGGCCAGGTTAGTCGAGCTTGCCGTAGCGCTCTTCGGTGATCTGGTCGAGGCTCTTGCCCTGGGTCTTGGGGCACCAGATAACGCCCACAACCAGAGAGATAACCAGAACAACGCACATGATAACTGCGGCGGGGAAGAAGCCAGCCGGGTTGGCGGAGATGTCGCCCATGATGGCGCCAACGCCTACCAGCGACCAGATGCCCAGTGCGCCACGAACCAGGAAGAACATGATGCCCTGAACGCCACCGCGGTAACGGGTGGGGAACAGCTCGGTGCCCCACAGAGCGTAGAAGCACTGTGCGGAGAAGCCTGCGGAAACGCCCCAAAGGATAACGTATACCCACAGTACCCAGCCCATGGACTCGGTGTTGCCGTTCTGCATGGCAAGACCGAACACGGCGATTGCAACCCAAGAAAGCAGTGCAAGGAAGGCAGAAGCGCCAAACAGCACGCGGTGAGAAATGGTGTCACCGAACTTGGAGAAGATTGCCAGGGAGCAAACTGCAACCAGAACCCACTGAACAACGCCGAGCAGGCTCTGACCGGTGGAGTCGATGTTGCCAGCAGCAGCGTAGAGGTAAGGCATGAACTGACCATTGGTGCCTGCAGCCAGGTTCCAGGTGAGGTACACAGCTACCAGGAAGATGATGGTCTTCACGTTTACAGGGTTCTTCAGAGCGTTGGCCATCATCTTGCCGAAGCCAACATGCTCGGTTTCCTGCTCGTTCTTTTCAGCCCAGTCGGCGGATTCCTGAAGCTGACGCTGCAGGTTCCAAGCAATAAGGGCAACGATGAACAGAATTGCGAACAGGATGCGCGTTGCCAGCAGGCCGTCGAACGGACCATAGGTGCCAGCAGGCAGCAGGGTGGTGCCATCGGCAGCGAAGCCCGGGAGCACGAAAGAAAGTGCCAGGGAAACGATGAAGATGATGGCAGGGCCGCAGCTCCATGCGAACTGGCTGATGCCGATGTTCGAAGCGCGGCTGGTGTTGGAAGAAGTCTCGGAGATGTAGCTCCAAGATGCGGGAACGCCAGCGCCTACGGAAAGACCGGAGAGCACTACGCCCACAACAACCATGGGCAGGTTAACGGCAACCATGGCGATGAACACGCCGAGTGCGTAAACCAGCAGGTTGTACTTATAAATAGCGGTACGACCGAACTTGTCGGTAAGGAAGCCGCCGATGAGTGCGCCTACGGCAGCGCCGAAGGCGTTGGCGCCGATTGCGCCGAGGATTGCGGTCCAGGTAGAACCGAAACCGAATGCTGCAGCCCATGCGGTGAGGGCCACGCTGGATGCAACGATGCAGCCAGAGTCGAGGAAGTTGGTAAGGGATACCGCCATGGTTCCCTTACGCTCTTGGGTAAGCGCCATGCTTAGCCTTTCTAGTCGAGGTGGAACGCGCAGGGCAAATCGACGGAGACGGGGGAGTTGTCCGCGTTAGTCTCCATGACGCTTGCCATGAAATCCCACCATTTCTTGCAAATATCGGTCTTGGCGCTCTCGGCATAGCGATCGGGATCGTCAAGCTCGATATATCCGAAGAGGATGTTGGTTTCCTCATCGATGAAAATGGAATAGTTGTGACCGCCATATTCATGGATCATGTCTGCCATTTCAGGCCACAACTCGTTGTGACGCTTCTCGTATTCTTCGGCGAAGCCCGGGTAGAGCTTCATCTTAAAACCCGAGATGGTGCGCCCATCAGCAGTTTTGCGAATAGTCATTGTAGCACCTTAGTCTAGGAACTCGTCGTTTACATCAAGGCCGAAGTCGATGCCAATCTGGCGAAGGCCTTCGTCGGTGATGGTGTTCAAGAACACGTCGGAGCCGCCATTCATCTGGCGAGCGCGACGGTAAACATCAGCGGCCTTTTCGATGGTGTGCATCAGGCCGAAGGTGGTGTCGAAGTCGGGGCCGGAAACAAACAGGCCGTGCTGGGCCCAGATTGCAGCCTCGTGCTTCTTCATGAGCTCGGAAGTTGCCTTAGCAATCTCGGCACCGCCGGGGACCATCCAAGGAACAACGCCTACGCCCGAGGGGAACACAACGATGCATTCGGTCATTGCCTTCCACAGGGCACGCGTGAAGTAGCGGGCCTCGAGCGGGCACACAAACGTCATGGCGATGATGTTGATGGGGTGTGCGTGGTAGATTACGCGGCACTCGTTGTTGGTGGCTTCCATGCGCACTGCGTGATTCATGAAGTGCGTGGGGAATTCGCTGGTGGGCTTACCGCCATCGGTGAGGCCCCAAACGATGCGCCAAGAATCGCCGGCGTCGTTGATTTCCACGATGCCGATGTTGTGCGAAGGGTCGCTTTGCACGTTGCGCATGTAACGGCCAGAACCGGTGGTAAGGAAGTAGGCACCGCGCAGGCTGTCGGCCTGAACGCCCATGTTCACCCATTCGCCGGGCTGCTCGTTGAAGAACGATTTAGCCTGCTCTACCTCTTCGTCCTTCAGACGATAGGTAAGGTTGCCGCCGTTGCGCTCGTGCCAGCCCTGCTGCCAGCCGTCGTCGCACAGGCGGCAGAAGCCACGTACGAAGCCCAGCTGTTCCACAGCGACGCCAGAAACAGCATCGCGGGCTGCGGACCAGGCGTTTTGGGCAGAGTCAAAGATGTCCATTAGAGTCCTTCCTTCTACGAACTTTGGTTTACTAGTTAGTCGAAGCGCTTTACGTCGAACGACGTTGCAATTGCATCGCGCACGCTTTGCAAGTTGGGGAATGCGCCATCGGCAATCATCTGTACCGCCAGGTTGCCCAGGCTGGTGCCTTCAACCGGGCCGGCGAACACCGGAATGCCGCAGGCTTCGGTGGTGAGCTGATTTAAGTACGCATCCTGGCAGCCGCCGCCAACGATGTTGATGGAGGTGTAGGTGCGCCCGGTGAGCGATGCCATTTCGGCAATGCTTTCGGCATAGCAGCTAGAAAGGCTAACGTACACGCAGCGCATAAGCTGGCCCACGGTGTTGGGCACACTCTGGCCGGTTTCGGCGCAGGCAATGCGAATTTCGCTGATCATGGAGCTGGGCGCCAAGAAGCGGTCGTCGTTGACGTTAACCTGCGCTTCGAATTCGCTGGCACCCTTGGCGGCCTCGATAAGGTCGGGGAAGCCCCACTGCTTTTCTTCGTGCTGGAAGGGCGGCAGGCTCGCGTCGGCTTCCTGCGCATTGGCTGCTTTGCCTTCAACGTAGGAAACGCCGTTGAGCTCGCGGCGGATGGATTGGATCATCCACAGGCCCATGATGTTCTTTAAGAAGCGGAAGCGCAGCTCATAGCCGCCTTCGTTGGTGAAATTCTGGAAACGGGAGGCATCCGAGGTGATGGGGCCTTCGTTTTCAACACCCAGCAAGCTCCAAGTGCCGCTGGAAAGGAATACCGCATCGGCATCGCGCGCGGGAACAGCCAGGTAGGCGCTGCCCGTGTCGTGCGTTGCTGGGGCGATGACGTGTGTGGGGTAGCCGATCTGCTGCTCGATTTCGGAGCTAACGGAGCCCAGGTCGGTGCCAGGCATAACCACATCGCAGAACATGCTGCGCGGAATGTCGAACGCATCAAGGATGGTTTGATCCCAGTCTTGCGTGCGGGCATTCATCAGGCAGGTGGTGGAAGCGTTGGTGTACTCGTTGGCTTTGGTGCCGGTGAGCAAAAACGCCAGGTAGTCGGGAATCATCAAGAACGACTTTGCCTGAGCAATCTGTTCTGGATGTTCGCGCTGCAAGGCCAGCAGCTGGTAGATGGTGTTGAACGGCTGACGCTGGATGCCCGTGCGGCTGTAAACCGCCTCGGGCGCCATGATGGCGTCGGCCACGGCGTACATGCCGTTGGTGCGCTCATCGCGATAAGCAACGGCGTCGCCCAGCATCTGGTCGTTTTCGTCGAGCAGGACAAAGTCCACAGCCCAGGTGTCGATGCCCACGGTTTTGGGGGCATAGCCGGCTTCTTTGCATTTAGCCAGGCCAGCTACGGTTTCGCGGAACAGCATTTCCACGTCCCAGCAGTCGTGACCATCAGAGCGCTTCTGAATGTTGTCGAAGCGGTGTATTTCGGTGAGTTCGATGTTGCCGCTAGCGTTTACTTCGCCGATAACCACGCGGCCCGAAGAAGCGCCGATATCAACAGCGGCATAGCAGTTGGTTTTGATTTCCATTATTCTGCCCCCGTTTCAGCGCCGATTTGCACAACCTGCATCACGTTGGTGGGACGCGGGCTGGGTGCTGCTTCGTCGAAGTTGACCAGCCTGCCGTACGATTCGATGTGTGGCGAAGTAGTGCGATCGCCCAAGGTGACCACGCAGATGTCGCCGTCGTTTACGAAGCCCTTCTTTTTAACCACGTCGCAAGCCTGCTCCAGGATGAACGAGGCATCGCCCACAACCTTGCCCAAAAGCGCGGTAACGCCCCAGTTTAGTTGCAGGGAGCGGCGATAGGCTTCGTTGGTGGTTACGGCATAAATAGGTGCCTTGGGGCGATAGTTGGAAACCAGGCGCGCGGTGCGGCCGGTCATGGTAGGCGTGATGATGCAGTTTGCGCCCACGCTTTCGGCGGCGGTTGCTGCGGCCAGGCCAACCACGGCGCTGATGCCGTCCTGCTTTTCAACGCGGTTGGGAATGGAGCCTTCGGCGTACAGATAAGGCTCGCTGGCAACGGCGATTTGAGCCATGGTTTGCACGGCCGGTACAGCGTACATGCCAATGGCGGTTTCGCCCGAAAGGGTAATTGCGTCGGCGCCGTCGTAGATGGCGTTTGCCACGTCGGCAACTTCAGCGCGCGTGGGGCGCGGGTTGCGAATCATGGAGTCGAGCATCTGGGTGGCGCAAATTGCCGGGCGGTATGCACGGTTGCAGGCTTTGATGATCTTCTTCTGCAGGTGAGGCACCTGATTGGAAGGAACTTCTACGCCCAGGTCGCCACGGGCAACCATTACTGCGTCGGATGCGGCGATGATGTCGTCGATGTTTTCAACGGCTTCGGCGTTTTCGATTTTTGCAACGATGCGAATGTTGCTACCGCCGTTTTCGGTAAGGAATTGGCGGATAGCGCGAACGTCTTCGCCGCAGCTTACAAACGATGCGGCCACGAAATCGACTTCCTGCTGGATGCCGAAGATGAGGTCTTCCTTGTCTTGCTCGGTCATTACGGGCAGGGGCACCTTGGTGCCGGGAAGGTTGATTTGCTTGCATTCGCCCAGCGTGCCGGAGTTTTGCACGGTGCACTGGATTTCGGTGCCCTGAACTCGGTCGACTGCGAGCTCGATAAGGCCATCGTCCACCAAGATGATGGTGCCGGGCTCTACGTATTGCCACAGGCCCTTGCAGGTTTGATGCACGCGGCGCGAAGTGCCGGGCACGTCTTCTTCGGTAAGGAAGAAGTTGTCGCCTGCGCGGAGCAGAACTTCTTGGCCGCCTTCGAGCTTGCCAGTGCGGATGGAAGGGCCCTTGGTGTCGAGCATGATTGCCACAGGGGCATCCAGCTCACGGCGGACCTTCTTCAAGCGGTCCATGCGGGCTTTGTGCTCGGCGTGCGAGCCGTGCGAGAAGTTGCAACGAGCAACATCCATGCCTGCGATGACCAGGTTCTTCAGAGCTGACTCGGAGTCCACGGCGGGCCCCAAGGTGCAGATGATCTTGGTTCGCTTCATCATGGGATGACGCGCCTTTCATTGAGGCGGCAGAACCCGCTCAAGAGCATAGTTCTACCGTTAAACGACAATACGTTCAGAATTGTAACCTTCTTTTAAGAAATGTGCTTGCTTGGCCAGCCTATTTAATGACGCTGCCCACGATTTGCCCATGACGCGGTGGTTGTTGCGAAGGGCGCGATTGGGGCTGCTGGGCGCGCAGTTCGTGCGCGGCTAAGCCAGCGCAAACGTCTGTTTTCGCGGCTGGCCAGTAGCGCCATCCACGAGCAATCGCCCGATAGTGCTTCGCGCAGTCACGCAACCGCGCAGTCACGCAACCGCGCAGTCGCGTAGGGGATCGCGCGCTGCCCTGCGCTTCTTGCCGCTACTGCTGCTGGGCGCGCAGTTCGTGCGCGGCCCAAGTGATGCGCAGGGTGTTGAGTGCGTTTTCCAGCGTGCTGGTGCACTCGGCGCCAGGCACGCCGCGCAGAACGTTCACGATGTCTTGAATTTGGCCGTTGCCCGGATAGCTTTCCACTGGCGGGCATAGCTCTTCTACCTGCAGCTCGGCCTCTTTGCGAACGCCGCCCATCACACCTTCGTGCGCAACGGCGTTTGTGTCGGCAAGCGTTTCGATGCGAATGGGCGCGGCGTTGTCGTAGTACGAAAATTCCACGCTGCCCGCATCCCCGTAAATAAGGAAGCGGTCGATGGCCTTGTACGTGGCGTAGCACCAAATGCCCGAAACCATAACGTGGCTCTCGGTTTCGGCGGAAAGCGCCACCGTGTCTTCGCCAGGGTAAAAGCCGGTGCGGTTGTCTACCTTCAAGCTGAAGTCGGTAATGGTGCCGCACAGGAAGGCGATAAGGTCGAGCATATGCGCGTCGCCTTCAAAAAAGTGGCTACCTCCCGAAACCTCGGGGCGCACGCGCCAGGGCTTTTGCTCTTCGGGCAGCATTTCTTCGGCAGTTTGGCGCTGCGTGCGAATTACCTGCACGCCGCGGATGGTGCCGATTTTCCCGGCATCAAGCACGCGCTTGAGCTCGCGATAGCGCGGCATGCCACGGCGGTAATGCGCCACAAAGCAGCGCTTTCCCGCAGCTTCGAAGGCGGCTTTGATTTCCTGTGCTTCGTCCCAGGTAAGCGCGATGGGCTTTTCCAAGTAGCAATCTTTGCCGGCCGCTGCCACCGCCAGGGCGTGCTCTTTATGGCAATTGGGCGTGGTGGCAACGTAGACGATATCAACATCTGGGCAGGTTAGAAGCTCGTCAAGCGAATCAAAGGCGCGGCCATGCCCATGGCGTGCGCACCAATCTACGGCCTTCTGATGCGTGCGATTCCAAATGCCTACCAGCTTAGAGCCTTCGGCCAGGTACAGGCCTGGGCCATTTTTGGTTTCAACCACGTCGCCGCAGCCGATGACGCCCCAACCGATGGTTTCTTTGCTTTCCATGATCCCCTCCACTGTTTATTCGGCTAAAAAGTCGCAGGCGTACTGCGCGGCGGCAAGCGACCCGCCAATAAGCACCGATTCGTCTACGGTGTAGAAGCAGCTGTGCTGCGGATACTGCGCGCCCGCTTTGGGGTTGCGCGTGCCCACAAACGCCAGAACGCCTGGAACGATATGTAGGTATTCGGAAAAATCTTCGCCCGAAAGCGTGCCTTCGTAGTGCGAAAGCGCCTGCTTGCCCAGCACTTTTGCAATTGATTTCTGTGCGCGTGCGGCGCTTTGCTCGTCGTTGACAAGGCAGGCGTTGCCATACGTCCATTCGAATTTTGCCTGTGCCCCAAACGATTGCGCGGTGCCTTCCACCACATGAGCCATGCGCTGTTTTAGGTATTCGCGCACTTCAGGCGTGAATGAGCGAACCGTGCCGGTGAGATACGCGCTGCCCGCCATAACGTTGCGTGCGGTGCCGCCATGGAATTCGCCCACGGTGATAACGGCCGGGTCGAACGGCGAAACGTCGCGGCTCACCACTACCTGCAGGGCTTCAATAATGGCCGAGCCAACCACGATGGCGTCGATGCCCTTGTGCGGCATGGCGCCGTGAGCGCTGGTGCCGTCGATGTCCACGCGGAACCAATCGCAGTTAGCCATGCGCGGGCCTGCTTCGGCCGAAATGGTGCCGGCTTCTACTTCGCTCCAAATATGCTCGGCGAAGATTCCGTCAACGCCATCGAGCGCGCCGGCGTTGATCATCTGCCGAGAACCGACCGAAATTTCTTCGGCAGGTTGAAAGATGATGCGCGCTTCGCCATGTAGATGGTCGCGAATTTGCAGCAGCAAACGAATGGCGCCCAGCATCATGGCCATGTGGCAGTCGTGGCCGCACGCGTGCATAACGCCTTCATTTTGCGAGGCGAAAGGTGCGCCTGTTTTTTCTTGCACGGGTAGCGCATCGATGTCGGAGCGCAGCGCTATGCGGCGGCGCGGTTTGCCCGCTGCATCGTAGGCGTCGGGCGCGGTGCCGCGGATTGTGGCAATTAGGCCACCGCCCGCGTGCTGGTATTCAATGCCAAGTTTGTCCAGCTCGGCAGCAAGCGCGTTGCACGTTTCAACCTCTTGGTTGCTGAGCTCAGGGTGCGCATGGAAGTAGCGGCGGCGCTCGATGACGTAGGGTTCAATTTCGGCTGCTAGAGCTTTGAGCTGGGCGGTTGCTGCATCGGGCGAAGCGATGGGCCGCCCAGTTTCTTCGGGCGCGCAGTTTGCGCCAGTAAGGTGCCGTGCGGAGGGGGCGCTGTCCGCGCCAGCAGTTTGTCGTGTGCAGGGGGCGCAGTTTGCGCCGGTAAGGTGCTGTTCGCAGGATGCAGGCCCGCATGCCGCCGCTACGGGCGCTGCGCCTTCTTTCGCCTTGTCGAATTCGCTTACCATCGCGCGTCCCGCCTTTCGTCGTTTCTCGAAACCAGCCTACCATTTCAGCCAGTTATGAGCAGCGCACAGATAGAGGGAGCTTTTTCTTGCAGGTTGACCCTGGCTAGTGCTCGACGTTGCCATGGCGGCAATCGTCCGCTTCGAAGTTCATAGCGCCTCGGCAATCGCTAAACTCGCCTTGCACCTGGGCTGCATTTTCATGGCTGGGGGTCTGGCGGCGCAGCACAGGTTAGCCTGTTGTCCGAACCCAAGGTGGCCACCGTGTTGCCGCTTAAGCACAGGGCATAGATAAGATTGCCGTTTAAGCCCAAGGGTCTTTCGCTAAAAGCTCTTTACGCAATGCGATGCGGCGCGCTTCGATGTCTTCGTAATTCGTGCGCAGGCGCTTGCCCATATGTGCAGCAAGGGAGTGCGCGATGGTGTCCATCTTGCGGGGGTCGCGCACATGAAGCCGCGTAACCGCTACGGTTGCCACGCCAGCCGCGAGCAGGTTGTTCACTCGCGATGTGTCTCGCTCCACGGCCTCTTCGTTCAGGTGGAATTCTTTACTGTTGTATTCCAGGCCAACTTTCGAATTTGGCCAAAACAGATCGCAGTGATACCGCCCGTGCGTAACTTGGCCTTCGAGCTTTTCGGGGATTTCCACTTCTGCGTTCATCTGGGGAATCCCTAGCCCATAGCCGCCTAGCCTGGCGGGCAGTCCAAAAGTTAGGGCAAGAAACGTTTCCATGGGCGATGCGGAGTCGTCGGCGACGTAGCCGAGCGCCCGCCGTGCTCGGCCGAGCTTTTTGTCGGGGCATTTCTGCAGGAAGCGATCGATGGAGCCGGTGCTCGCAATTGCCTTCCGGCCAACGAACCCTACGGGCTGCGAAGGGTCAAGCGAATAGGTTCCGCAAAACTCGTAGCCTAATTTGGCGAGCGTTATTTCGCTGGGCGTTTCGCGCGCCATCTGCGCAAAACAGAATTCTGGAGTGCTGCAAAACAGCCCGTTGCCTAGGTCGATAAAACAAGGCTCTCGTTCGGGAAGTGACCACATGTGGCTGCGGATGCCTTCAGCTTGGCTTCGGGTATTGCGGTCTGTGACAACAACATCCAAATTGGCCAATTGGTTGATAGCGGCTTGAAGACCGGATGGTAGCGCATGGACCTTTTTCAAAAGTTCAGCCTTGCAAGGCGTGCGATCAGGGGAGGGGACCGCGCGAGATCGCACCATTTTCTTTTGACCAGGCAGATTTCGAAGAATGGTTAAAGCGGTTCTATGTCCTAAGAAGTAGTTCATGCCCGAAACGTAGCAATAAAAATCTTAAAATAATTCCAAAATCCGAATCAGGCTCTTTGAGATTTTTTATAACGCCTGGTAAATATAGAAATTTAAATTTTTATAGATTTGAAAAAATAGCTCTCGGACAGAAAAAATGCTTGTTTGTGGCAAGAAACCGAGCAGGTGTATTCAGATTCCTCTCTCGACAACGATTCGGAATACACCTGTTCGAAATCTCGCCATTTTGAAGGAAAACGGAACGCACGTGCTCGGTTTCTTGCCAAAAAGCGCCCCGTTTTTCGTCGAGACGGGATTTAGCACGCACCTGCTCGATTTCTCGCCATCAATGGAGGGTAGATTTCTGTCGAAACGCCCATGCAGAGTACATGTGCTCGATTTCTCGCCAAAAACAGCCTAGATTTCCGGCGAAAACGCCCCCAGAATACGTGTGCTCAAAATCTCGCCATTTTGAAGGAAAACGGAACGCACCTGCTCGATTTCTCGCCATCAATGGAGGGTAGATTTCTGTCGAAACGCTCATGCAGGGTGCATGTGCTCGATTTCTCGCCATCCATCGGCTCCGGCTATAGCAAACTTCTTGCGCCCAACCCTTCGTGAGCGCCGCCGCAAGATGGTATTCTTATAACGTTGCGCTTTAGAGAAGCGGGCATTTTACATAGAGGGGAAGCCTATGTGCGCTAAAAAGAAAAACCAAAAATCCAACCCGAATAAGGTTAAGAAGGAAAAGCGACAGATTACCTGCCCGTATTGCGGTGGCACTAACTTTAAATACGAACTAGATCGCCGTCGCGTGCCAAGCAAGTGGTACGTACATGTGATCGTCGCCGTGGTGATTATCGGCATTGCGTTTGTTATGCCGTACTTTTCGATCGCATTTGCTATTTGCTACATCGTGCTTACCCTTATGCCCCGTAAGGTTTTGGTGGGCACCTGCCAAGACTGCCAGGAAGAAACCCTGTTTAACAAACCAGAAGACGGCAGCCTCACTCCCAAATTTGACGACCTTCAGCCGTAGGGCGGCTCGGCGGCCGGCGCTTGGACGGGCCGGCGCCACTTGCGCTTTGTCGGAAAGCTGCGTTCTGCCAGGCAGATGCAGCCTAGCTGCGAGCTTATAAAGTGAACCGGGAAGGGCCTCGCGAAAGCGGGGCCTTATTTTTTGTCCTATAAGTCTTTTGGTGGCGTTTGCCCAAACAGAGTGGACCTGAGCGGAGTTTGTCCAGGCTGGTGGCACTTGGGCATAGCAGCCGCGAAATGGCTGATGCGGCTGATGCTTTGCCGCGGCTCGGCGGCCGGCGCTTGGGCGCTAGCGCTCTAAAATCCCCACATGCGCACTTCGGTTTCGAGCTGCACGCCAAACTGTTGCTTTACAGCTGCCTGCACATCGCGGATAACCTGCAGTACCTGCGCCGCACTGGCGTTGCCGGTGTTCACTACAAAACCTGCGTGCTTGGTGGAAACCTGGGCATCGCCTACCGAATGGCCCTGCATGCCTGCATCTTGAATGAGCTTGCCGGCAAAGTAGCCTTCGGGGCGCTTGAACGTGCTGCCTGCGCTGGCCATTTCAAGCGGCTGTTTGGAAGAGCGGCGCTGTGCTAGATCATCCATCTTGGCACGAATCTGCGCAGGCTCGCCTTTGGCTAGCTGCAACGTAGCACCCAAAACAATCAGTCCCTTATCGCTCATCATGCTGTGGCGGTAGCTCCAGTCGGCTTCGTTGGCGGGCACTTCGGCAATGCTCCCATCAGGGAAAAGGCAGGTAACGCTTACGGCAACGTCTTTGAACTCGCCATCATAGGCACCGGCATTCATAATGGCCGCGCCGCCGATGCTGCCGGGGATTCCGCTGGCAAATTCATAGCCGCCAAGGCCTGCTTCAAGGGCAGCAGCTGCCACGGCTTCGTTGGTGGCGCCGGCTTGTGCGCGCAGGGTGGTGCCTTCAATTTGAATGCTGGCCATACGCTGACCAATTTCTATAACCACGCCGGGCAGGCCCGCATCAGAAACCAGTAGGTCGCTGCCGCAGCCGATAATCCACGCCGGCGCTCCGGCGTCAGCAGCTGCCTTCAGCGCAGCCGTGATGTCGGCAGGCTCGCTGGGGCGCACGTAGAACATGGCCGGGCCGCCGCAACGAAAGGTGGTGTGCTTGGCCATGGGCTCGCTCAGCAGCAGGTCGTCGCTGGCAAAAATCTGGGCCAGCGCTGCATGCAATTCTTCTACGTTCATTTGCTCCCCGTCCGGTTGGTTTTGGTTGCAACGTTTTAGCAATATTACCCCTGCATGAACTTCATCGCAGAATCCACGCTATAACTGTACTTTCCGTCGGGATTCAGGCTCTTGATGCAGGCGTTGGTGATGATCGCCATTTGTTCGATGCTTTCTTGTTGCCCTCCCAGCATCCAGTTGCGCAGGATGCTCACTACTCCGCCGGCAATGTAATCAAATTGGTAGTTGCATATAATTTGGCTTAATTGCTTGGCCTTTACCGTGTCAACGCCCTTGCTCTTCAGCCTGCCGCCTACAGCTTGCTGGACCCCTACCGTGCGCATGCATGCTTCGCGCACGACTTCTATCAGTGAAGTGAAGAAGGCGCTGTCGGCGTCATCGGAAAATACCACGCTGAACAGCCCTTGGTTTTGCCCCAGGAACTGATAGATGTCGGTAATGAACCCGCCGTATTCACCTTTGGCAATTTCTGCTCCGCGCGTGTTCACCATTTGGCGGCAGGTTTGGCATAAGTCCTGTTTAAGGTGGTCGAACATGTCGAAAATGTCCTGGTAATGCGTGTAGAAGGTGGCGCGGTTCACATCGGCCATCTGCGTCAACTCGGTTACGGTAATGCTGTTCAGCGGTTTTTCTTGCAGAAGGGTAAGAAGCGAACGCATTAGCGCTTCGCGCGTGCGGCGGGTGCGTCGGTCGAGCCCCTTGGTGGTGCAGGTGGGCCAATCAAGTTGCATGGTGCTGTTTTGCATAGGACTCCTTTAGTGTGCCTGCGCGCGATTCCTTGCGGCGCGGCCTTGCCGCCTGGGTTTGCTCTTGCGAAAAGCCAAGCTTGCCGCCTGGGTTTGCTCTTGCGAAAAGCCAAGCTTGCCGCCTGGGGCTAGCTGCCTTGAACGGCTCGGCATTTCGCATCTGCATCGGAACGGGCCGCTATGCGGGCGGGTTCCGCAAGGCCAAAAGGTTTCGTCAACGATGAAACCCTCAAGTTCAACAACGGAATTTTGTAAGTTGTCGAATATCCGACAAGAAGCATTTCCATTGCATATTCACTCGGGCGCGATTCTTTGATACTTGTATGTTAAACGACAAGTGACTAAAAACAAGGAGCTTTCAGGTGCTGAATTTTTGCAGGGCGTTCCTAAAACATCGCAAAGCGGTGGTTGTTGGCTTTGTGCTGGCTGCGTTGGTGTGCGCGGCATGTGCGCCGCTGGTGAAAGTGAACTTTTCGCTTCCCGACTACTTGCCCGAAGAGTCCGATTCGGTGGTGGCGCTCAACGAAATGAAGAGCGCTTTCGGTAGCTCCATCCCCAACACGCGCGTATACGTCGAGGGTATTGACCTTGCGCAGGCCGATGAACTTTCGCAGGAATTTGCACAGGTAGAAGGTATAACCGATGTGATGTGGCTGGGCACGCAGGTAGATACGCACATGCCGCTTGAGCTGCAGGATGCCGATACCGTTTCCAGCTGGAAAACCAATTCGGGATACTTGTTCCGCATGGTGCTTGATTCCAACGTTGGCCAAACGGCGCTGAACCAGGTGCGCCAGCAGGCTGAAGCGGCTGGCGCTACACAGGTTTCTATGGCGGGCGACGCAGTGAACACTGCAAGCTCCCAGGAGTCAACTTCTAAGGAAGTAGCCATTATCTTGGTGCTGGGCGTGTTTATTATCCTGCTCATTCTGCTGGTGACCTCGCACGCATGGTTCGAACCCGTTATCTTTTTAACGGTTATTGGCATAGCCATTTTGCTGAATACGGGAACCAACCTGTTCATGGGCCAAATTAGCTTTATTAGCCGCATCTGCGGTGCAATCCTGCAGCTGGCCGTTTCAATGGACTACGCCATCGTGCTGCTGCACCGTTTCCGCCGCTGTCAGCGTGAATTCGCCGACCCGGAAGAGGCAATGGCGCACGCCATGCATCGCGGCTTTTCGGTGGTGCTTTCCAGTGCGGCGGTAACGTTCTTCGGTTTTCTTTCGCTTACGGTGATGCGCTTCGGCATTGGCGTTGACATGGGCATTGTGTTGGCGAAGGGCATAGTGTTTTCGTTCTTCACGGTTATGTTCTTCATGCCGTGTCTCATTCTCCTGTGCCAACGTTTGCTTGAGCGCACCGAGCATCGCTACCTTATTCCGCCTTTCGATAAATTCGCGAAGGTGTGTCAGAAACTTATGGTGCCCATGGCGGTTGTGGTGGTGCTGGTGGCCGTGCCTTCGTACTTGGGCGAAGGCCGTACCAGCTTCGAATACGGCGCTGCGGGTTTCAATACGCCCGAAAGCCAGCTCGGCCAGGAATCGGCGCGCGTAACCGATGCGTTTGGCGAGGCACAGACCTGGGTGGTTATGGTGCCGGAAGGTCAATGGGCTAACGAGCAGGCACTGCTCACCAAACTCCAAGGCTTTGACAGGGTTACCGACGTAACATCCTATATCACGGCTGCCGGCCGCGCCATGCCCACGTCGGCGGTGCCCGAAAGCACACTTTCGCAGGTGGTTTCGAATGGATGGTCGCGCATGGTGGTTACCCTTGATGTGGAATCGGGTTCTGACGAAGCCTTTCAAATGGTGGAAAAGGTGCGCGATGCTTGCGCCGAATACTACGGCGATAGTTACCGTTTGGCAGGCGACAACGTTTCTACCTACGATCTGAAGCAGGTGTGCAACGAAGACTCCAACCGCGTAATGGTGTTCAGCATGTTGGCGGTTGGCCTGGTGCTAGCCGTGATGTTCCGCAGCATTTCGCTGCCGTTCATCATCTTGCTTGCCATCGAGGTTTCCATTTGGATCAACCTTGCCATCCCGTACTTCTTGGGCGAGCGCCTGAACTACATCGGCTACCTGGTAATAGATGCGGTGCAGTTGGGTGCGGCGGTTGATTACGCCATCATCTACGCTCGCGAATACTTCGATCGTCGCGAGCAGTACCCGGCTATTGAGGCGGCGCGTTCGGCCATCAAGCATGCAGGAATCACCATTCTTACTTCTTCGGGCATTCTTATGTGCGCGGGCGTTGCGGTGTGGCTCATTGCCTCAAACGGCGTAATTAGCCAGCTGGGCGTGCTGGTGGGTCGCGGCGCCTTCTTGGCCATGCTCATGATGTTCGTGTTCTTGCCCTGGCTGTTTAAAACCTTCGACAAGCTCATTTGCCGCACTACGTTTGGCCTGCACGTTTACAAAAAGGGGAATAACGATGAAGGGTAAATTCCCAATTGGTAGTTTCTGGGCCAGCTACTTCGCAATCGGCCACTGTTCGGTTGGAAGCCTCTGGGCCAGCCACTTCTTGGCTGGTCGCGATCAAATGTTTCGTTTCGTTGATTTTGTCCTGTAAGGAGTTTTGTATGAAAGCGCATTTTTTGTTGAAGCCCGCCGCTCGTACTGCCGTTGCGTTCGTGCTAGCTGCGGGGCTCATGCTCCCATCCGCTGCGCCTGGCCAGGCTTATGCTGCCAGCGATAATGCCAAGGACGAGGTGGTATACGCCAAGGCTGGTGCAAACGGCGAAACCCAGGGCATTTACGTGGTGAATATCTTCAATTCCGAAACCGATGCCCAGGTTTGTGACCCAGCAAACTACATCAGCGTGCAGAACCTTACAACCACGCAAACGTTGGAACAGAAAAACGGCGAAGTGGAGCTTTCCACCACGGCAAACACGCCGTTTTACTATCAGGGCAATTTAGACGCCGCGAGCCAACTGCCGTGGAGCATCAGCGTCAAGTACTATCTTGATGGCGCGGAAAAACAGCCTGCCGAGCTTTCCGGCGCTAACGGGCAGCTGAAGGTTGTGCTGGATGTGAAACCAGTAGAAGAGGACGGTGTCTCCGATTTTGCCGCAAGCTACATTCTGCAGGCCAGGGGAACGTTTGCCGAAGATGCCTTCACTATTTCCGATGGCGGGGATGCCACCATTGCGCATTCTGGCAGCGATCAGGTAGCAACCTGCTTGGTGCTTCCAGGCGAACAGGCCACGTTCGAGATTACGGGTACGGCGCATAACTTTAGCTACGATGGCTGGCAGATTGCGGGCATGCCACTTTCCATGGCGGTTGACCTGGCCAACGAAGACACCAGCGCGCTCACCAGTCAAACGCAGGAGCTGGAAGATGCAACCAGTCAGCTTTCCAGCGGTGCAAGCCAGCTTTCCAGCGGAACCAGCCAGGTAGACAGTGGCGCTCAGAGTTTGGCCTCGGGCGCCAGCCAACTTTCCAACGGCGTGGATTCCGCGGTTTCGGGGCTAGGTCAGCTTTCTTCAGCAGGCAGCAGCCTTGCACAGGGTTGGAGCAGCTTGGCTTCTGGCATTAGCTCAGTGGATTCGGCTGCCAGTCAGCTGCAGGCGGGCAGCAATAAGTTTGAGCAGGGTCTTGAAAACTCCGCGCAGGAATATGCTTCTGCCGCTTCGCAGCTTGCCAGCGTGAAGGCAGCCTATGCTCAGGCAGCGCAGGCGGCCAAGCAGGCTTTGGCTAGTGGCGATTCGCAGGCTGCGGCGCAGGCTGTTGCCCAGATGGATGCATGCGCGCAGCAATTAGCGCAGGTTTCTGCCGCATCGGGCGCGTACCAGGCGCTTGCCGGAGTGGAAAGTTCGTATTCCGCCCTGGGCAGCGGCATTGATTCGCTTGCCAATAGCACGCCTTCGCTCGCCAGCGGCGCCCAGAGCTTTGGCAGCGGCCTTTCCAGCTATGTTGAAGGCGCGGGCGAAGCGGCCGAGAGCGCAACGCAGCTGCAAGAAGGCGCAGCTCAGGTGGCTGAAGGCGCCGGTTCGCTCAGCAGCGCAACCGGCGAGCTTTCTAGCGGGGCCGCTACGCTTGCCGGTGGGTCCGAGACTTTGGCCAACAGCGTAAGCGGGTTGGACCAGAAGATCATCGATGAGCTGCAAAGCGTTATCGACGAAAAGCTGGGCAAAGACTTCAGGCCTCATTCCTATGTGGTGCCCAGCAACACCAACGTGGATGCTGTGCAGTTCGTGTATGTGGTTGAAGGCGTTGATGAGCCCGAAGAAGCATGCGGCGAATCGAATGATTCGACAGGCAATGAATCTTTCTTCGACAGGTTGGTTGCCCTCTTTGCCCCGCAAGAGTAGAGTGCACCTCGTAATTTATTGCGCGCGGGGACGGCGCAGTCGTGGGTGTGCTGGGGATGGCGCAAACGCGTGCGCGCGGCGTGGCCGTTTTGGGGAAGGGCTCAACTTCGCGCCAGTTTGCGGAGGGTAAAGCCTTCCGCCAATGCCGCAAGGGGAAGGGGGCAAGCATGGAAAAGTACCTGTTTTGGGGAACCTTCTTCTTCGCATACCTGATCAACGGCATTACTGGTTTTGCGGGCAACATCTTTGCTATGCCTGTGGGCATGATGTCTATTGGCCATGCCGAATCTATTGTGGTGCTTAACTGCACCGGCTTTTTGGCCAGCTGCCTGATTGCCTTTACCAGCATCAAGCATTGCAATTGGAAAGAGCTAGTGAAGATGCTTATTGTCATGACCATCTTCATGGCAATTGGCGCATGGATCAACACAGTGGCACCGTTGAGCGTCCTTTCCAAAATCTACGGCGTTGCCGTGCTGGTAATTGCCATCCGCGGCTTGTTCTTCAACAAGCAGAACAAAAACCTGCCCATGCCCGTGCTGTATTCAATCTTGGCCATTGGCGGCCTTATTCAGGGCATGTTCGTTTCTGGTGGCAGCTTCTTGGCTATCTATGCGCTGCAGAAGCTCAAAGACAAAGACGAATTCCGCGCTACTACAACTATGACCTGGGTGTTTTTGAACGGCGGCTATGCGCTGTTTGGCATTGGCGCCGGCGGGCTTGAAGGCGAAGGCTTGCTGGTGCTGGCTGTGTGCATCCCGCTGCTCATTCTAAGCACGTGGCTTGGCGGGCTCATTCAAAAGCGCATCAGCCAAGAGCAATTCGTGAAGTTTACCTATGTGCTGCTGGTGGTTATCGGCTGCGTTTTGCTGGTGAAGTAATTGCCACGTGCCGCCCTGCCGCAATTGGATAGGCCAGCACTGTACGAAAAGCTTTAGGTGCGGCGTGCAGCGAATGCCACTCTGAACACTGTTCCTGATTTATTCGCGCAAGCGAATTTCATTTAAATGCATGAAGCAATGCAGCGCACGAAGCGGAGTGAATCCATAGATTCGCGCCGCTGAGCAGCGGAATGGGTGGCTTGAGCTGCATGCCGCACCTGAAGCTTCCCTGTACCGTTGCCGCTTATTCTTCTTCTTGCTGTTCGCTTCGACGCTGAGGCTTGGTGCGCGGGTTGAAGTGGTGGCTTAGGGCGTCGCCCAGCAGGCGCAGCTTCACAATGGCGTACGCCGTAATTAGGCACACCGCAATAACCATGGGAATACGCACAATGTTGTCGGCGCGGGTAACCACCACGGCACAGGCAGAAAGCAGTGCCGTCCAGCCCCACATAATAAGAACGGTGGTGCGCTGACTAAAGCCCGCGCGCATAAGGCGGTGGTGGATGTGGCCTTTGTCGGCCTCGTCGATGGGACGATGTTCACGCTTGCGGCGGATGATGGCAAAGAAGGTGTCCATAATGGGCACGCCGGCAGCCAAAATGGGCACCAGCAACGAAACAAACAGGGCCGAACGCGCTACGGCAAACAGCGAAACCAGGCCCAGCGAAAAGCCCAGCAGCAATGCACCCGAATCGCCCATAAAGATTTTGGCGGGGTAGAAGTTCGACTTCAAAAAGCCCAGGCACGCGCCAATAAGCACCACGCTAAACAGCGCAGCGTCGGGGCGGCCGGTCAGCACAGCGAACACCAAGATGGTAAGGGCCGAAATGCCCGTGATGCCCGAAGCCAAGCCGTCCAAGCCGTCGATGAGGTTGATGACGTTTGCAAACGCCACCAGGTAAAACACGGTAATAGGGTAGGCCAGCCAGCCGAATTCGATATACCCAGAGCCAATGGGGTTGTGAATGCTGGAAAGCAGTACGCCCGAGCCCGCCACAACGCAGGCGGCAATTATCTGGCCCAGGAACTTCACCTTGGCGTTCATGTCGATAATGTCGTCGATGGCACCCACAAGGAATATGAGCACCACGCCTGCGAGCACGCCCCAGTAGTTAACCTGCATGCTGGGCTCTGGCACAAACGGGTTTTCCCAGCCTAAGAACTGCATGCCAAAAACGGCAACGGCAACGGCTGCCACCATTCCGCCAAAAATAGCGATGCCGCCCATGCGCGGAATAGGCAGCATGTTAACGCGGCGAGCGCTGGGATAGTCGATAGCGTCAAAGTGAATGGCAATTTTGCGCGCCACTGGGGTTAGCGCGATGGTAGCTCCCACCGCAACTACGAAGAGCACGGCATATTCTGCCCAATTCATATGTGCTCCCCCTAGGCGTGTGTCTGACGGTTTAGTTGGCGCGCCAAGTGGCAAACGCCAGAAAGTGATTATACCCCGACTCCCCAATTGTGTTGCGTATCCCCGCTTGTGCTGTGCGTATGTGCGGCGATTGTGGAGAGCAGGCGCGTAAAAAGTGAAGGAGCTTTGATTGTGGGCCGCAAGGCGCCGCCCTAAACCGGCAGGCGGGTAGAATGAACGGGCATAAAACCGAATGAATCGAAAGAAGGTGCACGTGTCACACAGCCCCGCGATAAGCGTGATTATTCCCGTATACAACGTGGAATCGTGGCTTCGCCGCGCGGTGGGCTCGTTGCAGAATCAAACGTGCACCAGCTACGAAATTCTTTTGGTAGACGATGGCAGCACCGATGGCTCGGGCGATTTGTGCGACAAGCTGGCTAACGAAGATGTGCGCATTCGCGTAATCCACCAGGAAAACCAGGGCGCAGCTGCGGCGCGCAATGCCGCAATCGAAATTGCCCGCGGCGATTACCTGTATTTTATGGATGGCGATGACTGGTGCGATCCCACCATGCTCAAAGACATGCACCGTGTTGCTTCTGCCAACAACCTGGACCTGCTTATTACGGGCTTTACCATCGACACATACTACGACGATGAGGGCAAATATTACCGCGAGCTGCGCAATGCGCCGGATTGCATTTACGCCACCCAGCAGGAATTCCGCGAAAACGCCTGTGAGCTGTTTGACCGTCAGCTGCTTTATGCTCCGTGGAACAAGCTGTATCGCCGCGCTTATTTGAACGAAAAGGGCGTGCGCTTCCCCGGCACCTTCTGGGACGACTTGCCCTTTAACCTAGACGTTATGCGTGACGTTGAGCGTGTTGGCTGCCTGGACGGGCATTACTATCACTTCCTGCGCGCCCGCGCCGAAAGCGAAAACACCAAGTATCGCCCTGATATGTACGATAAGCGCGAAGAAGAGCATCGCTGGATGAACGAGCTGTACCAGTACTGGGGAATTAATACGCCCAAGGTGCAGGAATTCTTGGCGCGCCGTTATGCCGAGCGTTTGGTTGGCTGCATTGAGAATGTAACCAACAGCAACTGCACGCTCAGCCGCGCCGAAAAGCGCGCTGCCATCAAGCAGATGATTTCTACCCCGCAGGCGCGCGAGGCGCTTGCGAACGCAAAGCCCCGTACCAAGATGATGGGCATTATGCTGGCGCCGCTGAAGGCGGGCAACGTTACCATCACCAAGGCCGAAGGCCAGGTAATCAGCTTTGTGCGTCAGAACAGCACCAATCTTTTTGCGCGCCTGAAGGCTAACCGCTAGCGGTCGAAGGCTCTAGCCTGCGCCTGTTGTAGCGGCCAAAGCGCCCTGACCCACGCCCGCTATAGCAGCCGCCCCCAAAGCCGTTTTGCCGTGCATCGTGGAGCAGTGCGGGCACTTACCTTGCATTGGCTTGCGCTGGCGACACCTGCCGAGCCTAGAAGGTGCCCTTTGAAGCTCGCGATAGCAACCGCCGAAGCCGCACGGCAGGCTCGCGCTTTGATGGGTTCTTGTTTCCCCAGCATAGGGTGAACGGTCAAAATTCGAGGTTGACGTGTTTCGTTTGTGCGAAAAATCACTTCGTTCGCTCCATTGCTTTAATGTCACCCCGGGCTAACTGCTATATTTCAGCTATGAACAATCACCCTGGTCAATACAGCGAACAGCGGCATTCCCGCCAACAGCGCCGTGCGTATAGCACGCAGCCGGGCGAAGCTCGCTCTTCTAGGGGTGAAGCTGGCACTTCTGCCGGGCATCGCACAGCGCGCGAAGGTACGCCTCGTGCCGACGTCCGCCGTACCGGTGCCTCTACTGGTGCTGCGCAACGCAACGCAGCCCACCGTTCCAGCGCCGCAGATAACGCCACGCGGCATAACGGCTCCCATCGCTCCAGCGCTACAGCCAATGCTTCGCAGCATGGCGGCTCTCGCCGCACCAGTGCTGCAGCAAATGCCGCGCACCATAGCAACTCACGTAGCACCCATCAGCGTGAAACCTATGTGCGTTCTTCGTCTCGTATGGCACACGTCGATCAGTCCGTAGGCGGCTCTCGTTCCGCATATGAGCGTGGTGGCCAACGCGGCGGTAGGGGCAGCGGCAGCCTTGGGCCTGCCTCTGGTGGCTTTGGTGGCGGCATGGTAGGTAGGGCAGGGGCCTTAGCTGGCAATGGCAACGCAAAGGGCCTTATCGTTCGCGTTGCGCTTGTAGTGTTGGCGGTGCTGTTGGCGCTGTTCTTGTTCAACAAAATTACTTCGTGCGGCGCTAATAACGCCGAAGAAGAAGTGCCCGAAAACTTGCAGGAGCAGAAAATTAGCTTTGCGCCGCAGGTAAGCGCCATCGATACAGTATCCGACCCAGGTAAAACCGTTACAGGCTTCACCGTGGCTGGCTCTGATGGTTACGTGCCTGCTATTAGCTCCGATGCGCAGCAGCAAATTCAGCAGGCGGCCGAAACCTTGGCGGGAACTAAGCAAGAAGTGGGCTTTGCGATGGTGGATATGCAAAGCGGTAGCGGCCTTGCCTACAATCTGGACGAGCGCGTGTTTGGCGCAAGCTCATTTAAGGCGCACGTGTTTATATATGGCTGCCAAAATGCCATCGACACGGGCAATGTATCCATTGCGGGCGTAAAAGGCCTGTGCGAAGACACCATTCTTTATTCCAGCAATACATCGTACTTGCAGTTGCGCAGAAAATTCGAAGCTACCTCTACGCGAACCCTGGCAAATTGGTTAGAGTCGCTGAGCATCGATGGCAGCGTTGCCGAAGATGGCGGTTTGCCCAACTATTCGGCTCGTGAGTCGCTGAAGCTGTGGATGAACGCCTACCTGTACCTAAACAGCCAAGATTCCAACCAAGAAACTACCGCTTGGGCTAAAAGCCTGCTTTCCAACACCAACGTTTCGATGGTGCGTAACGGAGTGGATCCTTCCACCTTGGCTGTCAGCGAAGAGCGCTGCAAGGCCGTGGCTGACGAAATGACCGGCATTTTAATGCCAGGCATGCATGCCAATGCTCTGGGCACGGCAAAGGCTACCAAAGTAAGCAATTCGGGCATAACGGTATATAACAAAGCCGGATGGATTGCAGGAGATACGAAGCACGCTCTGTGCGATGGTGGCATCATCGATGACAATGGCCACTATTACTTGCTCACCATTATGAGCAGCGCCTACGATTCCGGTAGCGCCCGTAAAGCCCTTACCAACTTGGCCAGTACCTTGTGGGCTCAGCGAGAGGCCCTGTCCCCGCAATAGCGCTGCATTCCGACGGCTCTTCCGCCCTTCCCTCGTTCAAATTCTTGGCAACAAAAAAGCACCCGCTCCAAAGAACGGGTGCTTTGCAAGACCTGTAAGTCTTTCTTTAGCGCTTGCTGAACTGCGGACGCTTACGAGCCTTCTTCAGGCCGTACTTCTTGCGCTCAACCATACGGGAGTCGCGAGTGAGGTAGCCAGCCTTCTTCAGCTCTGCGCGGTAGTCGCCAGCCTCAAGAAGAGCGCGGGCGATGCCGTGACGAAGAGCGCCTGCCTGACCAGAAACGCCGCCGCCATTGCAGCGAGCGATAACGTCGAAGTGCTCCTTGGTGTCGGTAACCACAAACGGGGTGGTTGCGTAATCTACCAGAGCCTGACGACCGAAGTAGTCAACACCCTCGCGGCCGTTAACGGTAACCTTACCGGTGCCGGGGACGATACGAACGCGAGCGATTGCGTTCTTGCGACGGCCAGTGCCGTAATACATTGCTTCGCCTGCCATTAGTTATCCTCCATCTTGATCTCGCGGGGCTGCTGAGCTGCGTGCGGATGCTCTTCGCCAGCGTAAACCTTGAGCTTCATGCCCATTGCACGGCCGAGCGTGTTCTTGGGGAGCATGCCCTTAACAGCGTGCTCGATAACACGGGTGGGGTGCTTTTCCATAGCTTCCTGGAAGGTTTCGCACTTCAGGCCGCCGGGATAACCGCTGTGACGATAGTATTCCTTGCTGGTAGCCTTAACGCCGGTGATCTTGATCTTGTCAGCGTTGATGATTACGACGAAGTCGCCGGTGTCAACGTGAGGCGTGTAGGTGGGCTTGTGCTTACCCTTCAGGATATGAGCGGCCTTCGATGCGACGCGGCCCAGAACCTGGTCCTTTGCGTCGATGAGAAGCCATTCGCGCTCAACTTCGTTGGGCTTTGCGTAATAGGTCTTCACAGTGTTCCTCCAATAAAGTAACAAGTGTCGTTTTTCAAAAGTTGCTGCCAATTCGAGGTGCGGGATCCTACTCCGCAGCTCCTGCCGTTGCGGGCGGGTGGTTGCGTGCGCCTAGGTTCTGGACAACCTTTGCGCGGCTTGCACCGTTGCGCTTAGCCGGAGTTCGAATCGCAAGCTTGTACGGGGCTTTTGAAAGCGAACTTTTGCAGTTTACCGTGTACAGGAACGCCGTGCAAACAGTGCGACCTCTTAAACCCTTGCAAGTGCGCGAATCTTCACGTTTTCTGCGAAATTTGCCCTGCGGGGGCCCAGTGCCTGCCGTTTTACACATCGGTTCTTTCGCTTTCGGCGTGCTTTGCTTCCGTGTTCGCTTTTAGTTTAACGACCAGGTTTTACTTGTTTAAACTGCCGAATTAACCGAAAATGTTTTATACGATTGAACACGCCCGCTTTGGCCTTAATGTTGGCTTTGGTTTTGGCTCTGGCCCAGCATAGGCCATGGCCTCGTTTCAACTTCGGCTGCAGCGGGCGTTAGTTGTATGGGGGCGGCGAATATCCGCTCTCGCAAGGCGCAACACAGTGCCGCTTCGCCCTATGGCCCAGCAACCTGCGCCGCCCTGCACTGGCAAGAAAGAGTTGCTGAAATGGAGCTCCAGATAGGAACCCAGGTTTCGCGTGACGAAGCCAACGATGCAATCGACCGCTTAAGGGCGGTTTACCCGGTTGTGCGCCTGCTCAACGAAAAAGCCGTTACCGAAGAAACCAGTTGTCTTTTGTGCGGCGAAGACTGCCCCTGCATGCGCAAAATTTCCGAAGAAGTATTGCAGGCCGGCAAGGGTGTAGAAACCCGCGAGCTTCGCATGGGCGACGACCAGCACCGCGCCACCGCGCGCTATATCGAGGTTGACGGCGAGCCCTGCGTGCTGCTGTATGCTACGCCGCTTGATTCCCAGGAAGATCACGTAAACGGTCTGCTGTACATCGACCCGCTTTCGGGCATTTACAACCGCCGCTTTTACGAAGAAGAAATGCGCAAGCAGCGCATCTACGCCGGCATTGCCGTAATCGACTTGGACGACTTCAAGCTGGTAAACGACACGCTGGGCCACCACGCGGGCGACTTGGCGCTTAAAACCGCAGCTCAGGCAATGAATAGCTGCATTCGCGAATCGGACATGCTCATCCGCTATGGCGGTGACGAGTTCGTGCTGATTTTGCCCAATATCGCAGCCGATTCCTTCGGCCGCAAGCTCAAAGCCATAACCGAAGCCGTGGCCAAAACCTCGGTTCCCGGCTACGACCAAATGGCGCTTTCGGCCAGCATCGGCGGCGTGCTTTCCAACGGCAGCACGGTTGAAGAAGCCGTGGAGCAGGCCGATAAGCTGATGTATCGCGCCAAGCAGCATCGCAATGCGGTGCTCACCGATGCCGATACCGAAATGATCAATTCGCTGGAGTACCGCAAGCCCTTGGTGCTCATTGTGGACGACGCGGAAATGAACCGCGACATCCTGCGCGAAATGCTGAAGGACGAATACGAGGTTATCGAGGCCTGTAACGGCGTCGAAGGCGTAAAGCTGCTAACCGAATACGGCGCCGAAATCAGCATCATGCTGCTGGACATCATCATGCCCGAAATGGACGGCTTCGCGGTGCTTTCGCGCATGGTACGCAGCGGCTGGATTGAAGACATTCCGGTAATCATGATTTCCAGCGAAGATTCCGATGATTCGGTACTGCGTGCCTATGAGCTGGGCGCTTCCGACTACATTAGCCGCCCGTTCGACATGCGCGTGGTTCGTCAGCGCGTAAGCAACATCATGCGCTTGTACGCCAAGCAGCGTCGCTTAAGCGCTTTGCTGCAACGGCAGTTCTTTGAGCGCGAAAAAGACAGCAACGTGCTGGTTAACATCATGGGTGGCGCAATGGAGCTGCGAAACGGCGAAAGCGGCCCGCATGTATTGCATGTGCGCAACCTTACCGAGATTTTGCTGGAGCGCTTGGTCCAGAAGACGGACGACTATCCCATTTCTGCAGTTGAGCGCTCTACTATTGCCATGGCAAGCACTTTGCACGACATTGGTAAGCTGGCCATTCCCGACGGCATTTTGAACAAGCCGGGGCGTTTGACCGATGAAGAATTCGAAACCATGAAAACCCACACCACACTTGGTTCCGAAATGCTCACCAAGCTGAACATGTATGGCGACAGCCCTTTGCTGCTGCAAACCGCGCACGACATTTGCCGCTGGCATCACGAGCGCTGGGACGGTGGCGGTTATCCCGATGGCCTGAAGGGCGACGAGATTCCTATTTCGGCGCAGGCAGTTTCCATCGCCGATGTGTACGATGCTCTAACCAGCGAGCGCGTATATAAGAGCGCCGTAAGTCACGAAAAAGCAATCGAAATGATCTTGAACAACGAATGCGGCGTGTTTAACCCTATACTTATAGAATGCCTGCTAGACGTGCAGGACCGTATTAGACAAGACTATGAAGCCGTAGGCGTGACCCCCCCCCAACTTCACTGCTAACTAGCTCCGAGGAGGAATGAAATGTCGCAAATTCAAGACGCATACAACCAGATTGGCGCCGATTACGACGATGTTCTAAAACGCCTGATGAACGAGGCTTTGGTGCAGCGTTTCGTAGGCAAGTTCATGGAAGATGGCAGCTTTGCCGCTTTGAAAGAGGCCCTGGCCGCCAAAGATGTTAAGCAGGCCTTCATGGCTGCGCATACCTTAAAGGGCATTTCTTCTAACCTGGGCTTCACCAATCTGTTTGCGCCGGTGAACGAGATCACCGAAGTGCTTCGTGCCGAAAGCCTAGAAGGCACCGAAGAGCTCTTTGCTCAGGTAGAAGCTGAATACAACAAAACCGTAGAAGCCCTAAAGCCGCTTTTGTAGTCGCTAGTTCAAGCTACGGCAACTTCCGAGTGCGCCCGGCGCACCCTAAAAGCGATATTGCACTTCGCTTCGTTAATTTACAGCCCCTTCGTCGTTTCGACGCGAAGGGGCTGTTTCGATGTTGCGGGACGGCAGGCCAAAGCAACTTCTGGGCATCGGCTGGGAGGCGGCAAGCCGGGGACACTCTGAAAGCAATTCCGAGTTATAGGACAAAGTGTGTTTGAAAAAGGGGCGTTAACGCAGGTTAGCGCCCGAAAGGACGCTTTTTCTAATACATGAAGCAACGACCACACAAAAAAGCCCGCCATTGGCGGGCTTTTTGAGCAGGGAAGTGGGGGCCTTGAGGCTTTTCGCCCTCGGGCTCGGCCGAAAGCGAACTCGCTTACAGCCCTTCAGCGTCGAAGCGACGAAGCAGAGCCTCCTGGTGGTTTGCGTAGCGAAGGGCAATTTCCTTGGAAATCTTTCCTTCTTTGCAGGCGGCGTACAGGCCCTGGTCCATGGTCTGCATGCCAAACTTGCCGTTGGAAGCAATAACGGAGTCGATCTGATACGTCTTTTCTTCGCGGATAAGATTGCGGATAGCCGTGTTCATAACCATGATCTCGAACACGGGAATGGTGTGGCCATCTACCGTGGGTACCAGCTGCTGGCAAACAACAGCCTGCAAAACCATGGAAAGCTGAATACGAATCTGGCGCTGCTGGTTGGCCGGGAAGGCATCAACAATGCGCTCCACGGTATCGGCGGCGCTGGTGGTGTGCAGCGTGGAAAGAACCAGCTGAGCCATTTCGGCAGCGTTCATTGCTGTGCCGATGGTGCTGGCGTCGCGCATTTCGCCCAGAAGGATAACGTCGGGGCTTTCACGCATTGCAGATCGCAGGGCCTCGGAATAGGTGGCAATGTCGGTGGGAACCTCGCGCTGGGTAATGATGCAGTTGCCGTGCTTGTGCACGTACTCGATGGGGTCTTCCATGGTAATGATGTGGCCGGTGCGCTCGTGATTCATGCGATCGAGCAGGCAAGCCAGCGTGGTGCTTTTGCCGCTGCCAGCCGGACCGGTAACCAAAACAAGGCCCTTGGTGGTGCTAGCCAGGTTCATTACCGTATCGGGAATGTTCATTTCGTTTGCATCGGGCAGGCCAAACGGAATAACGCGGATAACCGCGCCGTAGCTGCCGCGCTGACGGAAGATGTTAGCGCGGAAGCGGCCAACGCCGGGGATAGCAAAGCTGAAGTCGTCATCGTGGTTGATGGCGTCTTCGAAAATGGCAATGTCACGACCAGCCAGAGCGTACACGTCGGTTACATACTTCTTAGCATCGGCCGGGGTAAGCGGGTCGGTTTCGGTGCGATAGTGAACGCCGCTTGCTTGGTAAGCCAAGGGGAGGCCGGCGTTGATAAACACGTCGGAAGCCTTGACCTCAATCATCTGGCTCAGAAGATCTCGCAATTCCTGCATAGTACTTGCTCCTTAAACTTACTGGTTCTGGCTGGCGCCAGTCCATAGGGTTTCTTCGTTGACTGCCTGCGTGGTGGAAAGCTTCCAGCTAGAAATGGAAGCCGTGCCATCGCTGCCCAGGGTAATGGTGCCCGTTAGCGCCTTGCCGCTTTCAAGTGAAGCGGTAAAGGCTACCGTCTGGCCTTCTACCTGGGCATCTAGCGAAACGTTGCTGTTTTGGGCAACCGCTGCCGCCTTGATTTCGTCCAGGCTGCCCGAAACGGCGCTTGCCGCGGCGCTGGCCGAAGTGGTGCCTGCAACCTTGTTGCTAACTTGGGCATACAGGGCCTGGCCTACAGAATCGGCCGCGTAGGTTTCGGTAACGCCGTTGGCTTGGCGCTGGGCCATGCTCTGCGTTGCGTTTGCCGTGGTAACGCACAGCATTGCCAACACGGCCAAAAGCAGAACGGCAATAAGCGTTACCAAGCTGATGGGGCCAATGCGCACGCCCTCGGTTTGATTCTTTTGCATGCTAGTTCGCCCCCTTCACAAAGCGGCTGGTATCCAGCGCATAAGCTTCGCCCTGCTCATCGTCCACTGTGATGTGGGCGGTGTAGAGCGTGCCGGCTTCACCAGCTTCTTGGCCGGTTACCTTGCAGTGCACCGTCCAGGTGCCGTCGCCTTGTGCCGCGCCTGCGCCAACGGCAGTGCCATTGGCCACAGCAGTGGGGTCGGCGCTGAATTCTTCGGCCGCGTTTTGCGCAACAACCGAAGCTTCCGAAATGCGTTTTGCCTGGTGAGCACCCGTGGCGCTTTGGGCAAACAACGTGGTGAACACCGCAAGCGATGCAACCAATACAAACAGCAAAACCAAAGCTTCAATCATGAAGGCGGTGCTGCTCCAGGGAGTTTTTCCTTGTTTGGGGCCTACGTTTGGCATGTTATTCGCCCCCTTGCAAAGAACGCAGGGCAACTTCCGAAGTGCCATCGTCGGTGGTTACGGTAAGCAGCCCATGGCTGTAGGTAAAGTTGAACGATCCGGAAGTGGTAACCACCGTGCCCTTGCTGGGGTTGTAGGCGGTACCCTGCAGGCTGTATTCCTGCAGCACTTTGCCGCCGCTCAAGTAAAAGCGCGTTTCGTACGTTCCCGATTCAAGCTGCTCTTTAATTACCAAGCTTCGGCCTTCAGGGCCCTGGCCAACTGCAACGGCGCCATCGGCATCGTTGGCGCGCACGGCGTTGGTAACCAGCCCTACGCCTTCGCGCTGGGTGTTGGCCTGCTGCTGCACATCGGTAACGTTTTTGTACACCAGCACACCGGCAATAAGCGCCAGCAAAAGCGCAATAAAGAACACCGCCAAAATAATGGAGGGGAACTGCCTTTTAATGGAAGCGGGCTTGATGTCTTGCAAGCTCACTTCGGCCAGCGAGCTAAGCGCTTCGATGCGCTTGTCGTTGGCGTTTTCTATAGGGTTGTTTCCGTTCTTGCTCATTTGGGCGTCACCACCACGGTGGGCATAACGTTGCCCGCAAAGGCTTCGTAAGAAACCACGTAGTCGTTGTGGTTAACCGAAAGCCCGTAGTATTGCTCCAGGTGCTCAATGGAACTGGGGTAGCTGCCCTCAATGGCGCAGCACTGCTTGGCGGCATCGATGATGGAGTTCTGCAAAGCAAGCGCGCCCTGTTCGCGGGCGTTTGCCTGCACAGCTCCCACAATAAGCCAAGCAGCTACAGCAACCACCAGTACCGCGCACACGATGGCAATGCGCATCTTGCGCTTCTTCTGTACCTGGGCATCTGTTACTTCATGAAACATAACTGCCTGCGATTCTTACGCGATGGATCCCATGATGCCAATAAGGGGCAGCATAACTGCGATAAGCGTTGCGCCCACGGCAATGGTAAGGAATGCCGCCAGCGTAGGCTCTACGCTGTCAACCGCGGCATCGATCTGGGTGTTTGCGTCGTCGAAGAAGATATCGGCCAAATGCCCCAGCACTTCGTCGGTAGAGCCAGAGCGCGTGCCCATCAAGAGCATGCGGCCGTACACGGGCTCAAACACCTCGTGTTCAACAATGGCCTGGCTAAGGCTGCGGGGGTTGTCCAGGTCGATCATGCTGCCAATGGCGCCGTCGAGCTTCTTCAAAAGCTCGGGGTGATCGACCGTGGCCATGGCCTGGCGAATTGCCGCTTCTTCCTGCACGCCCGAAGCCACGAATGCAGCCAGTGCGTTGGTAAAGCGCGAAAGCGCCAGCTGGTACATTGCCTGCTTGGTCATGGGAATTTTTTCGAACAGCTTAACAACCTTGCTGCGGCCGCTTTCGCTGTGAGCCAAGGCCGAAATAATAAGCGCAACAACGGTGGCAATAAGCACAATTACCAGTGCAACCCAGCCAATGGCTACCGAAATGCCCACCATGTTGAACGAGCCCGCGGTAAGCGAGCCGGCCATGTTGTTGTACGTGCTGGTGAAGATGGGCAGAATGAACGCCACGGTAAATGCCAAGATGATGCTCATAATGCACAAAAGCGCGGCGGGGTAGCCAACAGCGCTTTGCAGCTTGGCAAAGGTGCGGCGCTCGCTTTCGTAGTAGCGGCCCAGGCTGCGCAGAACGCGCTCGGTGCGGCCGGACGATTCGCCTACGCGCACCATTTCAATGGCGTAATCGGGGAAGGCCTCGCTGGCTTCCATGGAAGTTGCCAGGTCGGCACCTTCAACCAGCTTGGCGTAAACAGCATCGCACACGCGCTTGAAGTGCGACTGTGCGCGATTTTCTGAAAGCATGTGCACCGCTTCATCGGTTTGCACGCCGGCGGCAAGCATGGTGGCCACGCTGCTGCAGAAGGCGCTGATGGCGCTGCTCTCCAGTTTCTTTTCAGCCATGATTTCTCCTAATAAGTAGAGTTCTGTTGCCTATTTTCCCACTAACAGCCCAAATAAGGGGCGCGAAATTGCTTTTAATTGGGCATGTGTTCGATTTAGCGAACGAATGCATTGTTTCTTGCGCTGAACTGCCAGCTGGTTCAATTGTGCTGAACGCTTGCAATGGCCACCTTCCTTAGTACGTGTACCTGTCGGTATAGCTTTTGCCGTCGCCCACGTTGGCGGAAGATCCGCTGGCCGCAAAGGTGAGGTCAACACGGCTCCATTCGTTTTGGCTAACGCTGAACTGCGCGCTTTTCCAGGTGCCATCTATGTACACCATTATCCAAGCGTGGTAGATGCTGTCGGGCGAAACATAGCCTGTAACGATTTTGGTGGGGATGCCTTGGCTGCGCAGCATGGCCGCTCCCAGGCTGGCGTAATCAAAGCAGATGCCGGTGCCGCTGGCCAGGGTGCTATCGGGGCTGGGCACGTAGCCGGTGGCTTCTTTGAGCTTTGCGGCCTTGGCTTCGTCGTAGGTAACGTTTTCAACCACGTAGGTGCAAATTGCCTGCACCGCATCGCCCTGGTTTTGGGCGTTTGCCACTAGCTCGCGCGCCTTGGTAACGCATGCGCTGCCTTCGGAAAAATCGCAGTACATGTTAGGACAAAGGAAGGGCGCAAATTCGCTGGTCAGCTGCACATTCGCGGTGGTGCTGTACAGCTCAACGTAGTTGTTGCCCGAAGTGTTTTGCATAACGCGGAACTGGTAGGTTCCGCTGCCAAACGAAAGCGGGCAAACGGCGCTTTCGCCGTTGTTGGGAATGTCGAAATTGGCCGACTGGCCGCCTGCACTAACCTGCAGCTTCAGGCGCGAAGAATTGGTGGCGCTAACGGCTACGTAGCCATCGTTTACGGCCGAGGTGTCTATCAGCGCGCCGTTGCTTCCCGTGGCTTCGCTTTTATGGAAGGCCGACTGAGTGATGGAGGTTGCTGGTGTGAAGCTGGCGCCGCTGGTGCCATCGCTTGCGCCGCAGCCGGTAAGAGCAGCCAGGCAGAAGGTGAGCGCAGTTGCCAAGGCCGCTGTAAACAGCGGCTTAAACAGGCAAAAGGCTCTGTTGCCAAATAGGTTGTTCACAGCGCCGATTATAGCGCTCACAAGCTGCGAAAACGCACGGCGCGGCAAATGCTTTGCAGGGATTTTAGAAGTGGTTTGCTAGCAGGGGCGGGGGAGGCTTGACGGCGGGCGTGACGTGGCATGGCGGTCGGGTCTTTGCCCAAAAATCGCTCAATTTCGCTCAAAACCTATAGGTTTTCCCGCTTGCGGAAATGGATTGATGTAAAGCGCAACGAGTGTGACTTAAGTCCCCACCGTGTCGTAAACAACGCCATTTTGCTACCTGTGGAGCAACGGGAACAAAATCCCAGTTCGCTGTGTAAACAAATGGTTTAAATGACCCCTGTTTTGTACCGAAATACGGGGCCAAAATGGTAGAATCTAAGTACCTAAAAAGGCATATCTATACCCATTTGCGGGCCGTCGCAAACCTGGCATAACAAAACCCCAGGTGGCAGCACGTAAATAGGCATGGTTAGTGAATTAGCAACTGTTTCCCCAACGGTTGAGAGGTGAATGCTATGAGTACGCAGCAAAACGGCAAAGCAGCAAAAAGCATGACTGAGCACTTTACGCTCGGCCATAAGGTAATTGCTGTTGCCATGTCGGTGGTCCTGTTGGGCTTCGGCTGGCCAGCAGTTTCTCCTACCAACAGCTTTGCAGAGCCCAGCACCGCTTCCGAGCAGGCGGACGCCAAGGGTACGAGCGAAGGCTCGTCTTCCGCATCTAAGGCGGAATCCTCAAAGTCAACTTCATCCAAGGAATCTTCTGCTTCCAGCACGGATAGCAGCAAGTCCAGCAAGGCTAGCTCCGCGCAGTCTAGCGAAAGCTCTGCCTCTAATGGCAGCAGCTCTAGCAGCGCAAGCAGCAAGTCGGAAAGCAAGGCGGAATCTTCTGCCAAGGCTTCCAGCGCTGCTTCCGAAGAAGCTGCCCAGCCTGCTGAATCCGATGTGAAGTTGGAACTCAACAACGCCTACATCACCTATAAGGGTCAGGACGTTAAGCAGCCTTCTACCAAGGTTACGGTTCCCACCAAGGCCGGATCGGCCAACTTCAAGTTCACCGTTACCCCCGACAACGGCTACGACCTTACCAAGGTTGTGCTTACGGTTAATGGCTCCGATTCTGAGCTCACCCCCAATGCTGAAGGCACCTACACCGTTTCCCTTGAAAGCGTGTTGGCTGGCGCAAAGGTAAAGCTTGTCACCTCCAAGCAAGAAGCTGCGCCTACTCAGCCCGAAGCCGAGGGAATTGAATCTATTGAAGGCGAAGAAGCTGCACCTTCCCAGGGCAACAGCGAAGCCGCCGCTGGTTCCGACCAGGCAGCTACGCCTGAAGCCGATGCGGCCGATAAGGCTGAATCCGAGGAGGGCTCTAACGCCGAAGGCACCGATGCCTCTAAGGACGAAAACGCAGATGCTTCTAAGGACGCAGCCGCAGCTGATGCCGAAAACGCTGAAGGCACCGAAGGCGCATCCGCTGAGCCGCAGACCCAGTCCAATGCATTCATTGATTGGTTCAACAGCCTCGTTAACGGCAATGTAGCCGCTACGGCAGAGGTTGGCGCCAATGACACCGATACCGAAAAGACTATTTACATTGGCGATACGTGCACGTTCGACGGCACCAGCGGCTATAACCACAGCTGGAGTTCTTCGAAGAGTAGCGTTGCCACTGTTTCCAAGACGGATGGCTCGGGTTGGGGTGCGGTTAGCTCCACCGGCACCGTTACCGGTAAGAAGACCGGCGATGTGACGATTACGCACACGTACTATACGGGTTCTTGGTTTGGTAGCTACTCCGGCAAGACCACCGAGACCTTCACCGTTCACGTGGTTGAGAAGTCGGTAACGCCTGCGACTGCCGTTGCTATTTCCGGCACCGATTCCGTTGAGGCATTCGCCAGCACGCAGCTGACCGCTACCACCACGCCTGCGGGCGCTGGCCAGTCGACCGTTTGGTCTTCTTCTAATGAGGAAATCCTTACCGTTGATAGCAACGGCAAGGTCACCGGCGCTCGTCAGGGCACCGCAACCGTTACCGTTACCGTCACCAACGCAGACGGCACCACGGTAAGCGCTTCCAAGGACATCACCGTTACCCCGACCGAAACGAGCAGTACCGAGGCTCAGGTTTACTTCCTGCTCGACCCGAGCAAGGACGCTAACTCCAACGACACCGGCAACTGGGGCCCGGCCTATGGTGTTGCTACGGTCAATACCGAAAACGCTACTTGGGTCAATAACAAGAACTGCTTCGACAACGTCGATCAGCGCGTTGTTTCCTGGCCCAACGGCACCAACGTCATCGACAAGACCAGCTCTGCCTGGACCACAATCTTCAACAACTACAAAGAGACGGTCCAAAAGCAGTGCGGCCTTACCATTACTGAAGACGACATTGAAGAGATCACGCTCACTCCCGCCAAGATTTCCAAGAACAATGGCGGCACCTATCCCACCCACCTCGACTGCAACGTTAACGTTAAGGTAAAGAACATTTCGCAGGTTAAGTACTACCTGCGCGATGCTGGTGGCACCCAGTGGGATATGAAGGGCTCCAAGAGCTACTTCAACGGCAAAACCACGCAGCCTTCTGACGTCACGAGCGAATCCTTCCCCGAGACTAAGACCAAGAGTGGTGTTACCTACACCTTCTCTGGCTGGTATCTGGATCAGGAACTTACTCATCCGGCAACCTTCCCTTACACCGTAAGTGGAAACCAGACGTTCTACGCTAAATATATTGGCGGCTTCCAGGTTAAGTACGACCTGGCTGGCGGCACGTGGAACAACTCCGACGCTCTTATGTATACGGTGGAAGAGGGCAAGACCCACACCGTGAAGAAGGAGCCCACGCGCGAGGGCTATAAGTTTACCGGCTGGACGGTTACGGGCCTTGATGGTTCCACTACCATCGCTAGTGGCGACACCTTCACTATGCCTGCTGGCAACGTGAACATTACGGCCAACTGGCAGCAGCTGACTGCTTACGAAGTGCAGTATTGGGAGTACGGTACTCAGAACCAGATTGCTGATGCGGTGACCCAGTATGGCGAAAAGGGCAAGGAAGTTGGCGCTGATGCCATCACCATTGATGGCTACCACCTTGTGTCTTGGTGCCCCGCTCATGTTGACAAGACTCTGGGCGACGGCGACAACACCATCATCTTCTGGTACGAGAAGGACAGCGCCAACTACACCGTTAACTACTATGTGAACGGTACGGAAACCAAGGTCGTCGACTCTGAAACCAAGAGCGCCGCTTGGGGTTCCACGGTTAGCGTGTCCGATGTTGCCAAGAGCATCACGGGCTACACCCTGGTTCCCAACCAGAGCGCATCCATTACGGTTGATCGTGATGGCAAGAGCTCCATCAACGTTTACTACTATATAAATGCTACGCTGACGGCTAACTCCAGCACCGTGACCTACAATGGCTCCGAGCAGAGCGTCTCCGGCTTCACCAGCAACGCTCCTGAAGGCACTACCTTCGATGGCGTGATGACGAGCGGCGGGGTCGGCACCAATGCTGGCGACTACACTCATAGCTTTGCCGACGGCACCGTTGGCAAGGTAAGCACCGACGGCAAGTACATCGTTACCGAGGCAACGAACGGCAACCTGCACATTGCGCCTGTGGCCCAGGAAGTAACCATCAAGGTTACGGGCAAGAAGGGTGGCGATACTTACAACGGTAAGGTTCAGACTGTTTCCGGCTACGACTTCGGTGATTTGCCCACCGGCATTGCT
>CAVFVF010000007.1:0-613 GCA_963625925.1 Eggerthellaceae bacterium | reverse complement strand
GCTCTTACCGACACTGCAGCTTCGAACTACACCAATGTCAAGTTCGAGGTTGAAGACGGCCAGCTGGACATCGCCAAGCGCGACGTCACGCTGACCTCCGAAGATGGTCACAAGAACTATGACGGCAAGACGCTTCAGCGCCGTACGAATCCTGCTGTTTCGGGCGATGGCTTCGTGGGCAACGACGGACTTCTGGCAAAGGACAAGCTCACCTGGTATGACGAGAACAACATCCTGCCCGGTACGTACGAGAACAAGTTCGATCCCGCCTATACCGAGGGAACCAACCTTAATAACTACAACGTGACCCTGCAATTCGGTACGTTGACCATCAATGACCGTACCGAAAAGTACGAAGTTACCGTTACGGGTAATTCCGCAACCTTCACCTATGACGGTCAGGTGCACAATGCTTCTGGCGTGACGGGCACCACCTACGTCAACGACAAGGGTGCCACCTTCACCATCGAGGGCCTGAGCGCAAGCGTCTCTGGCACCGATGCTGGTGAATACGCCAACAAGGTAACGGGTACCGCAGTTGTCAAAGACGAGCAGGGTAACGACGTTACCAAGCAGTTTACGGTGAATACTACCGATGGCAAGCTCACTATTA
>CAVFVF010000006.1:7110-62112 GCA_963625925.1 Eggerthellaceae bacterium | reverse complement strand
CGCTCATAGTGCCGCGCCTCTCTGCTAGCCGCTAATGGCAAACGCGAGCGAGCCGCAAGCCATCTTCGCCGGCGGCCAATGCAGCCAGTGCCGCAACCCTACCCTAGTTGTTTACGCGGGTGCGGGTTTCTTCCTGCACCTTGGCAATGAAGTCTTCAACCGTATAGGGATTGGTTTCATTCGTGGCGCGGTCGCGTACCGAAATGTTGCCGGCCTCGGCTTCCTTTTCGCCCAGGATGAGCATGTAGGGCACGCGGTCGATGCTGCGAGCCTCGCGAATCTTGTAGCCAATCTTTTCGTCGCGATTGTCTACCACCACGCGGATGCCGGCTTCTTCGAGCTGGGCAGCCACCTTGTGGGCGTACTCGCGGCTCTTTTCAGAAACAGGCAAAACCTTTACCTGCATGGGGTGCAGCCATACAGGGAACTTGCCCGCATAATGCTCGATAAGAATGCCAATAAAGCGCTCAACACTGCCAAAGCATACGCGGTGCAGCATTACCGGGCGCTTCTTAGAGCCGTCGGCGTCCTGGTATTCCAAGTCGAAGTTCTGCGGCATTTGGAAGTCGAGCTGAACGGTACCGCACTGCCAGGTACGGCCAATGGTGTCCTTCAGGTGGAAGTCGATCTTGGGGCCGTAGAATGCGCCGTCGCCTTCGTTTACCTCGTATTCCATACCCAGCTGGTCAAGCGCGGTGCGCAGGCCATTTTCGGCTGCTTCCCATTCAGCATCCGAACCCATGGAATCTTCGGGGCGGGTAGAAAGCTCTACGTGGTATTCGAAGCCAAACTGCTGGTACACGCTGTCGATAAGCTTTACTACGCCAATAATCTCGTCGGTAAGCTGGTCGGGGCGCACAAACAAATGGGCATCGTCTTGGTTGAAGCAACGCACGCGGAACAGGCCATGCAAAGCGCCGCGCAGCTCGTGGCGGTGAACCAGGCCAATTTCGCCTGCGCGAATGGGCAGGTCGCGGTAGCTGTGCGGGTGTGCGCCGTATACCAAAACGCCACCAGGGCAGTTCATGGGCTTTACGCAGTACTCTTCTTCATCGATGGTGGTGGAGTACATGTTGTCTTTGTAATGGTCCCAGTGGCCAGAGGTCATCCACAGCTGCTTGTTCATGATGAGCGGCGTGGAAATTTCCACGTAGCCAGCCTTCTTGTGAATTTCGCGCCAGTAGTCCAACAGCGTATTCTTAAGCGTCATGCCGTTGGGCAGGAAGAACGGGAAGCCCGGAGCTTCTTCGCGCATCATGAAAATATCCATTTCGCGGCCGATGCGGCGATGGTCGCGCTTTTCGGCTTCTTCCAGGTTGTGCAGGTATTCTGCCAGCTCGGCCTTTTTGAAGAAGGCAGTGCCGTACAAACGCTGCAGCTGCTCGTTGTTGGCATCGCCGCGCCAGTAGGCACCGGCCAGCTTCATCATTTTGAAGGCGCCGATTTTGCCCGCGCTGGGAACGTGCGGGCCGTGGCACAGGTCTACAAAATTGCCGTGACGGTACACGGTAATTTCCTGGCCTTCCAAGTCATCGATATGCTCGGCCTTAAAGCGCTGGTTTGCAAAGATTTCCTTTGCCTGGGCCTGGGTAACCACTTCGCGCACAAAAGGCTCGTCGCGCTTTACGATTTCGGCCATCTTGGCCTCAATTGCCTCGAAATCATCCGAAGAGATATTTTCGGGCAGGGCAAAGTCGTAGTAATAGCCGGTTTCGGTTGCAGGGCCATAGGCAATCTGCGCACCAGGGAACAGCTCCTGCACGGCTTCGGCCATGATGTGCGCACAGGAATGGCGCATAATGCCCAGCGCTTCGGGGCTTTTGTTGGTGATGATTTCCACCGCATCGCCGTTGGCAACAGCGGCGGTAAGGTCAACCTCTTCGCCGTTGATTTTGCCGGCAAGGGCGGCCTTGGCAAGGCCGGTACCAATAGAAGCGGCTACGTCGTATACCGTGGCGCCTTCTTCAAGCACCTTTTTAGAACCGTCGGGAAGTACGATTTCCACAGTTGGGCCTTTCTATTTGATTTGGGTGGTGCAGTACGGACACACCGACCACTGCGGGTCGAGCGCATGGTTGCAGGTGGGGCACAAATTCTTCAGGCGCGTGTGGCAATTGGGGCACATAACGTAATCGTGCTCAACGGGGTAACCGCAGTTGCCGCAATCGCCGAACTTCATAAGCTCGCGCTGCTTCAGCGCCATTTCAAGGTCTTGCTCTTCACGGTCGGCCTGCAGTAGCGGCGGACGAACGATGCAATAGATGATAAGGCCCAGGATGGGGACGATGGAAAGCAGGCCCCATGCCCAACCAAAGCCGCGCAGCTGCGCGTCGCGTACTGCCCAAAAGATGGAAAGCACGTAAAGAAGAATAAGAATTACTACTACAACCATCAGTGCAGTCTGCACTTCGGCTGTAAGGAACTGCGACATGATTCCGCTCATGGGTTAACCCTCCTGTGCGATTTCTGCTAGCTCGGCACGCAAACGGTTAAGCGTGTCTTCGATGCCTTCAAGCTTAGCACGGTCTTTTTCGATAATTTCGGGCGCTGCCTTAGAAAGGAAGCCAGGGTTGGAAAGCTTTTTGCTGAACTTTGCCTGGTCCTTTTCAAGCTTGCCGATTTCCTTGGTAATGCGGGCGCGTTCGGCAGCGAAGTCGACCAAGCCGGAAAGCACAACGTAAACCTCTACGCCTTCGGCCAGGGCAACACTGCTTTCGGCAGGGCGCTGGGCCTGAGTGGAAACGCTGTTTACCTTGGCGTTTGCCATGGTGCTAATAAGCTGCTGCTGGCTGCTGAACAGCTGCGCTGCTGCATCGTTTTGGGCGTTAACCACAACTTCCAGCTGCTCGCGCGGCGAAATGCCGTAGCGGGCGCGGATGGAGCGAATGCCCGAAACTGCCTGGGTAACCATGGTTACCATGCGCTCTGCTTCGGGGTCGATGTATTTTGCCAGAGCTTCTGCTTCGGGCCAAGAAGCCATCATCAGGTACTCGGATTCTTTATTGCCCGGCAGCTCCTGGTAAATCTGCTCGGTAACAAAGGGCATGGCCGGGTGCAGCAGGCGCAGTGCAGTGTCGAGCACAAACACCAGGTTGCGCTGCACGGTTGCGCGCTCAACGCCGCCAGCATTCAAGCGGGGCTTGGAAAGCTCGATGTACCAGTCGCAGAATTCATTCCAGAAGAAGGCGTACAGCTCGCGGGCAATATCGGCGAACTCGAAGTTCTTATAGGCTTCGTCCAAGGTGGCAACCAGGCGGGCCAAGCGGCTGAAGATCCAGCGATCGGCCGGGGTTGCAGGCTCGGGTGCGCCAGGCTCAAAGCCTTCCAGGTTCATGTTTACAAAGCGTGCAGCATTGCGCACCTTGTTGGCAAAGTTACGGCTGCTTACCAGCTTGTTTTCGTTGAACTTCAAGTCTTGCGCGCCGGTTACCTGCATAAGCAGGCCAAAGCGCATGCCGTCGGCACCGTAGTCTTCCATGAGCTTAAGCGGGTCTACGCCGTTGCCGCGGCTCTTGGACATGGGCTTGCCATCGGCTGCCATAACCGTGGGGTGAATGATTACGTCCTTGAACGGAATTTCACCCGTGAAGTACAGCGAAGACATAACCATACGAGCCACCCACAGGCCCATGATGTCGCGCGCGGTGGAAAGCACCTGCGTGGGGTAATTGGGCTTAAGGTCTTCGTCGGTTTCGGGCCAACCCTGGGTGGCAAAAGGCCACAGCTGCGAGCTGAACCAGGTGTCCAAAACGTCTTCGTCTTGGTGAACGTGGCCGCCGCACTTGGGGCACACGTCGGTATCTTGCATAAGGGCATCTTCCCAGCCACAGCTGTCGCAGTAGAACATCGGAATGCGATGGCCCCACCACAGCTGGCGCGAAATGCACCAGTCTTTAAGGTTTTCAAGCCAATCCAGGTATACCTGCTTCCAGCGAGCCGGGTGGAACTGGATGGAACCGTCTTCTACCACCTTGGCAGCCTGCTGCTTTAGGCGGTCTACCGCAACAAACCACTGTTCAGAAAGCCAAGGCTCAAGCTTGGTGTGGCAGCGGTAGCACGTCATAACGGAATGGTCGTGGTCTTCAACGTGGTCCAGAAGGCCCAGTGCCTCGAATTCGGCCACAACGGCTTCGCGGCATTCGTCGCGGGTCATGCCGCTGAACTTGCCATAGCCTTCAACCACGATGGCGTTTTCGTCGAAGATGTTGATCTGTTCCAGGTTATTGCGCTGGCCCATTGCGTAGTCGTTAGGGTCGTGGGCAGGGGTGGTTTTAACGCAGCCCGTGCCAAACTCGGAATCAACGTAGTAGTCGGCAAAAATGGGAATCTTGCGGCCAACAATGGGCAGGTCGATGGTTTTGCCAACCAGGTTTTTATAGCGATCGTCTTTAGGGCTTACGGCAACGCCGGTATCGCCCAGCATGGTTTCGGGGCGGGTGGTGGCAACTACCACGTATTCCATGCCGTCAACAGGCTCGGTTAGCGGGTAGCGCAGGTACCACAGATGGCCCTTTTCATCCACGTATTCAGCTTCATCGTCGGCGATGGCGGTGGTGCAGCTGGGGCACCAGTTAACAATGCGGCGGCCTTTGTAAATAAGGTCGTCGTGATACCAGTCGCAGAATACCTTGCGCACGGCGTTGGCGTATTCGGGCGACATGGTGAACTTTTCGTCTTCGTAATCGCAGCTGCAGCCCATGCCGGCAATCTGCTTAACGATGGTGTTGCCGTAGTCGTCGCGCCAATCCCAGCACGCGTCGATGAACTTTTCGCGGCCAATTTCCAGGCGGGAAATGCCCTCTTCAGCCAGTTTTTTGTCTACCTTGGTTTGGGTGGCAATACCAGCATGGTCGGTGCCCAGCACCCAGCGGGTTTTGTAGCCCTGCATGCGAGCATGGCGAATGCACGTGTCCTGGATGGTGTCGTTTAGGGCATGGCCCATGTGCAGCATGCCGGTAACGTTGGGCGGCGGGATAACGATAGTGTACGTATCGGCGCCGTTTTTGCCGAAGCCCGGAGTGCGCTGAAAATAGCCCTTTTCCTTCCAGGCGTCGAAGAGCGGCTTTTCCCAGCTGCTGTACGACTGCTCAGCTTTGTTATCTGATGCCATGCCCATTCCTTCCGTGGGGTTGGTTAACGTTTCTATTAAACAGCAAAAGCCGCCGCGCTTACACCAAGCAATGCGCAGCGGCGTGTATATGCGTGTTAGGCGCTCTGCTTTGAAGCGGCCTTCTTAGGTTTGGCTTTGGTTTCAACATGCTCGATTTCGGGCTTGGTGGAACCTTCGATGTCGGAGCGGCGAATTACCACACGCGTATGACCTTCGTGTTCGGGCAGCTCATACATCAAATCCATCAGTGCGTTTTCGCAGATGCTGCGCAGGCCGCGGGCGCCGGTTTGGTGCTCGATGGCCTTCTTGGCAATTGCAACAAGCGCATCTTCTTCGAATTCCAGCTCGGAATCTTCGTAGCTGAACATGAGCTTGTACTGCTTTACCAAAGCGTTCTTGGGCTCGGTAAGCACGCGAACCAGGTCTTCTTCGGAAAGCTCTTTGAGCGAAGTGACAACCGGGATACGGCCAACGAATTCGGGAATCATGCCAAACTTGTGCAAGTCTTCGGGCAGTACCTGAGCCAACAGCTCGGCATCGGCGGCACGCTTGGATTCGGGCATGTCGGAGCCAAAGCCAATGCTGGTTTTGCCCACACGCTCGGCCACAATGTCGGGCAAGCCAACAAAGGCGCCACCCAAGATGAACAAGATGTTGGTGGTGTCGATATGGATAAGCTCCTGCTGAGGATGCTTGCGGCCGCCTTGCGGGGGCACCGAAGCCTCGCAGCCTTCCACAATCTTGAGCAGAGCCTGCTGTACGCCTTCACCCGAAACATCGCGCGTAATGGAAAGGTTTTCGGCCTTGCGGGCAACCTTGTCGATCTCGTCGATGTAGATAATGCCCACTTCGGCACGGCTGATGTCAAAATCGGCAGCGGTAATGAGCTTGAGCAGGATGTTTTCCACGTCTTCGCCAACGTAGCCCGCTTCGGTGAGCGTGGTGGCATCGGCAATGGCAAAAGGAACCTGCAGCGTGCGTGCAAGGGTTTGCGCCAACAGCGTTTTGCCCGAACCCGTGGGGCCCAAAAGCATAATGTTGCTCTTGGCAAGCTCAACATCTTCGGGGTTGGCAGCTTCGCCCAAGCTTACGCGCTTGTAGTGGTTGTACACGGCAACCGAAAGAGCGCGCTTGGCTTCTTCCTGCCCTACCACGTGCTCGGAAAGCTGCTCGAACAGCTGGCGCGGGGTGGGAAGGTTCTCGAAGCTAGGGGCACCCTTGCTCTCGATGATGGGGTCGGCTTCGGCGGTGATGGAAAGCACATGGTTCAACGCGTCGGATTCAAGCCCGCGCATGTTGAGGTCGGCCATCATGGCTTCGGCCGAAAGCGAAATGCACTCATCGCAAACATAGATGCCGTTAGGGCCGGAAATCATGGCATTTACCTGATCGGGGCCCTTGCCGCAGAACGAGCAATAGATGTCGTCTTCAGGCGGAATCGTATTTCCCGTCTTATCGGTCATTCTTACTCTGCCTTCTTTTCTTCGCCGCCAAAGCGAGAAGCTACAACCTTGTCTACCAAACCATAGGCGCAAGCCTCTTCGGCGGTCATCCAGTTGTCACGCTCGGAATCGGCATGTACGCGCTCGATAGGCTGGTTGCAATGCTTGGCAAGAATGCCCTCCAAGCGGTCGCGCGTCTTCTTCATTTCGGTAGCCAGAATTTCAAAATCGGTCTGCTGGGTGCGCTCGCCCGAACCGCCCATGGGCTGATGGATCATTACCTGAGCGTTGGGCAGAATGATGCGCTTGCCAGGAGCGCCGGCAGCCAAAAGCACCGAACCCATAGAAGCTGCCATGCCCATGCAGATGGTGGAAACATCGCACTTGATGTACTGCATGGTGTCGTAAATTGCCAGGCCGGCCGAAACAGAGCCGCCAGGGGAATTAACGTAGAGCGAAATGTCCTTGTCGGGGTCTACCGATTCAAGGTGCAGAAGCTGTGCCACAACGGTGTTGGCCACTGCGTCGTCAATAGGCTCGCCCAAGAACACGATGCGCTCATTGAGCAGGCGGGAATAGATGTCGTAGCTGCGCTCGCCGCGGGGGCTCTGCTCAACTACGTACGGGATAAGCGCGGATTGGAGGGGGTTGTTGTACATTTGTGCCTCGTTTCCTAAAAGCGCGTCGCAAAAGCGACTGGGTTAATTGTGCGGAAAAGGGCAACCGCCTTGTATGGCAGTTGCCCTTCACTTCATAAGGTATTAGATGAAGAGCGCAGGCTCTACTCGGCTTCAGCTTCCTTGGTTACCTCTACCTCGGTTACCTTTGCCTTTGCAACAACGTCGCGTACAGCGTTGGTGCGGATGATGCTTTCGCGGATCATGGGCAGGCGGCCTTCCTTGCGCCACTCGTTCATGATGCCCTTCGGATCGTCCAGGTCGGCCTGAGCGAACTCGTTGTAAACCTCATCTTCGGTTGCGGTGATCTCGTAATGACGAGCCCAAGCATCCAGAGCAAGATCCTGGCGAACCATGTCGGCTGCCTGCTTCTTGTTGTCTTCCTTGAACTGGTCGGGGGTCATGTCCATTGCGGTGAGGTACTTGTCGAACGTAAGGCCCATGCGGGAAAGCTGGCCGTAGAAGTTCTGCAGGTTTTCGGTTTCCTGACGCTCAAGCATAGCCTCGGGCAGGTCGCCTTCGATGCGCTTGCCCAAAGCGAGCAGGCATTCGTTTTCTTTGCGGGTACCCATGCTAGAAGTCTTCTGCGTCTTGATGCTCTCGGCGATCTTGGAGCGCATATCTTCCAGGCCCTCGAAGCCGAAGGTATCCTTTGCCCATTCCTCGGTAACCTCGGGAACGATCTTCTTCTTGATAGCGTCGATGGTTACCTCGAAGTGAACCAGGCCCTTTTCGTCCAGAGCGTCGGTTACAGCGGAGTGCATATCGGTAAGGTCCAGATCGAAGGACTTTTCGCCGCCCTTCTTAAGACCGATGAGCTCAGCGTCGAAAGCTGCGGGGTATACGCCCTGGCCAAGCTCGTACAGACGATGGTCTGCGTCGAATGCGCCAACCTCTTCGCCCTTTTCGTTCTTAGCGCTCATGGAAAGCTCTACGAATTCGCCTTCCTTTACCTTGGTGTTGGCGTTAGCGTCCTTGAAGTCGTGGTAGTAGTTGCGAAGCTCTTCGATCTGAGCATCGATTTCTTCGGAGGTTGCATCGGTGGAAGGAACCTCAACCTCTACCGGCTCGTAGCTGGAAAGCTCCAGCTCAGGCTTGAGCTGAACAACAGCGGTGAAGTTGAAGGGCTTGTGGTCTTCAACAAGCTCCTGCTCGTACACATAGTCGGGGCGCTGCAGGGGAACCAGGTTGTTTTCTTCAAGAGCCTGAGGGTAAACCTCGTTTACCAGATCCTCGGTAACGGTGGTACGAACGGCCTCGAGGCCCATGATGTTATCGATAACAGGACGAGGAGCCTTGCCAGGACGGAAGCCCGGGAAGCTGTAGCGCTTTGCTACGTTGCGGTACGTACGCTTGATGCGTGCGTCGACATCTTTAGCGTCGACCTCGAAGCTGAGCTTCACCTGATTGTTCTCGAGAGCCTCTACTTTGATGTTCACGAATAAACTCCTTCTTGGTTACTTCTAATAAGCGCATGGTGCGGGTGAAAGGACTTGAACCTTCACGGGGGTTGCCCACCAGAACCTAAACCTGGCGCGTCTGCCAATTCCGCCACACCCGCATTTATGCGCGCAAAAGCTACCGCCCGTCCAGGACGGCAACTTCGCTATGATAGCAAATCGCCCCGCACGTGTAACCCACATTGTAAAAAACGCAGATTCGGAGCGCTTAGGGGCATTTGAGGTTGTGCGGCGCATGCAGAAGCGGCCTGCGGCAAGGCCGGGGCGCAAGGAAGAGAGCGGCTGCAATGCTGGGCTGGCCGGGATGCAATGCTGGACCGACCGGCATGCGATGCCGGGCTGACCGGGCTGCAGCACACAACTGGCACAGCGAGCAAAGCCGCCCTACAGAGTGGCCACGTCTTTGGCGGTGATGGTGCGCGATGGCGAAACCAAGATGGTGCCTACCTGGCCGCGCAAGGCAGCATCGTCGTAGAACACTCCATCAACCTGCGTGCCATTTGCAGAAAGGCCTTCGTCCTTCTGAGAGATGACGATGCTGGCGCCCTGATAGCTGGTCATAAGTGAAATTTCTTTGGTTACGCACACAATGATGTCGACGCCGCATTCCTTGTAGTCGGCAATGCGCTTTTTAAGGTAGCTGTTGCGCGCGGTTACTTCGTCGATGTAGACAAACCCAAAGGTGCGGCCATTGGCGCGTACCACCGTGCGCTCGTTGTAAGCCTGCGGGTTGGCCAAGTTTACGCTCACAACACCGGCCTGCTTGCCTACATACGAAGAGCGAATGCCAAACATCGTTACCGGGCGCGAATACCCTTCATCGCCTTCAGCAGCGGCCGCAGCAGCAGAAGCGCTAACCTCGCCTTCGCTTTGCTGGGTGTTGCCCTGCTTGGCCGACTTTTTGCTTACAACCCGCTGCCCCAAACGGCCATCTTGCACCGATGTGGTGTCTACCACGCTTTCGCGACGGCTTTCGGCGGTTCCCTCGTACACCAGCACGGTGTATCCATCCAGGCTGCCCACCGCTTCATCGATGCTGCTGGCAGCAACGTTTAAGGAATGGCTGGCAAAGAATATGTAGGCCATAAGCGTGCACAGCGCGGCAACGGCCAAAAAGGCCGCTACAACAAGCGTTGCTTTTTCGCGCGTTTTTTTCTGCATGGTAAAAACCCTAGCGCAAAACTACTGCGCGCAGGTTACGCCTCCTTATCAGCGGATGCGTTTTCCAATATTCGTGCAAGAAAACGCCCGGTATGGCTTTCGGGAACCTTGGCAATTTGCTCGGGCGTGCCCTGTGCCACGATGGTGCCGCCGCGGCTTCCGCCTTCGGGGCCCAGGTCGATGATATGGTCGGCCGCCTTGATGATGTCCAGGTTATGCTCGATAACCAGCACGGTGTTGCCGGCGTCTACCAAGCGCTGCAAAACCTCAAGCAGCTGGCGCACGTCGTCGAAGTGAAGGCCGGTGGTGGGCTCGTCTAGGATGTAGAAGGTTTTGCCGGTTTGACGGCGCTGCAGTTCGCTTGCCAGTTTTACGCGCTGGGCTTCGCCGCCCGAAAGCGTAGTGGCGGGCTGTCCTAAGCGAATATAGCCCAGGCCAACGTCGTGCAGCGTATCCAGCTTGCGCGCCAAGCCGGGCAACTTGGAAAAGAAGCTGCGGGCTTCTTCTACCGTCATGTCCAGCACGTCGTATACGTTTTTGCCGCGATAGGTTACTTCCAAGGTTTCGCGGTTGTAGCGCTTGCCTTCGCACACCTCGCAATCAACGTACACATCGGGCAGGAAGTGCATTTCGATCTTCTTTTGGCCATCGCCCTTGCATGCCTCGCAGCGGCCGCCGGCCACATTGAAGCTGAAGCGGCCAGGTGCATAACCACGCGCCTTTGCTTCGGGCGTGCTAGCGAACAACGCGCGAATGTCGTCCCACAAGCCAATGTAGGTAGCTGGGTTGGAACGCGGAGTGCGGCCGATGGGGCTTTGGTCGATGTTGATTACCTTGTCCAAAAGCTCGGCACCTTTGAGCTTGCGATACTCCCCCACTTTGCGATGCGCGTGGTTTACGCGGTTGGCCAGCGCGGGCGCCAGCGTGTCGGTGATAAGCGAGCTTTTGCCCGAGCCAGAAACGCCTGTTATCAGGGTAAGCGTGCCCACAGGCACCTTCAGGTTCACCTTTTTAAGGTTGTTGGCGCTAGCACCCATAAGCTCCACGTAGCCACGGCCGGGCTTGCGGCGCTTGGCCGGAATGGGCACGCATTTGCGGCCGCTTAGATACTGGGCCGTAAGCGAATCCTTCGCCTTCATTATTTGCTTGGGCGTGCCGGCGGCAACCACTTCGCCACCGTTTTCGCCCGCACCTGGGCCCATGTCTATCACGTAATCGGCGCTGCGGATGGTGTCTTCGTCATGCTCCACCACCACAACGGTGTTGCCCAAGTCGCGCAGATGATTGAGTGTGGCAATAAGGCGTTCGTTGTCGCGCTGATGCAGGCCGATGGAAGGCTCGTCCAAAATGTAGAGCACGCCCATTAGGCCTGCGCCAATTTGCGTAGCCAGGCGAATGCGCTGGGCTTCGCCACCCGAAAGCGTTGCAGTGGCGCGTTCTAGCGTTAGGTAGTCCAAGCCAACGTCCACCAAAAACTGCAGACGCGTTTTGATTTCCTTCACGATGGGCACCGCGATGGTTTGCTGCTGCTTGGTAAAGGTTAGGCCTTCAAAAAAGTGCAGCGAATCAAGGGAAGAAAGCTCGCACACTTCATGGATGCTCTTGCCGCCTACGGTTACGGCCAATATTTCGGGCGTAAGGCGCTTGCCACCGCACGTAGCGCAAGGGGTTACGGCAAAGTACTGCTCGTATTTTGAGCGCTGGCGATCGGACGATGCGTCTTTGTAGCGGCCCATTACCGCTGCGCAAATGCCTTCCCATTCAATGTTCCAGTAGGTGTCGCGCCCATCAACCGTGTGGTAATCCACGCGGATCTTTTCGCCGGGGGCACCGTTGAACATGATGTTCTGCACCTTTTTGGGAATGTCTTCCCAAGGAATATCGGGGCTTACGTTGTAATGCAGCAGTACCGCACGCATTACCTGCGGATAATAGTTGCCCGTGCGGAAGGGCGCCACGGCACCTTCTGTGAGCGAAAGCGATTTGTCGGGAACCACCAAGCTAGGGTCAACCTCTTCGCGGCTGCCAATGCCCAGGCAATCGGGGCAAGCGCCGTAGGGCGCATTGAACGAAAAATCGCGCGGTTGCAGCTCGTTCATAGAATGGCCGTGCTCGGGGCAAGCCAGCGCCAGCGAAAAAATATGCTCGCCTGCAGCCAAGCCACCAGTTGCACCTGAAGAAGTAACCACATCGGCTGCCTCTTCGCCCTTTTGCATCACCTTTACCAGCACACGGCCTTCGGCCAGCTGGCAGGCCATTTCTACCGCCTGGGCAATACGCGTGCGCGCGCTATCTTTGAGCACTACGCGGTCTACCACAACCTCGATGAAGTGCTTCACCTTCTTGTTTAGGGTTATGGGCTCGCCCCCAAGCTTGGTTACCTCGCCGTCGATGCGCACGCGGCTAAAGCCTTCCTTTTGCAAGTCTTGGAAGAGCTTAGTGAATTCGCCTTTGCGACCGGTTACCACAGGCGCCATTATGAGCGCGCGCTCGTTTTGGCCCAGGGCCATAACTTCGTCGGTTACCTGGTCGGTGGTTTGTGCTTTGATTTCACGTCCGCATTCAGGGCAATGCGGAACGCCCACGCGTGCAAACAAAAGGCGCAGGTAATCGTAGATTTCGGTTACCGTGCCCACGGTAGAACGCGGGTTTTTGCTGGTGGTTTTTTGGTCGATGGAAACAGCGGGCGAAAGGCCATCGATGGAATCAAGGTCGGGCTTGCTCATTTGCCCCAAGAACTGGCGCGCGTAGCTTGAAAGGCTTTCCACATAACGACGCTGGCCTTCGGCATAGATGGTATCGAAAGCAAGCGAGCTTTTACCCGAGCCGGAAAGGCCGGTAATTACCACCAGCTTGTCGCGCGGGATTTCCACATCGATGTTTTTGAGGTTATGTGCGCGGGCGCCTTTGATAACAATGGAGCTCTGAGACATGCCTTGCCCTTTCGTAGTTATTCGCTAACTGCAAATTGTATCCCTGGGCAAGGCTGGCTAGGCGTTTGGGTGGGCGGTATTCGCGAAAAGTTTAAGTTGGCCCCGGCCTCCAGCTGCGCAAGCGGGCTGGGCACAAGGGGTGCTTTTAGCCGCAAGGGTGCGCCTGGGCGTGGGGTGCTTTTAGCCGCGGGGATGAGCCTGGGCGTGGGCCTTTCGCAAGCGTTCGGGCGTCATATGCGTATAAATCTGCGTGGTGGAAAGGCTTGAATGGCCCAGCATTTCCTGCACGCTGCGCAAGTCGGCACCACCTGCCAGCAAGTCGGTGGCAAACGAATGGCGCATGGCGTGGGGCGAAAGGGATTCGTCCAACCCAGCACGACGCAGGGCACGCTTGAACACCGTGCGCACCGCATTGGCGCTCATGTTGTTGCCACGGGTAGAAATAAAGGCAAAGGTGCTGCGGTTACCGCACAACAACTGCGGGCGCCCTTGGGTTAAGTAAGCCTGCAGCGCATCACAGGCGGTGCGGTGCAACGGCACAATGCGCTCTTTGGAGCCTTTGCCCATTACGCGCACAAGGCGCTCGGAAAGGTCGATTCCCTTCAGTTGCAAGCCGGCACATTCCGAAACACGCAGGCCAGAAGCATATAAAAGCTCAAGAATTGCCTGGTCGCGTAAATCTTCGGGGGTAATTTCTTCGGGGGTTTTGCCTTCCAGCGTCACCGAAAGCAAACGATCCATTTCGTTGTGATGGATGGCGCGCGGCAAAGATCGCCCTTGCTTGGGGCCCTGCAAAACATCGGCCGGGCTGCTTTCGATGCGGCCTTCGGCCACTAGCCAGCGGTAAAAGCCCTTCACGGCGCTCAAGTGGCGGTTTACTGTACGGCGTGCATAACGGGCTTGGTCCAAATAAGCCAGATAACGACGGATTACCCGGTGGGTAGCGCACAACGGATCTATCTTGCCGCGTGCGCACCAGCGCAAGTAGCTGGCAACATCGCTGCGATAAGCGCGAACGGTCTGCGCAGAAACATTGCGCTCGTTGGCCAAGGTGTCGCAAAAACCGTCCAGCAAACGGGCGCACGGCAACTCTTCTTCGGCAAGCTCTGCCGCTTGCTCGGGCTGGCCTGCGGGTTGCTCGGGCTGGCCTGCTGCTTGTGCAGCGCGAACCTCTTCAGATTGCTCCCCCGCTTGTGCAGCGCGCCGATTCACTATTCAACAAGACCCTTCGCGCGCAGCTGTTGCACGTAAGCATCCAGCGCAGCCTTGCCGCGCTCGGCGTAAGCCGCATAGCGCTGACGTTTGTTCTTGATTTTGGGCTGGATGGGCTCCAAGATGCCGAAATTCACGTGCATGGGCTGGTAATCGACCGTTTCGGGGTTGGTGGCATAAGCAATAAGCGAGCCAAACGCAGTGTGCGTGGGCAGCGGCTCCAGTTCCACGCCTTCAAGCAGCGCAGCCACTCCCAGCGAAGCGTACAAGCCAGAAGCTATGGCCTCGCAATAGCCTTCGGTACCGCCAAACTGGCCAGCAACAAACACGGGCACAGGCAGCTGGGCGGCATTGCCCCCTACCATACGCAACTGGCCGTTAAGCAAGTGCGGCGCATCAATAAACGAATTGCGATGCATTACGCCATAACGGGCGAATTCTGCGTTTTCCAAACCCGGGATGAGCCTAAACACGCGGCGTTGCTCGGGGAAGGTAAGGTTGGTCTGAAAGCCCACCAGGTTAAAGCTCTGACCATGGGTATCTTCGGCGCGCAACTGCACTACTGCCCACGGGCGCTTGCCCGTTTGCGGGCAGGTAAGGCCCACAGGTTTCAAAGGCCCAAAACGCGGGGCGTCAAACCCGCGGCGGGCAATTTCTTCAATGGGTTGGCACGCTTGGAACAAATCGGAGGTTTCAAACTCGCGCTTAATAACGCGCTCGGCACCCACCAGCTCTTCCATGAAGTGCTCGTACTCTTCTTTGTTGAAAGGCGCATTTAAATAGTCGCCACCGCCCTCTTCGTAACGGCTTTGGCTAAACACCTTGTTCATGTCCAGCGAATCGGCCATAACCACCGGCGCGGCCGCATCGTAGAAGGCCATGTGATCTTGGCCGGTTAGCTTTTGCATGAATGCCGCAAGGGCATCGGAGGTAAGCGGGCCAGAGGCAACAATCACCGCTTCGGCAGGGGCAAAAGGCGCTTGGGCCGGCTGGCCTTCCATGCCGGCAACCAGCACGGCGCCCTGTTCGTTCAACCCCACAACCTCAGCTTCGATGCGCTGCACGTTAGGAGCATCTTCTAGCATGCGGGTTACCGCCTGGCTAAACAGCTCGCGGTCAACCGCAAGGGCGCCACCTGCGGCTACGCGATTGTCGTAGGCGCAGGCAATAAGGTGGCTACCCAAGGCAGCAAGCTCGGTTTTGAGCATGCCCGCTGCACTATCGGGCTTGGTGGACTTAAGCGAATTGGAACAAACCAACTCGGCGGCATTGCCCGTGCGGTGCACGCTGGTGCCCACCGCTGGGCGCATTTCAAACAAACGCACCTTTACGCCGCGCTGGGCAAGTTGAAGAGCAGCCTCGCTTCCCGCAAGGCCGGCTCCGATGATGTCTACAGTTTTTTCCATGCATTGAACTATACCCGAGCAGGCCCAAAGCGCCCATCGGCGAACTTCGTAATGAGCCCATTCTTTTCATACTCGGCCAAACGCAGCATAAGCCAGGTAAGCTTTTCGCCGTCAGTGCCCGGGGCGGCCTCCCACTGCCTAGCCAGCATCTGTTCCAAGCGCATAGGGTTGGCGCACAACGCAGCAAGCAGGTCGTCTTCGTTTTCGGCAGGTACCAAGGGGCCTTCAGAATTTACGCTACCGCGCTTGCCGTTTGGGCGCATATCTTCAGAAACAAGGCAGCCGAACAGCCCAAACAGCGAATCCTCAAACGTTTCGGAGTCAATAATGGGCGTTGCCCCCTGATAGATTAGGCGGTTTGCCCCCAAAGACGTGGGCGAAGTAATGGGGCCCGGCACCACCAGCACATCGCGGTTTGCGGCCAGCGCTTCGTCGGCCGTGGAAAACGTGCCCGAAGGCAGCCCCGCTTCTACGATGAGCGTGGCGCGGGCAAGGCCAGCAATAATGCGGTTGCGGGCGCGGAAGGTATACGGCAGCGGCGGGAATTCCCAATCTTGTTCGGAAATTACCGCACCGCCGGCATCTATTACCCGCTGGAACAATTCGGCATTGCGGGCCGGATAAGGCATGTCGCACCCGCCGCCCAAAACCACCACGGTTTGCCCGCCCACATCCAGCGCGCCCAAATGAGCCTGCGAATCGCACCCCAGCGCTCCGCCCGAAATAATAGGCACGCCCTTTTTGGCCGCAATCTTGGCAAAGCTGCGCGCCGCCGAAGAACCATACGGGGTAGCCTTGCGCGCACCCACTATGGCAAGGCCATCGCTTAGGGCATCCAGATTACCCACCACGTACAAGGTTTTTGGCGGGTCGGGTATGCGCATAAGCGAATCGGGATAGCCGGCCTGCCCCATGCCAAGCGTATAGCGCGGACCTTTGAGCTTCACCACCGGCACACTTGCATAACGGCTCTTGTGAACTCGCTTGGCATCTTGCGTTGACTTGGGTTTTTCTACCATTTAACTCCCCCTCCAAACCTCAGGCCAAAGGCTTCTGCCACATGCGAGGTTTGCACCTGTTGTTCTTCATCCAAATCGGCGATGGTTCGTGCCAGCAAGAGTGTTTTGGCCAAAGCGCGAGCACTCAGCTCTTTGGCATCGGCCATGGAAAGAAAGAATTCTTCGGTGCTGGGGCTAAAACCACAAGCTTCTTTAAGCGCGCGCATGCTTTTGCGCCCGGTAGTGCCTAAAGGTTTGCGCTTTGCCGCAAAGGCACGAGCGCGCTGCACCCCTTCACGCAATTCGGCCGAACTTTTGCCTTCGTTGAGCTCAAGCAGCTCGCGGCTATCGCTGCGCCATACATCTATTCGAATGTCTATGCGGTCAAGCAAAGGGCCGCCAATACGATTTTGGTAATTCTGCACCTGCGCAGGTGCACAGCGGCACCTATTGCTTGGGTCGCCGTAATAGCCACATGGACACGGATTGGTTGCCGCCAGCAGCTGAAAGCTGGCAGGAAACGTGTACGTGCCATCGGCACGCGTGATGGTTACCGAGCCGGTTTCCAAAGGCTGGCGCAACGTTTGCAGAACCGATGCCTTGAATTCCGACATTTCGTCCAAAAACAGCACGCCGTTGTGCGCAAGGGAAGCTTCGCCCGGGCGCGGCGGCGAGCCGCCTCCTACCAAGCCGGCAGCCGTGGCGCTGTGGTGTGGGCTGCGGAAAGGCCGCACGCCAGCCAAAATAGAGCCTATATTGCTGTCCACCACGGAATGCACCAGGGCGCTTTCCACTCGTGATTCTTGATCGAGCGCAGGCAGTATCGTGCCAAAGCGCTGTGCCAACATGGTTTTGCCGGAACCTGGCGGCCCCACCATAATCACCCCATGATTGCCCGCCGCAGCTACCTGCAACGCGCGTTTGGCCGCTTCGTGCCCCAATACTTCTGCGTAATCCCCTACCTGCAAGCCCGAGTCAACTTCTAGTGGGCGGGCCTGGGCAAACCTAGGCTGGCGCACATGAGCCAAATGCTCCAAGAAACACATTTCCAGCCCGTTCATGGGCAGGGCCCCTTCGTTTGGCACGCCGGTAAGCAAGCCCAAAGCGTCGTTGGCAGCACAGCGCTGAAAAGCCAAAAGCCCCGCAACGCAACGCACGCTGCCGTCCAGCGAAAGCTCGCCCACCACCAATTTTCCCTTGGCAATTTCTGGGTTCATCTGGCCCGTTGCCGAAAGAATCCCCAAAGCAATAGGAAGGTCGAACCCCGACCCGGTTTTACGCAGATCGCCCGGGGCAAGATTTACCACCACTTTTTCGTTGGGCATCTGAAACCCTGCAGCGCGCAGGGCAGCGCGCACCCGCTCACGCGATTCCTGAATAGCGGCATCGGCCATGCCCACGATTGAAAACCCAGGCATGCCATTGGAAACCACCACTTCAACCGAAACAGGCACGGCAGCAACGCCGCGAATAGTAGCGCTTTGCACCGAAGAAGAGCGATGCTTCATCATGCCACCCCAAACGCGTTTTTGTGGAAGCGCAGGAATGCCCGAGTTTCAGAAAGCACAATAATGGAGATGACGTCGAATCGCACACGGACTTCATCTTCGTTGCAGTCCTGCAAGTAGCACGCGGCAATGCGCTCGTACTTGTCCCGCTTGCGAGAATCAACCGCTTCTGCGGGGAAGCCCTTTGCTGTGCCGGTGCGTGTTTTAACTTCGATGAAGCACAGCCAGCAACCTTGTCGCGCAATGATGTCGGCCTCGCCGGCAATGCACGTCCAGTTTCGCTCCAGAATCTCATAGCCACGGCGCTTTAAGAATCGCGCTGCTGCAAGCTCTCCGCGCGCGCCCAATTCCTTGTTGCGCTTGCCCTTCGAAACCGTAGCTTCGCCAGACTTAGCGGCCTTAGCACCATCAGGCGCGGCCGCCTTGGAGCTCTTGGTGTCGCTTGGCTTGGCGCTTTTGGCGGCCGCCTTGGCGCCCTTGCCTGCGGCCTTGGTTTTGCCAGGCTTGGTGGCCTTGGCGGGCTTACTAAGTTCGCCTACCCCAGCGGACTTACTAGAACCCGCAGCCTTGGTACTCTTGGCAGCGGCCTTGGTTTTACCAGGCTTGGTGGCCATAGATTCTGCTGTTTTGGATGATGTAGCCATATCGCCCTCCTTCGGTTAAGGAAGACGATAGATATCGAATCTAATTTATTTTGGAACGTTTTGCGAAACTGATGCGAAAGTAAGTCGAAAACAATTCGAAAATCAGTGCAAAATTATGCGAAAAACTTGCGAAAATAATTCCAAAATTTGCAAAAACTAATTCGAAAGCCCAGTTCAGAAGCCTATTTAGAAAAGCCTTTCCTGAAGGAAGTTCTGGCAAAACGAAACACGGTGAATAGGCGTTAAGCCCTTTTGGGCAATAGCCGCCCTATGGTTAGCGCTGCCGTAGCCCTTCGAAGAAGCAAAGTCGTAACCCGGATATTCGGCGTCGTATGCCACCATCTGCGCATCACGCGAAACCTTGGCAATAAGCGAAGCTGCCGAAATAGAAGCGCAGCGGGCATCGCCGTGCACCACGTTTACTTCGCGTGGGTCCAAGTGCAGCGGGTTGCCGTCCAGCAAAATCACTTCGGGCTTAATGCCCTCATCTTCGATTTTTGCCACAGCCAAGCTAAATGCCTTGCGAAGGCAGGCGGTCATTCCCTGCTCATCAATTTCTGCAGGCGGAATGTCTACGATGGCCCAAGCTAAAGCCCGGTCCTTTACCATTTGGGCGAGAGCGGGCCTGTGTGCTTCGGACACCTGCTTGGAATCGTTGAGGCCATCAATTGGAGCGGCCTTAGGGTCTAGCACCACGGCGCCCACCGTAAGCGGGCCAGCCAAGGGGCCGCGGCCCACTTCGTCCAAGCCCACAACCAATTTGCCTTGGGCAATTTCGGCCTGATAGGAGTAAAGCGCGGCCACGCGATTGCGCTCTTTGGCTTCCACCTGCAAACGCCTGCGCGCAACTGCGAGTGCAGACTGCACGCCTTTGCGCGTGTCGGCCATAAGCGAGCGCTCCAAAACGGCAAACTCTTCTGCATTTGCCGAAGAAAGCCGCCTTTTAATATCGCTCACCGTTTGCATGAATTGCTCCTATCGTTTGTACATACTCAATGATAGCCAACCGCAAACAGCGCGCGCCAACTTACAAGAATTCAGCCATGATCTGCGTAAGCTTATCCACCTCAATGGGCTTGGTTAAGTAAGCAGAAACGCCGGCAAAGTAAGCCTCTTTGCGGTCTTCATCAAAAGCGTTTGCCGTCATGGCAACAATAGGTACGCTCTCCGATGTCCTGGTGCCCAAATGGCGAATCTGGCGCGTGGCTTCCAAACCGTCCATAACCGGCATCTGAATATCCATGAACACAATGTCGTATTCGCCCAGCGCCATCTTATCCACGGCTTCCTGGCCATTGGCAGCAGGCGTTACGTGAAGGCCGAATTCCTCCAAGATGGTCTGCGCAATCTCTAGGTTGAGCGCATTGTCTTCCACAAGCAAGGCGCGCTTGCCCGCAAACTGCGAACGGTCAACATCCACCGCCTGGGCAGTTGCTTCAGGCTCTGGCTGCTCTAGGCCAAAACTGGGCGCAACAACCTTAAGGAAGTCGGAAGCAAACAGCGGCTTGTTGGCAAAACCGGTAACGCCCGCTTCCCTGGCCTCCGGCTCAATGTCGCCGCAATCGTAGGCGCTCAGCAAAAGCACCGGCGTTTCGGGCTTGATGACCTTGCGCAAAAGACGCGTGCACTCCACGCCATTCATGTCGGGCATAGCCCAATCCACCAGGCACAAAGAAAACTCGTCGCTGCTATCGCGTGCAAGCTCTGCAGCAAACACCGCTTCTTTGCCAGATGTCGCCCACTGCACCTTCAGGCCCATGCTGCGCAAGAGTTTGGTGGTAGCCGCGCACGAATCCAAATCATCGTCTACCACCAGCGCACGCATGCCTTCAAGCAAAGACGCATCAATGCCCTCGTCTTCGCCCGCTACGCGCAAACGCAGCGAAACCGTAACCGAGGTGCCCACGCCGGGCTTGCTTTGCACGTCGATGGTGCCGCCCATCATATCCACGATATTCTTGCAGATAGACATACCCAAGCCGGCACCTTGAATGCCACTTACGGTTGCTGTTTGCTCGCGCTCGAACGGCTCAAAGATGTGCTCAACAAATTCGCGGCTCATGCCAATGCCGTTGTCGGTAACGGTGAACTGGTAAATTGCCCTGCCATCAGCTTCGCTGGGCATCTGACGCACCGTAAGCTTGATGGTGCCGTTTTCCTGCGTGAACTTCATAGCATTGGACAAAATATTAATAAGCACCTGGTCAAGGCGCAGCTTGTCGCAGTACACATCTTCGTTTTGGATGTCTTCTGCGTTGATGCTGAAGGATAGGTTCTTGGCGCGCAGGTCGGACTGCACAATAGCGCCCAAATCGTGCATAACGTTGGGCAGGTGGCACAGGTTTTCGCTAATGGAAACCTTGCCGCTTTCAATACGGCTCATATCCAGCACGTCGTTGATAAGGCTAAGCAAATGGGCCGAAGAAGTATTGATCTTGTCCAGATAGCTCTTAACCGTATCCGTTTCTTCCAAGTGCTCTATGGCCAAATTGGTGAAGCCCATAATGGCATTCATGGGCGTGCGAATGTCGTGGCTCATGCTGTTAAGGAACATGGTCTTAGAGCGGTTTGCGTGCTCCATCTGGGCCAATGCGCTTGCAAGCTCTTCGCGACGAATGCGCTGTTCCTTAACGATGGTTTCAACGTCGTAGCAATAGCCGCGCAGCACGGCGCCCTTACCAGGCACTTGCGCGCACGAACCGCCCATACGCATGTAGGTTTCCTTTTTCACCGGATCGAGCCAGACGAAATCGACCTCATCGCGAATGCCCTGCTCCAAGTTGTCTAAGCATTCTGCAACGCGATCGCGATCGTCTTCGGAAATACGGAAGTACCACACGTAGTAAAGCTGCTCGGGGTCAATCTGCATTTCGGGGTCGACGCCCAGCATATTAAGCATGGTTTCATCGCACCAAAGCGCGGGTGCCTGGCCAGAGTAACGGCGAATGCGCCAGGTGCCAATACCGGCGCCACTTACAATTTCGCTGAGCTCGGTAAGGCGGTTAAGGTTGGTTACCTGCGTCTGAATGGCTTCAACCATAAGCAAGACGTTCTTAGGCCTGCCATCGTCGCAATAGGCGGAAGGCACCAACGAACAGCGACACCAGCCGGCAAAGGCGCTTAAGAATTCGCTGGTAAGCAAACTCGAGGTTTTAAAGCGCTCGCACCAAGTGGAAACATCCAAGAACAAGCTCATGCCAGAGGTAAAGCTTGCCTCCACCAAATTCTGAGCCACCATCTGAAGCGCATCTTGCGCATGGGGGTAGCCTTCGATGGCCTTATCCACACGTGGCAAGGTACGAATGGCCCTGTAAGCGCCGCTTTCCAAATTGATGTCGTAGACAATGTGGAAATGGTCGAGCCTTGGTTCTTCGTTTTGCGCATCGGGCTCCTGCGCAGCGGGCTGATTACCAGAAAAGCCAATAACAAAGCAATCGGGGGAATCGGGCGAGCCTACGCGAACGGCGCGAATATGGTGAGTTTGCTCGGAGCCATCTTCCAAAAGCGAACGATAGGTGTAATGCAGGTTATTGCTGCTGCCAAATGCCGCAGCAAGGGCAGCGTAAGAAAAGTTGCTGGTTAATTTGCGCTGGTCTTCTTCAACAACGTTGTTGCCAAGCGCGGTGTGCAGCGCCGTTTCGAAGGGCAATTTAACGGGCGAAATTTGCGTGTAGCCGCGAACAAAACCACCTATGTCAACGGGTGAAACCAATGTGGTGGTGCAATCCACCAGATAGATTTCATCGCACAGGCCCAGCATCGACTTGATAGCTAAGCGCTGGCCGGTAACAAGCTTGGATGCAGAAAGGCCCTCGTGGTATAGCTGCGAGGCAAACTCATCGTCGGGCACATAGTCGTTGTCGGCAATTGCCTTGATGGTCATGATGGCCTTGGTTGGAACCGGGTCGGTATCAAGGCGCGTGAACGACATCTGCACAAGTTCCATAATGCCAGTGGCGTTCTTGCGCGAAAACGTAAGCGTATAGCGTTGCTTGGTTTTAAGCTGTTCCACCACGTTGCTAAGCTTGGTGGACTTAAGGTAGCCAGCACGGTCTTCTTTAGAAACGTAGCGCTCACCAAAAGTTTGGAAAAGCTCTTCGAAATCGGTGCCCTGACGAATAACGTCAACCATATCAGAGGCAACGTTGCTCATAAGGGCATACGGTGTAAGCCTGCCTTCAACCAGGTCGACCAAATAAACGGCGCTGTAGCCATACGAAAGACCCTGAAGCACCGAAGTAACTTCCATAGCTCCTGGGAACATTCCTTTATCTTGCAAGCTGCTCATGGGATAGCCTTTCGCCGCAGCCGATAAGACAATTTCGGGGTACCTTCAATTGTAAGCAAAGAAGCCGATGAACCCTAGCAACAAAATCGATTAAAGCCGAAGCGGAAGACGTTGCATCTTATGGGCGGCGCGTAAATTCCTTTTGCCTGCCGCCAAACTGCAAAGGCCCCGCCGAAGCGGGGCCAATAAACTCGGGCATGTACCAACAAGCCTGCAAAAGCGAGCCTTGTGCGAAAAAAAGAACCGCCCAGAAGGCGGTTCGTTTTTTTGCTAGTTAAAAGCCTTTTCCTTGATCTTGGCGGCCTTGCCAACCTTATCGCGGAGGTAGTAGAGCTTAGCGCGGTTAACATCGCCGCGGCGGGTAACCTCGATCTTTTCGATCTTGGGAGAGTGAACCGGGAAGGTGCGCTCTACGCCAACGGAGAAGCTGATCTTACGAACGGTGAAGGTTTCACGGGAAGAAGCGCCGTGACGACGGATAACGTCGCCCTGGAACACCTGAACGCGCTCGCGGTTGCCTTCCTTAATGCGGTAGTGAACCTTTACGGTGTCGCCAACGTTGAAGTCTGCAACTTCGGGGTTGATCTGCTGCTGCTCAATTGCGCGGATGATATCCATGGTTTTCCGTTCCTTCTATATGCCTAAACATTTAGTTTTACAAATAGGGTGCCTTTTGACACAGCAGAGAATTATACTGTGCGTCATTTACTTGCGCAAGGGGTTTATTGCCAATTATTAGCCGCCCTTACGCGAGCACCACAAATTTTGCCGGCCATATCGCCTGGACTACGAAAAGCCAAGCGCTATTTTAGCAGCTCGCTGCGTTTAGCGGGCCAAATCCTTGGCTTTGCGCCAACGCCCACAATTACACCAAAAGCAGCAAGCCGTACACGCCTACGCCCACGATGATGCACCACACCAGCGATTTGGTTTTGATGGCAACCGCAATTACCGCAGCCGTTGCAATAAATGGAATTGCCGCAGGCCATATGCCTGCACTGAACAGGCCGGGCGAAAACAGGTCGTTGGCGATAAGCGCCGCAAAAGCTGCTGGCGGGATGAAGTTGAGTGCCTGCGAAAGCCAGGCGGGCAAGCTGCGTCCGCGCAAAACAAACACCGGCACCACACGGCATATAAGAATAGTGGCAGCGCACGCCAAGCCAATGAAGGCAAACTCAGTCCACGACATGAGAGCCTCCCCTCTTTGCGGCAAGGATGCCCGCCGCAACGCCGGCCAGCGCACCAATTAAAATTGCAGGCCCAGAAAGCCCCACCGTTTTGCAGATGCACACACCCAAGATGGCCACCAAAGCGGCAACCACATTAGGGGCCGTGCGCTTCTGCGAAAACAGCAAGCACAAAAAGATGCTGGTCATAGCAAACGAAGCCAATGCCGTGGGCACGGTTAAGAGCGAGCCCAACACCACGCCTGCCACGTTGGCAAGGGCCCAGGTGGTTTGACTGAAGATATTCACTGCGGTGGCCTGACCCACCGTCCAGTTAGCCTGCGCATTGGCAAAACGGCCCAAGTTAACCGCAAACGATTCATCGGTAACCGTAGCGCCAAACAAGAAGGAAAGCTTCTTGGGAACCGCATCGCAAAAGCGCGAAAGCGAAGCACCGTACAAAAGCTGACGCGAATTAACCAACGAAACCGAAGCAATGATTGCAAGCGCAGGCGAGCCCGCCAGCCACATATTGGGAATCATGAATTGGCCAGCGCCAGAATAAAACAGCATCGAAAGCAGAAATACCTGCAGAGCACTCATGCCAACCTGCTGCTCCAAAATGCCGCACGGAATGCCCAAGAAAACGTAGCCCAGCATAATAGGCAAAGCCGCCAGCAAAGGCGCCTTCAACCATGCAAGGCCTTTTAGTTGTTTCGATTCCGTTTCAGACATGCATCCGAGTATAACGGCAAGCACGCAGCAAGGCGCAAATTCCTACGTTGGGGAAAGAAAATCCCCAGCGGGAATACTCCCCCGGTTTCCAAGGTTGGCGAGAAGCCCCTGGTTTCCAAGGTTGGCGAGAAGCCCCTGGTTGCCAAAATCTCCGGCTGGAACGCCAGCCGTGCCGCCACAGACCTTCGCCGAAGGCTCGGCCACAGCAAAAGCTTAAATATTCCAGCTATGAGGGACGAACATATCCTTGAAGAAGTTCTGCGCATAACGGTCGGTCATGCCGGCCACGTAGTCGGTTACGGCACGCAGCTCATCGCCGCCGCTGATGGCGCGCAATTCCTCAGGAACCTGATCGTAGTGGCGCACAAAGTAATCGAAAACATCGCTTACCAGGTGCTTTGCCTTGCGAACCTCGTGCATTACAGGCTCGGAAGTGTACACATGGTCGAACAGGAAGGCACGCAGCTCCATCATGGCGTCCCACGTAGCTTCGCTCATGGCAATGTCGCCGGTTTTGGCGCTGGTCTCAATCATGTCGTGCACCAAGGTTTGAATGCGCTGGGAATGGGTTTCGCCCAGCATGCGATGAGTGCTTTCCGGCAAGTCGGATTCCAGCAGCGTTTCGGCACGGATGGCATCGTCGATGTCGTGATTTACATAGGCAATGCGGTCGGCCGTGGCAACAATGCGGCCTTCCATGGTTTCGGCGCGCTGGCTGCCCGTATGACAAACAATGCCATCGCGAACCTCGGCGGTAAGGTTTAAGCCCTTGCCGTTGTTTTCGATCACATCCACTACGCGCAGGCTCTGTACGTTGTGGCGGTAGAGCTTCTTGCTTTCGGGCAGCTCGGGGTCAAGGCCCATATGGCGCGCCAAGCTGGTAGAAATAGCCTCTTCACCTGCATGGCCAAAGGGCGTATGGCCCAAGTCGTGGCCCAGGGCAATGGCTTCGGTAAGGTCTTCGTTCAAACCCAAAGCGCGTGCGATAGTGCGGGCAATCTGAGCCACTTCGAGCGTATGGGTAAGGCGCGTGCGGTAATGGTCGCCAACAGGCGCCACAAACACCTGCGTTTTGTGCGAAAGGCGGCGAAATGCCTTCGTATGCAAAATCTTGTCGCGGTCGCGCTGATATTCAGAACGATACAAATCGGGCTCGCACGAACGCGCGCGGCCTTCCGTTTCATCCGAAAAAGCAGCCTCTTCAGAAAGACGAACGTGCTCCTGGTTTACCTGATCTTCCTGAGTTATCAACTTCATATCGCCACTCCCCTTTTGCGGTTTGCTTGCAGCCACGTGCGTGCCCATCTAGAGCCGTGGGACGCCTTGCCGCCAAGCAGTAAAACTCTTTCGCCATCAGCATAAAATAAAAAACGGGGAATGTTCCCCGTTTTCGTTAATCTTCGTTTACCACCATGAGCCTGCGGCAGCTTGGGCAGGTTGCCAATGGCGCCTGCGAGCGAATTTTGGCCAAGCGGCTGGAATCGAACGTGTTGCGACAAGCCGCGCACGAGTTGTCATTGAGCTGCGTGAGCGCTACACCGCCGCACTGTACGCGCGTTTTCTCGTACATTTCCAAAAGCTCGGGCGTAACCTTGGCAGCCAAGGCCGCACGAGCCTTTTCGCCTTCGTCGATGCCCATGCGAAGAGCACCACCGGTTTTCTGGAACGATGCAATAAGCTCTTGCTCTTTGGCTTCCAAACCTTCGAGCGCAGCCATGATCTGCTTCATAACCGGGTTGATCTTGTTAACTTCTTCTTCAACGCGGCCAAGCTCCAGCGAAACCTTTTCGCGGCGCTTGCGCACACCATCCAAGTCGCGCGTATGAGCGGTTACCGCGCGGTAGTCGCCCTGAACTTCCTTAAGCGCCTGGGAAATGCTTTCCTGCTTTTGGGCAAGCTCTTCGTCTTCCTGCACCAACTGGGCCAGCTTGCCCTCGGCATCGTCGAGCATGTCCTGCACCTGAACCTTGCGCTTTAGCACTTCGTCTTTTTTGGTGCGAACCTCCAAGATGGCCTTACGATGCGGAAGCTCCTTGAACTCCTTTTGCGCTGCAGCAACCTTGCGGTCGAGCTCCTGCATTTTTTGCAGTACGGCAATATCGTTTTCGGTTGCGTTCATGGGCGCACGGCCTTTCTGTTAAACCGCCAAGCGGAAAGTATTTATTGGTTGATAGGTTAACGCCTGGATGTTTCGGGCGTGTACCAATTATTGCTCTGGTCGATCATGGTAATGCAAGAATCGCTTACCCCTGCCTGGCTGGCATAGGTTGCAAGTAAAGCGCACAAGGGGAATTCGGAAATATCATGGCCAAGTTCGATGATGGCAAGCCCCGAATGAGCAGCATCGAGTGCTTCGTGATATTTGATTTCGCCACAAACAAGGCAATCTATTCCCTGGTCAAGGCAGGTTTTGGCAAAGCTGCCCGCACTGCCGCCGCTGGTGCAAATACGCGATACCGTACGCTCGGGCGAGCCCCAAACGCGCGGCAAGCTGCCAAATACCGAAACGCAACGAGCACTCAAATAGCGCAGGCTCAGCGGCTCTTCACTATGCGCAGGCTGGCAAATGCAGCCAAAACCCTTTGCGGGGTTGCCCGGCTTGGGCTCCAACACGCCTGTGGGTACCAAGCGCAAAAGTGCAGGTAAGGCATTCAAGCCCGCGCTCGAAACGTCCAGGGCAGTATGAAACGAAATAATGCTTACGCCCAGCTCGATGGCCAAACGTACCACCGCGCCCGGGGTATGACCCTGCGCAGATGCCGGGATAAACGAAGTGGGAGCATCCAAGAACACTGGGTGATGCGTTAACAGCACGTTTGCCCCACTGGCATGGGCTTGCTCCACCGCATATACCGTTGGGTCGAGTGCAACGGCAACGCCGCGCACCTCTTCCATTGGGTTGCCCACCAACATGCCCGTGCGGTCCCACGGCTCGGCGTCGGCGGCGGGCATCTTGGCCAAAAGCTCACGCTCAAGCTCGCCCACCAAAAGGGCGCGCTCGTTAGATGCCAAATCGCCGGCATCGGTTGTAGAAAGGGAAACTTCTTCTTCGCTCATGCTAACCACTCCTTGCAGCGCCTATGCCAACGGCACCGTGCGCCTATCCCCACCCGGACGCACCACGGTAAGCTCGCGGTACCCGGCTTCATACATCAAACGATACCCCTCTTCTATTCCCCTATCCACGTCCGTAACCGTATGGGCATCTGTGCCCAACGTGCACGGCACGCCCGCGCGGCAAAATTCGCGCAGCAGCGCCACATTGGGGAACATCTCGTTGCAGGCATAGGTAACGCCCGAAGTGTTCACTTCCACCATGCGCTCGCCGGCGCGTGCGGCTTCGGCTGCTTGCTTATACAACGGCAGCGGGTCGAAGCTGGGCATACGGTTGAACTTCTTTACCAAATCGGGGTGGGCCATAACCGTGAAGGGCGCATGCGGCACATGCGAGGTTACCGCTTCGCACCATACCTCAAAGTACCTACGCCAAATGTAGTCGGCGCCCACTTCGTCCCAATAGCCCGCCTGAGCTGGGTCGTCAAAGGGCCACAGATCAACAAAATGCACGGAGCCCAGCACAATATCGAAGTTGCTGAAGGCATCGGGCGCGAAGGTGCGGTCTTCCCCATCGCCTAGCCAATCGAGCTCGCAGCCCACCAGCACTTCCATGTCGGGGAATTTGGCACGCATGGCCAAAATGCGCTCGAAGTACTCGGGAAGCCTATCGGCATGCATAGAAACGTAATCGCGCGGGTCAACCGCAAGCGTTAGCGGGTAATGCTCAGTTACAGCAATGTTGGTAATGCCCACTTCGTGCGCGTGGGCAACAAGCTCCTCGATAGGCGCATGGCCATGATTGGTCATGTCGGTATGAGTATGCTGGGTAACCTTTTCGGTGCGCATACAACGGCTCCTTCTAAAACGAAAGGCGCCATAGCCGGCGCCCTTCTTGGAAATGCTATGACTGTTTGAGCTTAGCCCACTACCTCGTTGAATGCGTTGATGAATGCCTCGATTTGTTCGTGGGTGGTAGTGCTTCCCAGGGAAACGCGCAGGCTGCCCAGAGCATCGTCGCGCGAAACGCCCAAAGCGCTTAACACATGCGAAGGGTCGAGCGATCCCGTAGAGCATGCCGAGCCGCCCGATACGCAAAAGCCACGGCGGTCCAACTGCAAGATAAGCGTTTCGCTTTCAATGCCGCGCACCAGCACGTTTACGATGTGGCAGGAATAATTTGTACTGCCTTCAGGCACCTGCACGGCAGGCTTTACCTTGGGGTTTTCGCACAGGCGCTTGTACAGCTCGTCGCGCAGGGCCATTTGGCGCTTGGACTCTTCAGCAACATTTGCGGTTGCTTCACGCACAGCTGCCGCAAAGCCTACAGCCCCCATAACGTTTTGGGTGCCACTGCGTCGGCCCGATTCTTGGCCACCGCCCACCAACTGCGCGGTAAAGGGAGTGCGCGCCTTTAGGTACAGGGCACCTACACCCTTAGGGCCGCCCACCTTGTGCGCCGAAATGGAAAGCGCATCCACGCCCCATTCGCGCACATTAACGGGAACCTTGCCCAGGGCCTGCGTGGCGTCTACGTGAAACAGCGCGCCGGCATCGTGGGCAACCTTTGCCAGGGCAGGAATATCCATAACGCTGCCCACTTCGTTGTTAACCGCCATAACAGAAACCAAAAGCGCGCGACCGTTTAAGGCCTCGGCCAAAGCTTCAGGGGTAATATGGCCTGCTCGGTTAGGAGAAACCACCGTAACCTCAGCGCCCCAATGGCCCAGCGTATGGCCAGCTTCCAAAATGGCATCGTGCTCGATGGCAGAAATTACCACCTGCGGCACGCATTCGTGATCGCCCTCTTGCTCGGCACGCATCATAGCGGCGTCCACCATGCCAAACAATGCAGCGTTATCGGCCTCGGTCGCGCCCGAGGTAAAAATAATTTCATCGGGACGGGCACCGATGGCGCGCGCCACAACCTCGCGCGCGTCTTCCAAAGCACGAAAAGCCGTGCGGCCAACGGTGTAGAGGGAATTGGCATTTGCCGTGCCGGCAACAAGCCCAGCGGTGCCTGGGCGCATGTACGGCATCATTGCTTGTACGGCAGCATCGCTTAAAGGCGCGGTTGCCGCCCAGTCCAAATACGTTACTTCGCTCATGCGCGGCCTGCTTCCCCGGCCTGGCGAAGAATGCCAATGGCAGCTTCGGGGTCTTCGGCCTTGAACACGCCAGAGCCTGCCACCAGAACATCAGCGCCTTGAGCGCACACCAAACCAGCGGTACGCTCGGCGCTCACGCCACCATCAACCTCAATAAGCAGATTGGGGTTTAGACGCTTGGCCATTTCGGCCACCTTGCCTACCCTGTCTTCGCTGCCTTCGATGTACGACTGACCCGAAAAGCCCGGGAACACACTCATAACCAGCACCATGTCTACATCGGCAATGTAGGGCTCAAGCTCTTCGACCGGATAGTCGGGCTTTAAAGTGAGCGCAGGGCGCACGCCAGCAGCACGGGTGCGGGAAATGAACTCGCGCACTTCAGCTTCACCCTGCAAGGCTTCCATGTGCACCGAAACCAAATCGGCGCCGGCCTCCAGGTACCAATCCAGCTGCTCGAGCGGGTTGGAAATCATCAGGTGAACATCCAGCGGGACGTTTGTGATCTTTTTCAACTGCTTAACGCAGGGCACGCCCATGGTTAGGTTGGGCACAAAGTGGCCATCCATAACGTCAACATGGATGAAGTCGGTGCCGCCGCGCTCGAGCATATGAATGTCGCGCTCGAAGTTCATGAAATCGGCCGAAAGAATGGAAGGAGAGATTTTAATATCACCGAACACGGCGAAGCCCCTTTCAAGAATGAAAAATCGGGTACGTAAACTCTTCGCCTATTCTACACGTGTTAACCGCGGGGCCGCAGCGGGAACCCACCGACGTCAGTCGCAAAGCCGCAGCGGGAGCCCACCGACGTCAACCGCAAGGCCGCGATGGGAACGAACCGACGTTAACCGCGGGCCGCAGCGGGAACGCGCCCGAGCTAACCGCAAGGCCGCAGCGGGAACGCGCCATAGCTAACCGCGGAGCAGCTAAAGCAGGCAGCTACAGATGCTGCTGCTCCAAATCCAACAGGAATTTCTTGATACCAGGGCCATAGGCGTACCCGCCCAGCTTGCCATTGGCCGCCACAACCCTGTGGCACGGCACTATAACGGGAATGGGGTTGCGTCCACACGCCTGCCCCACCGCCTGCAACGCCTTGGGCTTGCCCAGCGCAGCGGCAATTTGGCCATAGGTGCGCGTTTGCCCGTAAGGAATGCGCAGCATTTCTGCCCAAACAGCGCGTTGGAATTCGGTGCCCTTTGCACTTAAGGGCAAGTCGAACACGCGGCGCTTGCCAGCCAAGTATTCAAGCACCTGGCTGGATGCCCTGTTGGTTAGCTCGCAGGCGCGTTCTTCACCTTGCAAGCGGGCAGGACCAAACACCAGCTGCGTAATAGCGCCAGCTTCCTGCCCGATGGTAATGCGCCCTTTTGGCGTGCGGTAAATGTAGAACGTTGCAGCCATTATTTGGCCTGCTCTGGGTCTACCAAGCCCCAGAATTCGGTAGTAAGCGGGCGCTTGAACAGCTCGCTTGCGATGCTTTCCAACGGGCCGCCTTCCCAAACGGCAGCGCGCACCGCCGTGGTAATGGGCAGCTCCACGCCATAGCGCTCGGCCAAGGGGCAGATGGTTTTGCAGGCCAGAGCGCCTTCAACCACCATGTGCGTGCTGTTTTCGTAACCTTCAAGCGTGCCGCCCTGGGCAAGAGCCTTGCCAAAAGTGCGGTTGCGCGAATGTTCGGAAGTGCAGGTGGCAATAAGGTCGCCCGCGCCGGCAAGGCCCATAACGGTAATGGCCTGGCCACCGCAGGCCTTAACCAAACGGCTCATTTCGGCCATGCCGCGCGTCATGATCATGGCGGCGGTGTTGTCGCCATACCCAATGCCATATGCAGCGCCAACAGCAATGGCAATGACGTTTTTAAACGCCGCGCACAGCTCAACACCCACGTAGTCGCTGCTGGTATAGCAACGGAAGGTGGGCGTGGTAAACAAATCGCGGAAATAGCAGGCAGTTTCTTGGGAAGGCGAAGCGATAACGGTGCCTGCGGGAACACCCAGAATTACCTCTTCGGCATGGTTGGGGCCCGAAAGCGCAGCCAGGCGCTGGGCGTTGCCCATAACCTCTTCAAACACCTGCACAGGAAGCAAGCCCGTGCCTTCTTCAACACCCTTGGAGCAAATTACGATAGGCACTTCTGCGCCAACCACAGGTGCCAAATCCTGCGCGAACTGGCGCATCAAACGCGATGGGGTAACCATAACCAAGGCTTCAGCGCCCTTGGCGCATTCGGCCAAGTTGCTGGTAGCCGAAATGGAATCGGCCAGCATAACACCATTTAAGTAACGGGGGTTGCGATGGGTTTGGGTAATAGCCTGGGCCACTTCGGGCTTGCGGGCCCACATAACCACTTCATTGCCGCCGGTTGCCAGCGTTTGCGCCAAGGCGGTACCCCACGAACCTGCGCCAATTACCGCAATCTTACCCATACATTGCTCCTTACCCAGAGTGCAGGAAACGGGATGCGCGCATCCCTAAAGCTGAAAAGGATAAACCTTTCTGCAAAATTGCCGGAAAGCTTAGCCCTCCCAAAACCAGGAAGGCGCCGGCAAAAAGCCAGCGAGCATAACCCCGCCAGCCCATTATCGTGCTATTCGGCCTTTTTCTTAGACCCAATGCGGCTTTCGGTGCCAGCGCGCAAGCGAGCGATGTTTTCGCGATGCGCCCACACAACAGTGCCGGCTGCCAGCGTGCACAAAACAACCGCTACAGGGTTGCCCCAGAAGCAGTACAGAGCAAAAAACGGGCAAGCCACCGCCGCAGCAACAGAACCAGCCGAAACATACTTGGTAACCACTACGATAACCGCAAAAATAAGCAGTTCCAGAGCGAAGCACACCACGCCATACGTGGAAAACAAGCAGCCGATTGCAACCGCAATGCCCTTGCCGCCCTTAAAGCCCAACCACGGGCTAAAGATATGGCCAAGCACACAGCCCAAGAAGGCCATGGCCAAGCATACCTGCTGAATGTAGGTAAACGGATTATCGGACCCACCAAAGGCTTGCACGAATTCAACCGTCGCAAGCACGTTGCCCGGAATAAGCGAAACGCCAAAGGCAGTTGCAATAAAGCCCGCCACAATGCCCTTGCCAAAGTCGAGCACAAACACCGCGTAGCCGCCCACTTTGCCCATGGTGCGAATAGCGTTGGTGGTGCCAATGTTGCCCGAACCGTGCTCGCGCAGATCGGTGTGGTAGAACACGCGGGAAATAACTACGCCCCAAGGGATGGAGCCCAGCAAAAACGTAATAACAAACAGCAGCAAAAGCTGGCCGGTAACAATAAGCATTGAGTGCTAGTCCTTCTTCTTGAACTTAAGACGGATGGGGGTTCCGGTGAAGTCGAACGTGGAGCGCAGGCGGTTTTCAAGGTAGCGCTCAAACGAAGGCTCAACCAATTCAGGGTGATTGCAGAAGAACGTGAAGAACGGAGGCTCCACGCCAGTTTGCGTAACGTACTTGAGCTTTAAGATGCGCTTGCCCTTCGAAACCGTATGGCCAAAATCGCGAATATCCTGCAGCCAGTTGTTAAGACGGCTGGTGGAAATGGTTTTGGAGTAGTTTTCGTAAGCTTCGTCGATGGCCTTCCAAATGCGCAGCACGTTTTTGCCGGAAAGCGCCGAAATGGCAATTACCGGTGCGTAGCTTACAAACGTAAGGCGATCTTCAATGCGCTCGCGGATTTCGGCCTTGGCTTCGGGGCCTTCAACCAAATCCCATTTGTTAAGCACTACCACCATGGCGCAACCGCGCTCGGCTGCCATACCTGCAACGCGCTGATCTTGGTCGGTAAGACCAATGGTGGAATCGATTACCAAAAGGGCAACTTCGGCGCGATCGATTGCACGCATAGCGCGAACAAAGCCGTAGTACTCAACGTCTTCGTCGATGACGCTCTTCTTGCGCAGGCCAGCCGTGTCTACGATGGTGTAGTACTTGCCGTCATGCTCGATAGTGGTGTCGATGGCATCGCGCGTGGTGCCAGCCACATCCGAAACAATGGAGCGGTCGTTATTGGTGAGCTTGTTGGTAAGCGAGCTTTTACCAGCATTGGGACGGCCGATGATGGCAACGTTTACCGCGCCCAGGTCTTCTTCTTCGAGCTTTTCTTCCGGGAACAGCGTAACCACTTCATCGAGCAAATCGCCCGTGCCGGTGCCGTGCAATGCCGAAACCGGACGGGGGTCACCCAAGCCCAGCTGCATGAATTCCCACATGTTGGCTTCGTCGGCCACGTTTTCGAGCTTGTTTACCGTAAGCAGAACAGGCTTTTTGGAACGACGCAAGATGTTGGCCACTGCCTGATCGTCGGCATTGATGCCGGTTTGGCCGTCTACCAAAAAGATAATCACGTCAGCTTCGTCGGCAGCAGAAAGAGCCTGCGTGGTGATGGAAGCCTGGAAGGCATCGTCGCCGCCTACTTCGATACCGCCGGTATCGATGAGCTTGAACGGACGGCCGTTCCAGTCGGCTTCGTGATACGAACGGTCGCGCGTAACGCCGCGCATTTCGTGCACAATGGCTTCGTTGTTTTCTGCCAAACGATTTACCAGGGTGGATTTGCCCACGTTAGGGCGGCCAACGATGGCCACGATAGGTAAGCTCATGCCAACTCCTTCAATAGTTAGTTTCTCGAACGTTTAGAATACCACGCGCATATGTACCAACGGGCCGCTTGGGCACAGTAGGCACGGGAAGTACACGGCACAAACTGGCGCGGCGCCCGAAATAGGCCAACTACACAGTGCGCCCGTGGGAAATGCATCCCGCAGCGCAGCGCCCTAGATAACCGGACGCTCCCATTCGGGCAGGCCCTTGCTGCGGCGGTTGCGGATACGCCCGCGCATGTTGGCCACACAGCCCTGCATGCCGTAGGGCACGTAATCAAGCTCTTCTAGATTTTCGGGCAGGTAGCTCACCAGCGAAAGCGGGGCGGTTTGCTGGATGCTTTCGGGCGCCGGGCCAGGTACGGCGCTAAAGCCGCACACGGGCGCACCCTGCGCCACCAGCTTGCGCTCGTAGCCGCTCCACGGTTCGTCGGGGAACATCGAGCGAACATCGTCGGTGTTCCACTGAAGCTTATAACCTGCAATTTCCAACTGGGTCAGCGAAAAGTCGCGCATGGGCATGCTGTCGGTGCGCAAGCGAAGTGCCGCCGTGGGGGCCAACAATTCGCGATATGCCATTAAGCGCGTTACGTAGGTTAGGCGCATAGGCGCCTTCTTCTTTTTAGGGAAGGGCGTCGGGAAGTTGATCAGTAAGGCTGAAAGCTCGCCCTGGCCAAACAAGTTGCGCAGGTCGGAATCATCGTGCAGCACGAACACCGCGTTAGCAGCTCCCGCCTCAAGCGCGCGATCTGCCGCACGCACCACGCACACACCGTCTACTTCCACGCCCACAAACAGCACGTCGGGGCGCGCCAGTGCGCATTCAACCGTGTATTCGCCTTTGCCGCAGCCCAAATCCAACACCACATGCTTAAAGGCAATGGGCGATTCTTGCCCACCAGGGGCCCAGGTGGCCCAGCGGCCCTTGCGGGTTGTTGGGTTCATTTCTACCGCAGCGCCAGCCTTGGCCAAGCGCTCGTCGAGCGAAAACCCTTTATTCAATCGGGAACGGGTAGTGCGCATGCAAATGCTCCAGTAAACGTACGAACAAAAACCGGCTTACAGCTCGGCCAAATAGGTAACCACGCTTTCAATTTGGTTATCGGGCGTGGAAGCTCCGGCCGAAACTCCCACCACACGGCAATCGTCAAACCAGGCAGGATCGATTTCTTCGGCACCTTCAATGTGAAATGCCTTGGCGCAATGCTGTTGGCAAATCTCAAACAATCGCGTGGTATTGGAAGAATTGCGGCCGCCGATAACCACCATGGCATCCACGCGCTGAGCGAGCTCGATGGCGGAGCCTTGGCGCTGCGTAGTGGCAAAGCAAATGGTGTCCTTCACTTCCATGTCCAGCCCGCGCTCGCGCAAAGCCGCAAGTACTTCTTCAAAGCGATTGCGGCTTTGGGTGGTTTGCACCACTACGCCAACCGGTCCAGCAAGATTGGCAGGAATATCTTCCACGCCGCCCACAATGGTGCATTGGCCGCCAGCCTCAACAGCGTGAGCCGAAATGCCTTCTACCTCGGGGTGGCCCGCCTCGCCCACTACCAGCACATGACGGCCTTCGCTAGCCAGCTTGGCAGCAGCACGCTGGGCACGCATTACGTGCGGGCACGTAGCATCTATTACCTCTACGCCGCGCTCTTCAATTTGGGTGATTACCTGGGGCACAACACCATGCGAGCGAATTACCACTTCGCTGGCCTGGATGCTTTCCACGCTGTTGGCCACGCCAATGCCTTGAGCTTCAAGCTCTTCTACCACGCGGGGGTTATGGATAAGGGGACCAAGGGTGCATACCGACCCACCGGCAGCGGCCGCCTTCATCGTCATATCAAGCGCACGCTGCACGCCGTAGCAAGCACCTGCATGCTGGGCTTTGATAACTTCCAAACGACCCATTAGGCTTCCTTAGGTGCGTAGTCGGGCAAGGTAGCAGGGTCGAGCACGGCAATTGCATGCTCGGCAAACACCTGCGTGTAATCCTTCGATTCGGGGAACAGCTTGGCCATGTCAATTTCTTCGGGTGCGCACTCAAAAGTAAGCGCGTAAGCTTCGCGCATCACATACCACGAGCAAGCGTCCATGCGCTCTTCTTTGGGAAGGAAGTCGAATTCCGAAACGGCAATGGGCTTGCCAAACTTTGCCGTGATGCGAGGCAAGCGCAAACGTTCACCCTTGCGCTTAACCTTGTTAACGTTAACCAAGCCCAGCGGAATAATGGGCGCTTTGCCCATACGCGCCATCAAGGCCACGCCGCCATGCAGTGCAGGCTCGGCGCTGCCCTTACCGCGTCGCGTGCCTTCGGGGAACAAGCCTATCCACTCGCCATTCTTCAAAATGCGCGTTGCACGCTTAATGGCAGTACGGTCGGCCGTATCGCGCTTGATGGGGATAGCGCCCACGCTCGAAATGCACAAGCCCAAAAAGCCCTTGGCAGCCGTAAACAGCGAATCGCGCGCAATTAGGCGCACCCACCCTTTGCGGCGCGTAGCCAAAAACATAATTACCACGTCAAGGTAGGAATAATGGGGCGATACCAAAACCGCGCCGCATTTCTTGCCCTTGAACTGGTCAACCACTTCCTGACCTTCTTTGCGGAAGCGAAAGATAACCTTCACCAGCACACAGAACAGGCCGCTTAGAAACAAAGCCAAGCCATGTGGAATGCGATTGGTTTGGTCGTTGCCCACAAAGGGGCGATCCCAATAATCTTCGTGAATGTTGAAAGCCATTACAGCGTCATCCTTGCGCGGGCCAAATTGCAGATAGAGCCGATAACCTCTTCAATGTGCATGCTCGAAGAATCAACCGGTACAGCATCTTGGGCTGCGCGAAGCGGAGCGGTTTCGCGGTTGGAGTCCTGCTCGTCGCGACGGATGATATCGGCCAGCACCTCTTCGTAGTTGATGGAGCCTACTCCCCTGTCGGCGTTTTGGCGCACACGCCTATGCGCGCGCTCTTCAGCTGAAGCGGTTAAGAACACCTTTACCTCTGCACCAGGGAATACTTCGGTGCCAATATCGCGGCCCTCAATTACAAAATTGCCTTCGCTGCCAATGCGACGCTGCTGCTCTACCAAAGCCTTGCGAACCGCTGGCACCGAAGAAACCTTCGAAACGGCGCGATCAATTTCGGCCGTACGGATGGCATCGGTAATCTCAGTTTCGTCGCTGAACACGCGGCGCGGCACCGGGTCGCCCTCGGTGTGGCCAAAGCTGATTTTATGATTGCGCGCGATAGCACCCAAGGCATCGGCATCTTCCAGCGCAACACCATCGTTTAGAGCGCGCCAAGCAACCGCGCGATACATCGCACCTGTGTCCAGGCACGAAAAGCCCAGTTCTTTAGCTACCGCTTTGGCAACGGTGCTCTTACCCGCGCCCGAAGGGCCGTCGATGGCAATAATCATTTACGCCAACCCCTTCATGCTGTCCAAAAACGTGGGGAAGCTTACCGAAACACAGTCGAAGTCGATGATTTCGACCGGGGTGTTGGAGCACAGGCCCACCAGCGACCACGTCATGGCCAAGCGATGGTCTTTGCGCGAATCGAACACCAGGCCTTCGGGTACCTGCAAGCCAGGCTGGCCTTCAATGTAGAGGTCGTCGTTTTCGGCCCAGGCGTTAACGCCTAACTGGCCCAAGCCTTCGATGATGGCGGTAAGGCGGTTGGATTCCTTCTTGGTAAGCTCGCTTACACCGCGGAACACCGTGATGCCCGAAGCATGTGCGGCAACCAGAGAAAGCACAGGGATCTCGTCGATTTCAGAGGCAATGTGCTGCGAAGGAATTTCGCAACCAACCAGGTTTTCGGTGTACGAAGCACCAATAACGCCGATGGGTTCCTTGCCTTCGGCGGTAAGGTAGCGCACATCGATGCTAGCGCCCATGCGCTCAAGCGTGCGGATAAAGCCCACACGGCCCGGGTTTAAGCTCACGTTTTCAATCTGCACCGAGCTGCCCGGTGCAAGAAGCGCTGCGCATACCAAGAATGCAGCCGAAGAAGGATCGCCTGGAACATCGACCTCGGAAGCGTGAAGCTTTGCAGGGCCTTCTACCGCGGCGCGGCGGAAGTCGTGGTCGACCTTTACGCCGAATTCGGGAAGCATGAGCTCGGTATGGTTTCGCGAAACTGCGGGCTCGTTGATGGTGGTGGTGCCCTTAGCGCCCAAACCAGCAAGCAAAACAGAGGTTTTGAGCTGGGCAGATGCCATAGGCGAATCGTAGGTGATTGCCTTCAGCTCGGGGTTGCCTATTTCGGTAACGGGCAGGGTTTCGCACGCTTCGGGCTCAAAACGTGCGCCCATCTTCATAAGAGGCGCAATAATACGGCGCATGGGGCGCTTCTGCAGCGATTCGTCGCCGGTGATGGTAACGCGGATGTTCCACGGAGCCAGCACGCCCATAAGCAAACGCGAAGTGGTGCCGGAATTGCCGCAATCGATGGGCTCGGCAGGCTCGGAGGGGCCCTTTTCGCCCCAGCCGGTAACGCCGCCGGCAAGCGTGCCGTCTACCTGACGCTCAAGCGAAACCTGGGCACCAAGTGCGCTCACGGCGCCAATGGTAGAGCGCACATCGGCAGAATCAAGCACGCCGGTAAGGCGCGAAGTGCCTTCGGCCATGGCAGAAAACAGCACAGCACGGTGCGAAATGGATTTGTCGCCAGGAACACGTGCGGCACCCTTCAGAGGTGCGCCCAACGGCTCGATGCGTGTAGTGTTAGTTGCCATGACTACTCCTTGTCCAGCGGGTTCAGCGAAATGCTAAAACCGGCCTTGATAAGTTGAGTTGAAAGCTTGCCAATATCGCCTTCGTCGGTAAGCACCATGTCAAGCACAGCGCTCGAAGAAGTGATGTGGTCGATGTTGATGGAAACGATGTTGCAGCCAACCTTGCTTGCGATCGAAGTGGCTTCGGCAACAGCACCCGGGTGGTTGGAAATAGGAATGCGCACCTGAAGCAAGTCTTCGGTAGCAGGTACCCACTTGGCAGGCAGCGCGCGACGCGCTTCAGCCGCACGAAGAAGCAGCTCGGTAAAGCCTTCTTTGTCGCCCTTGCGAAGGGTTTCGGCAAAGTCGTGGATGATGGAGCCCACTTCGTCTAGGCCATCCACAATAGCCTCGCGATTGTCGAAAGCAATGCCCGTCCACAGCGCAGGCGAGCCTGCGGCAATGCGGGTGGAATCTTTAAAGCCGCCTGCAGCCAGGCGGAACAGCGCTTCTTCCCCATCGGCGTGGCGCACCGCCAGCTCAACCAAAGAAGATGCAACAAAATGCGGAACGTGGCTTACGATGGCCACTGCTTCATCGTGACGTTCGCGCGGCAAAGAAACCACGCGTGCGCCCATACCCGCCAGCGCTTCATGCAAGGCGGCATAGTTATCGGCCGAGGTTTCGTTGTTGGGGCACAGCACCCAATGCGCGCCCTGGAACATATCTTCGCGGGCGCCCTCGATGCCGCTCTTTTCAGAACCTGCCATGGGATGGCCGGGAATATAGTTTTGCGGATAAGGCAGAATATCCTGCGCCTGCTGGCTCACGATTTTCTTGGTGGAGCAGGTGTCGGACACAACGCCCTGGTAATCGCAGGCGGCTATTACCTCAAAGTAGGTATGGGCAACAGGAACGGGCGTGGCAATCATTACCAGCTCGCACTTGGGAAGCACTGCAGAAAGATCTTCTGTGGGCAGGTGGCCCTCGTTGATCCAGCCGCGATTCTTTGCTTCCTCCAGGGCTTCAGCCGAAGTATCTACACCCACCAGGTACGCATCGGAATAAGCGTTGCGATACGCTGCCGCAAACGACGATCCGATGAGTCCAAGGCCAATAACGGCCACCGAAGTGAAGTGCGTTTTCATAATGCTAAAAGCCCGTTCCTTTCAGAGTCGGAAATAATAGACGATTTTATCATGCTTGGCAGGGTGCCGCGCTAAGTGCACCAACCTCTTCATGCGTAAGCTCACGCCATTGGCCTTCGGGCAAATTGCCCAGCTCAAGCGGGCCGAATTTGGCGCGATGCAACTGCAGTACCGGATGGCCCACAGCTTCGCACATGCGCTTTACCTGGCGCTTCTTGCCTTCGTGGATGGAAAGCTCCAAAACCGTATTGCCCTTTTGCTTGCCTGCAATTTGCACGCTTGCAGGAGCAGTTAGGCCATCTTCCAGCAATACGCCCTGCTCAAGCGCCTGTATAGCCTTGGCATTGGGAACGCCTTTTACCATGGCCCGATAGGTTTTGGTTACGTGATGCGATGGGTGAAGCAAAGCATGGCCCAGCTCGCCATTGGTGCTGAACAACAAAAGGCCCGTGGTGTCGTAATCCAGGCGGCCAATTGGGTACAAAGCCGGATACTGCTGTATGGGAACAAGGCTTGCCACGCACGCACGGCCACGGTCGTCGCTCATGGCAGTTAGATACCCTGCTGGCTTGTTCAGCATGATGGTTACGTCTTCAGAAGGCAGTGCAACCGGCTGGCCATCCAGCAGAACCTGGTCGCGTTTGGGGCACACCTTCGTGCCCATTTCGGTTACCACCAAGCCATTTACCTGCACTCGGCCAGCAGCAATAACCTTTTCGCTGCTGCGGCGGCTGGCAACACCTGCGCGTGCCAAAAACTTCTGCAGGCGCATTTCCCCGTTTTGTTCGCTCTGTTCGCTTTGCTGCGCCACGGGTTAGTCGTCCTCGTCGAATACAAGCTCGTCGAAATTGATCTTCTCTACCGCGCCAGCACCCTGGGCAAGAGCATCGGAGAGCATCTGCTGCATGGCTTCTTGCATAGTTTCTGCTGCAGGGAGGCTGCTTTCTTCGTCGTCCTCTACGCCAAGCGTGTAAGCCTCATCTTCGGGGCGCACCACGTTTAGGCGCTCGGCAATAAACGCACGCGTGTCTTCGTCGGGAGCAAAGCTTTCCAGCGCAGGCAGGTCTTTCACCGAACGCAGGCCAAACTTTTCCAAGAACGTGCGCGTTGTAGCGTACAGCACGGGGTTGCCGGGGGCATCTTGCGTGCCCGCTTCGCGAAGCAGGCCCTTTTCCACCAGCGAATTGATAGAGCTATCCGAGCTAACACCGCGAACAGAAGCTACGCCGTTTCGGGTGATGGGCTGGCAATATGCCACAACCGCCAAGGTTTCCAGCGCAGCCTGCGAAAGCTTTCGCGTATCCCACGAAAGCACGTAGCGCTCAATAAGCTCGTGGTAGCGCGGGTGCGTATACAAGCGCCAGCCACCAGCTACCTCGCGCAGCTGAATGCCGCGTTCGGCCTGTTCCAAGGCCTGCTGCACCTGCACCAATGCTTCCTGGACATCGGCCGGGTCTGCTTCAAGCATGTCGGCAAAGGTAAGAACGCTCACCGGTTCGTCGGTTACAAACAGCATGGCTTCGATAGCGCCGGCCAGCCAAGCCTTGCCGGCTTCACCCAAGGCAACGGGGGCATCCTCGCCCTCTGCGGTATGGCCTTCTGCAGCCTGGGCATCCTGGCCTTGTGCACCTACTGCATCTGCAGCCTGGGCATCCTGGCCTTGTGCAGCTACTGCATCTGCAACCCGGCCTTCAGCAGCCTGACCCTCTTCGGCCTGACCCTCTTCACCAAACGCAGTGTTAACCTGTTCCTGCATTAGCGCACCTCCTGCGCGGAATCAAAATCATCGTTTAGAATCTGCTCTTCGCTGCTGCCCTCAACATAGGTGATGTCAATATCGCCAAACAGCTCTTCCTGGCGAAGGCTAACCATATTGCGCTTGAACAGCTCCAACATGGCCAAAAACGTAACCACAATCAGGTGCGAGTCGTCCTCGGCGCTTACAAAGTCCGAAAAACGCGCATGGCCTTGTTGGCAAACACGCTCAAACACCGTGCGCACCTGCGTTTCTACGGGAATCACTCGCGCGGCAATGTGCTCGCTTTCCAGCAGGAACACATCGCGGCGGGCAATGCAGCTTGCGCACAGCTCGCCCAAACGGTTAATCTCCACGCCTTCTAGGTAGTCGGGCACCAGCGTCAAGAATGAGCGGTCGGGGCCAAACGGGCGCACGTGCACCCTGCCCTCGGCCTCAAAGCGCGAAGAAAGCGCCGCGGCGGCATTCTTGAACTTCTTGTACTCCAGCAAGTGCTCAACCAGGGCATCGCGCATCTGGCCAGCGCTCATTTCCTCAAACTCTTCGGGTAAGTCCTCAGGTTCTTCCTGCGGGATAAGGCTTGCCGCCTTGATTTCAAGCAACGTGGATGCCACCAACAAAAAGTCGCTGGCAACGTCTAAGTCGACATTGCGCATACGCTGCACTTCGGCCAGGTATTGATCGGTAATTTCGGCCAACGAAATGCTGCCGATGCTTACCTTTTGGCGGCTTACCAAATAAAGCAGCAGGTCGAACGGACCCTCAAAGCTTTCAATGCGCACACGGTACGACATACCTACATCAGCTCCTTGAAAGCGTTTTGGCGCAGCGTTTCATATACGCCAATGGCCACTGCGTTGGAAAGGTTCAACGAACGCAGCCCCTCGCGCATGGGCAAGCGCACACACTCATCTTGGTGGGCTTCCAAAACCTCTGGGCTGATACCACGGCTTTCACGGCCAAACACCAAGTACAACTCGCCTTGGCATTCCAAGTTTTCGCTATAAAACGAACGGGTGGTATTGCCCGTGAAAAACAGCATGCGCTTGCCGGCATGTTCTTCTAAGAATTGCTCAACGCTGGCATGGCGGCAGATGGTTACCTTGTCCCAGTAATCAAGCCCCGCGCGCGCCAAGTTGCGCTGCGTGTAGCGAAACCCCATAGGCTCCACCAAATGCAGCGTAGCGCCCGTGCAGGCGCAGGTACGGGCAATGTTGCCCGCGTTTTGGGGAATCTCGGGCTCAAAGAGCACCACATGCAAATCCAGTGCCATTACGCGCCTTCCAACCCCTTGTTCATCTCTGCCTCAATTTCTTCGGAGAGCATGATCCATTCTTCTTCGTGCGCCGAAAGCGATGCCTTGAGCTTTGCGTGCTCGGCAATAACATCGCTCGATGAGTCTTCGTTGGTATAGAACTCCGGGTCGGCCAGCAGCTGCAAGATTTCTTCCATGCGTGCAGTTTCGGTCTCGATTATTTTGTCCAGCTCTTTCACGCGCTTACGCTGATTTTTAAGCGCCGCATAGGCACGGTTGCGAGCTTCTGCTTCAGCGCGCTTTTGCTCTTTGGTTTTTGGAGCCGAGCCGCGCGGAGCAGTAAGCGAATTCTTCTTGGGGGCGTCTTCCTTGCCAAACGCCTTGGCAAACGCATCGGAAGATGCAGCGGCTGGCGCAGCCTTGGGGCGCGATACCGTGCCATCCACTGCGCTGCGCGTGTCTTCCTGCCCGGTTTTGAACAGGTAGTAGTCGTAGTCGCCGGCAAATGAAGTTACCTGACCGGGCTTAATCTCAATAATGCGATTAGCTACCGAGCGAATAAGATGACGGTCGTGCGTAATAAGCAGAATGGTTCCCTCAAACTGCTTTAAGGCCTGCTCCAAAATATCGGCGCTGGCAATATCCAAGTGGTTGGTAGGCTCGTCCAGGCACAGCAAAGGCTTGGGCGAAACAAGCATCTTGGCCAAAGCCAGGCGGCATTTCTCGCCACCCGAAAGCACCGAAACCTTCTTTTCAACCGCATCGGCTTGGAAAAGGAAGGCGCCCAAAAGCGTGCGCACCTGCGAAATGCTCCAGCCGGGAGCCGCACCGTCCAGCTCTTCAAACACCGTGTTGCCCGGGTGCAGTTCTTCGAGCTGATGCTGGGCAAAGTAAGTTTTGCTTACGTGTGCGCCGTACTTGATGTTGCCCGCATCGGGTTCAAGCGCGCCGGCGATCATCTTAAGCAGGGTAGATTTACCTGCACCGTTGGGGCCAACCAGGGCAATTTTTTCGCCACGGTACAGCGAAAGGTCAAGCCCGTCGTACACCGTCTTTTCGCCAAAGCTCTTGCACAAGCCGGTGCACTCCACCACCAAGTCGCCCGTGCGAGGCGGCTGCTGGAAGTTGAAATGCACGCTTTTGCGCTCGGGCGGAACCTGAATGCGCTCCATCTTTTCGAGCTTGCGCACACGGTCTTGTACTTGCTTTGCCTTGGTAGCCTTGTAGCGAAAACGCTCGATGAAAGCTTCCATATGGGCAATTTCTTCGGCCTGCTTTTGAGCCTGCTCGCGCAGAAGCACCAAACGCTCTTCGCGCTGACGCAGGTAGGCAGAATAATTGCCTTTGTAGGTTTGCACGTGGCCTAAATCAATTTCGGCCACGCGGTCTACCATGTTGTCCAAAAATTCGCGGTCGTGGCTTACCACGATAACGCTGCCGCTGTAGCTGCGCAGAAAGCCTTCCAGCCACTTAACGCTTTCCAAGTCCAGGTGGTTGGTAGGCTCGTCAAGCAGCAGAACTTCAGGGTTGCGAGTAAGCAGCTTTGCCAGCGCAATGCGCATCTGCCAGCCGCCCGAAAAATCGGTGGTAAGGCGCTCCATGTCAGCTTCGCCAAATCCAAGACCGAACAGCACGGCACGCACGCGGCTTTCAAGCTGATAGCCACCCATGGCTTCGTACTGATCGCGCGCGCGACCATACTGGGCAAGCTGCTGCTCGGTAGGATTTTGCCCTAGCTGCTGCTCCAACTCACGCATGCGGCGTTCTTGGTTGAGGATTTCGGTCTGGGCAGAAAGCACCTCTTCAAAAATGGTGCGCTCCCCCATCTCGATCGCTTCCTGCTCCAAGTAGCCAATCTTGGCGCCTTTGCCCAAAACAATACGCCCTTCATCGGCATCTTCTTTGCCGGTGATGATGTTGAGCATGGTGGTTTTGCCTGCGCCGTTGGGGCCAACCAGTGCAAGGCGATCATATTCTTCCAAACGGAAAGAAACGTCCTGGAACAGGACGCGCGATCCGAACGATTTAGTGATGTGTTCAAGCTGTAAGATCATAACGATTCATTTTATCGCATGCACGCTGTATAAACGCAGCCAGCACGCCCAACAACAAAAAGCCCGAAACACCCGCAAGGCCCTGGCATCACCAGTCTGCCTCACAAGGCCAGCCTGCACCCACTCCATCGCCGCCAGCCGCAAAAGGCAAACCAGCAACAAAAAAGCCCGAAGCGTTTGTGCGCTCCGGGCCAAACAAGCAAAAGCTAGTCGATGTAAATGGTGTGCTCAGCCGTCCTATCCAGCAGCTGGGTTTCGCGCACGTAGTCAACAAAATGCTCCACGCAATACGGGCGGTAATTCTTTTCGCTATACACCAAGTAGATGGTATGGCAGTAACGACGCTGCTCTTCGGCATTGTTGTACAGCGGCAGCATCACAATGTCTTCTACCGAATGCGGGAAGAAGGTATCCAGCATCAGCGCAACATCAGAGCTATTGGCCGCAAAGCCCGCCAGGATAGATTCGTCTTCATAGGCATAGCGAACATTTTCGATGCCAAAGCTATCCATCAGCTTTTTAACCGACTTGCCAATAGGCACTTCGTCGCGATAGGTGATAACCGAAGCCTCGCGCAAATCTTCGGGCGTTACAAACTCCCTGGAAGCCAGAGGGTTGTCGGGGCTTACCGTAACCACCAATTGCTGCTCGGCAACAGGAATCTGCTCCAAATTAGCGGCAATATCGTCGAAGGCGCAAAACGCTACATCGTGTTTGCCTTCAACCACGCCCTGCAGCAAATCCTGCGAGGGCTTTTGGTTAATGTTGAAATCGGTTTGGCGATCGCTCGAATCAGCGTAACCCTTAAGCAAGCGCGGCAGGTAGTCGGCCTGCAGAGTGATGATGCAGCCCAGGTCGATGGCGCCGCCATCGCCTTCGCCGGAATAGCCCTTCATGATGGCAATTCCCTTGTCCAGCTGCTCAAGCGAAGCGTTTACATATTCCAGGAATTCGGCGCCGTATTTGGTTAGCTCAACGTTGCGGCCCGCCTTCTGAAAAAGCGAAACGCCCAATTCCTGCTCCAACGAGGAAATAGAACCCGAAAGTGTGGGCTGAGTAATAAACAGCTCCTTGGCTGCGCGCGTATAGTGCTGCAGCTCGGCGAGCTTGCGAAAATAGTAAAGCTGAGAAAGATTCATTCGTCCCTTTGCCTTCTACAAGTGCAAAACGCGATTTAGTATAGCGTAAAACCGATAGATAAGCGCAAATCTATAACTTGCCCCTAACAATCCCTCCGCAACTGTTGCAAGGCACCCGACCATCGGCGGCGCAAGCCAAAACAATAAGGGCACCAGTTAATGCAGTGGCAGCCGCCAAACGAGGGTGCAAAACACCAATCCAGGCAACAAAAGGGGCTCCCCTTAGGGAGCCCCGTAAGCTGCACGCCTGGAGCAATGCAGACAGATGCAACTTTTAAAAACTAGTCCTGCATCTTGGACATTGCGCTGTAGCCAAACTGCTTCTTGAAGCGAGAGATAACGTAGAGCGACATTACGATGCTTACGCAAGCGGCAACCAGCAGCAGAACCATCATGATCCAGATTGCGCTAGCCTCGCCCACATTGCCAGTCATAGCAGATACGATAAACGGCAGGAACACGGAAGCGAAGCCCATGAAGGTGTAGTACATACCAACGTTGCGGCCACGCGGACCGGGGCACATCATCTGGCGCAAGGTTACGCCCGTTTGCAACATGCCACCTGCGGCGCTGAAGCCCAGTACTGCAATTGCCACGTATACAACGCCTGCACCAAGGTTCAAAGGCAGGGCGATAATCACCAGGGCAAGCGCGATAGCGGCCAGGATGGAGTCGATAAGGATAACCTTGATGGGAGTCCAGCGAAGCTTGCCCATCATCCAAGCCCAGAACAAAACTGCGATTACCGAGCCAGCAGTGTAGATGGAAGTAAGGCCGGCAGCTGCCGTGGTTTCAAGGCCAAGGTTGGTAATACCAAACTGCTTGGTGTACTGCTGCGCGCCATACATGATGAACATGATTACGAAGCCGAAGAACAGCGTTACGAAGTTCACCATAGCGTTTGCCGGTTCCTTCATAGCGTCCTTAGCAGCCTGAATTTCGGCCTCGGCCTCGTTCTTAGCGCCCTCAGCATCGCCTTCAGCTGCGCCCATCTTGCGCTTGTCGTCGTATACAAACGGGGTAAAGATGGCCATCACCGTTGCAACGATGGACATTGCAATGGGAATGTAGATGTTGATGTGCCAGTTAGCGCCGCTGTTCATGGCTACAAACAGCGGGTAGATGATACCAGCGATAGAAATTACCAGCTTAATGCCGATAGTAGTAGAAGCGGAGTACTTGGGGCTTGCTTCGGCAATTGCAGGATAAAGGGAGCCATCCCAGAAGCCGGAGGTTGCAACGCCAGAAACAAAGCCTGCTACACAAGCTACGGTGGCGTTGTCGGTAACAAGCATCACAACAAATGAAATGATGTACAGAATACCGCCGCCAACAGCCAAAAACTTACGGCCGATGCGGTCAGAAATCTCGCCACCGATCCAAACGCTGACGAACTTACCAACGCCAACCCATGTAATGGCCATCGAAACAGCTGCAGCGCCTGCTGCCGCGTCGGTGAAGCCCCACTGGGTGTAGAAGTTAACCTGGTTCTGACTGAAAACAATTGCTTGCACACCATGCGTCAAATAACACATGTACACGGTAGCAATGGCAAAAAGGTATTTTGTGGCTTGCTTGGCTGCGCTCACATTGCTCCCCTCTCTACTAAGGATCCTGCTGGCTTATAAATCGCCGTTAGAACTTATAAAACACGTTTAAATAAAACATGTTCATGTTAGACCCGCCTAGCATGAACTTCTAATTCGATGATTAAATGCTATTTCCTTCTTTACATAAGCAAAGGTTATAGGTAATAAAACTTTTTGCTATATATCGAATACCGACGAAAGAAAGGAATTACTCTTCGAATACCAGCACATACAAACGAAACCCTTTTGAACAACAGCAACAGGTACAGCCAGCAAAGCCAACGCTCAACAATCAAAGGTCCGGTAAGCACCTCCCCCAAACAAAGAACCCACCCAGCAAAATCCGAATAAAAGAAGCTCGTCAGCCCCGCCCTAATGCAAAAAAAGGACCCGCCTTTCGGCAGGTCCTTCAATTTGCTTGTTATGCCAGAAGCACGAAGCTAGTACTAGCCCTCGCGATACTGAACACCCATGGTGGGCTGAGGATACTCCCACTTCTCCAGGATGGTTTCGCCACAGATCATGCGGCACGTACCGCATTCCAGGCAACCAGCGTAGTCGAAGATGGGCTCGTCGCCCTCAGCGGGCATCTTGTAAAGAGCTGCGGGGCAGCACATAACGAGCTTGTGGAACTCAGGATCGGAAGCCTTAACGCCTTCCTTGATCTTGATGTGTGCGTTTTCTTCGTCGACCTCAAACTTGTTGAGAGAGAGCTTCTCGTCGACGTTAACGGTAATGTTGAGTTCGCTCACAGCGCCTTCACTCCCTTCATAGCAACCTTAGCCAGCTTGAACAGGCCCTGCTTCTTAACAGGCGGGAGAGCCAGCTTCATTACGTGCTGACGGGGCTCGCCGTCAACCTTGAACAGCGGGGTCATGATGTCGCGGATCATTTCAGGATAACCGCGGAACATGCCGGGGCAGTCCTCGAGGAACTGAGGAGCATCCTTGTACATGTTCATGTCGCGCATGATGAAGGAAGCATCGAGCATGGTCTTGTACTCAGCCAGGCCAGCCTTAGAGGTGTCGCCTGCGTCAAGTGCCTTGATTGCAGCCTTAGCAGCAATGGAGCCAGACTCAACAGCCAGGTCCATACCGCGAACGGTGTAGCCAAGGTTCATGCACAGCATAGCTGCGTCGCCAGCAACCAGAACGCCGTCGCCGATGATTTCGGGCATCATCTTGATGCCGCCTTCGGGAACAACGTGACCAGAGTACTCAACGGTCTTACCGCCAGCGATAAGAGGCTTGATCTCCGGACGGTTCTTGAAGTTTTCGAGCATCTGATAAACAGGGATGTCCTGCTTCAGAACTTCGCTCATGGTAGCAACGATACCAACGGAAACAGATTCCTTGTTGGCATAAACGAATGCACCACCGATGATGCCGTTGGAGCAGTCGCCTGCGAAGAGCCAGGAAGCACCTTCGCCAGGGTTGCACAGGAAGCGAGACTCAACAACGTCGGCAGGAAGGGAAATGGTTTCCTTAGCGCCAACAGCAACCTGATCGATTGCAGGAGCCTTCTTGGAAAGACCAGCCTTGGAGGTAAGCAGGGAGTTAACACCGTCGGCCAGGATAACCACGTCAGAGGTGATTTCGTCGCCGAATGCGTTGATGCCCTTTACCTTGCCGTCTTCGATGATGAGGTCTTCTACAGCGATGCCGTAGATGAACTCAGCGCCAGCGTTTTCAGCCTGCTCGGCCAGCCACTGGTCGAAGGGTCCACGGAGAACCGTGTAGGACTCCTTACCTGCCTCTTCGAGCTCGCGGGCAGCGTAATCGATGGTGAAGTTGGAGTCGGGAGCCATGAGAGAGATGCGCTCATGGGTTACCTTGCGCTGCAGAGGAGCTTCCTGATAATTCGGGAATACCTTTGCCAGCGAGTGGGTGTAGATGCGGCCACCGGTCATGTTCTTAGCGCCAGCGTACTGACCACGCTCGACGACGAGAACCGACTTGCCGGCGGATGCGAGGGTGTAAGCGGCGACAGAACCTGCGCAGCCAGCACCGACGACAATCGCGTCAAAATCGGACATGCTTTTCCTTTCAGAGGTGAACAAAAAAACAGGGCGCAGTTACCTGCGCCCTGCAATAATAAGCGTTTAGAGCTTTTCAATCAAGGCAGGAAGAACCTTGTAGATATCGCCAACGATACCGTAGTCGCACTGCTTGAAGATAGGTGCGTTCTGGTCCTTGTTGATTGCGATGATGGTGTCAGCGCCCTGAACGCCTACCATGTGCTGCATCTGACCGGAGATACCCAGAGCGATGTAAGCCTTGGGAGCAAGCTGCAGACCGGAAACACCGATGTACAGGTTGCGAGGCATCCAGTCAACGTTTTCTGCCAGCGGACGGGAGCAACCAAGCTCGCCGCCAACCTTAGCGCAGAGGTCGCGAGCCATCTGGAGGTCAGCTTCCTCAGCGAAGCCACGGCCAGCGCCAACAACAACGTCGCACTTGGTGAGGTCTGCGCCCTCGCGGGGAACAGCCTTGGTGCCGCGAAGAACAAGAGCCTTCTCGGGTGCGGTGTAAGCGATGGTCTCAACAGCGTCGGAGCCGGTGGGCTCAGCGTCTGCGAAAGCGGTAGCAGCTACGGTGTAAACCTTAGCGCCGGTTGCCTTCTGCTTGTTAGCAGCGAGGCCGCCGAAGTACATGTTGGTTACAACGTCGCCGTCGAATGCGGTAACGTCGGAAACAACTGCGGTGCCCAGCTTAGCAGCAAGAAGACCAGCGAGGATCTTGTTGCGGGGAGTGGGCTCAACGAGCACAACGTCGGGCTGTGCAGCGTCGTAAGCAGCCTGAACGCCAGCAGCAGCGTTCTCAACGGGCTGGCCTTCGGGAAGCTCTACGTCGTAAGCCTTGTCGGCAACGCCGGTTACAGGAGCGCCCTTAACAACTGCGAGTACTACCTCGTCAGCGATGGTGCGAGCGCCAGCGCAAAGAGAGCGCTGTGCGTCGGTGGTTTCAGCAAGAACAAATGCCTTCATGTTTCAGTACCCTCTTTCTATTTGATTGCCTCAGCAACAGCGGCAGCAAATGCGTCGATGTCGCCCTCTTCGAATACCTGCTGCTTGCGGGGTGCCAGCTCGGGAGCCTTGATCTCCTCGATCTGTACCTTAGCCTCTACGCCGCCAGCGAGTTCGTTAACGGTGGAAGGCTTCTTGCCAGCAGCGAGGATTTCGCGCATGCCAGGGATGCGGGGCTCGCCGATGGAGGGGGATACGGAAATAACTGCAGGCAGAGGAACCTCGATTTCCTCAACCTCGTCCTCGAGGGTGCGCTCGACAACTACCTTGTCGCCCTCAACTGCCATGGAGGTAACCTCGTTGATGGTGGGAACGCCCAGAGCTGCAGCGAGCTGAACGTTTACCTGACCAGCATAGAAGTCGGCAGAACCGTCGCCGGTTACGATCAGGTCGTAATCAGCTACGTTTGCATCAACGATGCCCTTCAGTACCTGAGCGGTAGCGAAGGAGTCGGCGGTAGCCAGAGCATCATCGGTAACCATGATGAGCTCGTCAACGCCGCGGGACAGGATGTCCTTCTTCAGCTTGGCGTCGGTAGCCTTAGAGGTAGCAGCGCTGATAACAGTAACGGTACCGTCGTTGGCAGCAGCGAGCTGAGCTGCAGCCTCGATAGCGTTCTTGTCGTAAGAGCTGATGACCTGGTGGGCCTTAGAGTAGTCGAGCGAACGATCGCCAGCGACGAAGATGTCCTGGTCGTCAGCAACTACCTTTACTGCGACAACAATTTTCATAACTTTCTTGCTCCTATTCTCCTTGTATCACCTATACAAACACGGGAGTTAACGTGTAGCAATGCGTGTTGGTTACTTGTACTGCTTCGGGATTGCGCGACCAGCGATGTAGTCCATAACCTCGCACGTACCGCCAGCAAGCATGTTACCACGAAGGTCACGCCAAATGCGACCAACACGTACTTCCTCGGTGTAACCAAGACCGCCGTATACCTCGATTGCGTTGTCTGCAACCTGGAGGTGAGCACGGGTGCCCCAAGACTTCAGCATAGCGATGTCAGCGTTGATGGACTGACCCTGGTCGAGCTTCCAGAGGCAGTAGTACAGCCAATGACGGGTCTGCTGAAGGATGATTTCGTTCTCTTCGATGAGGCCCTGAACGCGGGGGTTGGTGATGATGGGCTTGTTGAATGCGATGCGCTCCTTAGCGTAAGCGATGGCATCGTTCTGAGCAGCCTGTGCAAGGCCAAGACCCTGAGCAACAACCAGGCAGCGCTCGAACTCGAAGTTCTTCATGAGCAGCAGCCAACCAGCGCCAGCCTCGCCGATGCGAGCGGACTCTTCAACTACAACGTTGTCGAAGAATACGTCTACGAAGGGAACGGTGTGCTGACCGATCTTGGTGAGGTGAGCGGTGGATACGCCTTCGGACTCGCGCTTTACGAGCCAGAGGGACATCTTGTTGTTTTCGCGAGCAGGATCCTCGTCCTTGCAGATAACGATGTAGTAAGGAACGTCAGCGCCATTGGTAACCCAAGTCTTCTGGCCGTTGAGCACGTAGGTGCCGTCTGCCTGCTTCTTGGAGGTCATGGTCATACCCATGTTGTCGGAGCCGGCAGCGGGCTCGGAAAGGCACAGAGCTGCAACGGACTGACCGGACTTTTCGTACTCCTCCATGATGACGGAAGACTGCTCAGGGGTACCGAACTCAGCAAGGTCGGCGCAAGCGAGCATGCCGGTCATGAACGGGGTCATAGCGCCGGTGTACTCATAGAGCTTTTCAGTCATGAGGCCGAGGGTTACGTGGTCGGTAGGAATGCCGCCTACTTCTTCAGGAAGGCCCATGAAGGGGAAGCCAGCGTCGCGGTATGCGTCCTGAGCCTCAGCGGAAACCTGATGGTTCTCGTACATCTGACGAACGGACTCGTCGTCAAAGTAGCGGTCAGCGTACTCCTTGAGGGACTCTACAAGAAGTTCCTGCTCGTCGGTGAGAGCATAATCCATAATCTTCTCCTTCTCTCGCCTGCGCCCCTCTGGCGCTATGGCGAACTTGTTTTGGCACACGAGTACCAAAAATAACGGACTTTCGCTTCGACCAGTTTAGACGTAAACGCGATGCACTCCAATAGAAAAATAGGTATGTGGCGCAAGAAATTACCGATTTATCCTGCGCGCTTCCATAGGGAGGGTCTATCAATTAGGACATTTAACGCCCTTTGAATAAATAGTTGTGAACGTGTTGCACGAAGAAATGAGCCTACTGATAGTAGGAAGGGAATCCGAAGAAGTGCATCTCTTTACTAATATATGTATGGATCGATTCGATTAAGCCAGTAGCCGCTCATCCATTCACAGGCGCCTTTGGCCCTCCGATAGGTTCAATTGGAACGATAGTTCACTCCTATAGAATGCGTTCTTAGGCAGGTTTATATCCTATTGGACACGTTTTAGCCGAAAAATGCTAAACTTACTCCCAGCGGAAAATCCGGAATCTGCCGCATAAGGGTTACAACGGAACCAAAGGGTTCCACTCACAAACCGATTAGGAGGGTTTATGAATCCGAATGCAACCATCACCGACGAGCAGTTCAAGGCGTACCTCAAGAAGGTTCGCGAAATGGTCGAAGGTCCTTACACCGAATGGCAGAAGGAGATCGAGGTAACCAACACGTTCCCCGAGAAGTTCTACCAGTCCAACATCGACAACGACATCTATCGTTACTCCCTTCCCAAGGAGTTCGGTGGCTGGGGACTTTCCGAGAAGGAAATCCTGCAGGTACAGGAAGAGTTCTCTCGTGGTCCTTCGGGCATGCGTATGCATATGCACTATGCATCCGACCTTAACTGGCGCATCCTCAACGATTTCGGTCAGCCCGAAATCAAAGAGAAGTACATGCCTCTCTTCCAGGACAAGACCATCTTCACCAACTTCGCTCTGACCGAGAAGTCCGGCGGCACCGGTGCTGACCTGCACTCCACCGCTGTATGGGACGAAGGCAAGGGCAAGTGGATCCTGAACGGCGAGAAGTGGCTCATTTCTCACACCGACTGCTCTCAGTTCTCTTACGTAATCTGCGTAACCGACCCCGACAAGCAGGGTGACGACCGTCTGTCCGCATTCTTCGTACCGATGGACGCACCTGGCTTCGAGATCGTTCCTATGCCTCACATGATGGGCTGCCGTGGCTCCGGTCACACCGGCCTGAAGTTCACCAACGTTGAGCTTGGTCCTGAGCTGATGCTCGGCAAGCGCGGCGAGGGCATGAAGGTAGCTATGCACTCTCTCGCGGTTTCCCGCGTACACATCGCAACCTCTAACCTCGGTATTTCCCAGCGCATGTTCGAGATGTCCATCGCTCGTGCTCGCGACCGTGTAACCTTCGGTAAGCCGATCATCAAGCGTCAGGCTATCCGCGTTAAGCTCGCTAACATGCAGATGATGATCCATGCTCTCCGCTGCACCATCATCGACTTCTGCGATGACTTCGACCTGGACAACATGGGCGAGTACATCTCCGAGAAGGCTGCAATCTGCAAGCTGTTCTCCATCGATACCGTTCGTCTCGTTTCCGACGAGATGCTCGAGATCTTCGGTGGCGACGGTTACTTCGAGGATTCTCCTTATGGTCCTACCGAGCTGCTCTACCGCGACTGCCGCGCTATGTGGCTTGAGGAAGGCGCTCCCACCGTACAGCGCATCACCATCGCTAAGGGCATCGAGGATCACGACGGTACCCTCGAGTACCAGACCTGGATCGCTGGCTCTAAGCTCGACTAGTTCTAGCTCTTATTTAAACCAAGAGCAATCTTGGCTAGATTCCGGAAAGGGAGGAAGCTTTGCTTCCTCCCTTTTTTTA
>CAVFVF010000006.1:0-6902 GCA_963625925.1 Eggerthellaceae bacterium | reverse complement strand
GGCGGGTTTAATTGTCGAGCTTATTATCTGCGCATATGTCTTTCTTCGGCAGAGCATGCCTTATACGGCATTCTGCGCCGAGGTTCAGATACTATGGTGCTTCGCGTGCAAACGCTGTGCTTCGCGCCGCGAGCTTGGCTGTAACGCTTTCAACCGCCCGCACAATGCTCGCACACATGCATACACCCGCGCGCTAACAACAAACCAAGCTAAACCTTTTAGAAAGGCAACCTGTGGCTCTGTTCAAAAAGAAAGAAAAGACTGAAGAGGAAAAGCCTCAAAAGCAGCCTTTGGAAATCTGGTACGACGCCAACGATGTTCGCATTGGCGACGATGGCTACCCCATGACCCCTATCCGCACCCGCATGCATCACCTGTGGAACGGATTCTTCATCTACGCCGCTGTATGCGCCGTATGGGGCTGCGTATGCATGGTTTCTGCCTGGTTTACTGGCGAGCAATTCACCAGCTGGGAACTTACCACTGCCGGTGGCGCTCAAATCAATGGCATTCAGCTGAGCCTGGTGCTTCGCATCGAAGCCCTGGTTTGCCTGTGGACCGCCGTTATCAGCGTTGTGCTGAATATCAAGGGCTTCCACTGGATGTACGATGGCGACGATTCCACCCTGTTCCGCGTGCTGTTCTACGGTTTGCTTGCTGTAGCCGTTGTAATTGATGTAGTTGCGCTGGCAATGATTCACCTGCCCAGCCCAGCATGCACCGTCACCATCATCTACGTGCTGATCACTTTCTTCACTATGAAAAAGGTAGAAGAAGAGCGCCCCACTTTGAAGAAGGCCAAAAAGGTACGCAAGGTTGTTAAGTAGCAGCCTGGCGCAGCTACAAAGTAGCACCCTACCCTACAGCCAACAATCAAGAAAAGCCGCTGGCATACACTGGCGGCTTTTTTGCGCCTTGGTTAGAGCATTGCACAAGGCCTTGCTGCGCTCTGGGATGGCGCCGCGCGGAAAACCTTGTGCCGTTTTGCTGGCACAGTAAAGCCATTAGCTGCTCTTGCCTACCCCTAGCCAGCACAAACCAAAGGATTATGAGTCCCCTGCTCCACCATTGAGCTATAGGCCCGTATGTTGCTTAGGAGCGCAAGCGCATGGCAAACGCCTAAGCTGCGTTGGCTATTCTAGCGCATTGCTGCGGCAGCTGGCCGCAACGGGCACTAGTAAACCATATGCATTGCTTCGCGTACCTGAGCCAGCGTTTCGTTGGCAATTTCATTTGCCTTGCGATTGCCTTCGTGCAAGATTTCTTCCACGTAGCCCTTCTTTGCAGCAATTTCTGCGCGACGTTCGCGAATAGGAGCCAGGTAGTTGTTAACCGATTCGGTAACGTAAGCCTTCAGCTGGCCGGAACCGCCGTTGCCAATTTCTTCGGCAATTTCTACTTCGCTGCGGCCAGTGCACAAAGCAGCGGTGGTAAGCAAAGCCGAAACTCCAGGACGGTTTTCCTTATCGTACGTGATAAAGCGCTCAGAGTCGGTCTTGGACTTTTTGATGAGCTTAGCCGTTTCTTCGGCCGTGAAGGCAAGGCTGATGGCGTTGCCGTAGCTCTTGGACATCTTGCGGCCGTCCAAACCCGGAATTTCGGGAGTGTCGTCGTTAAGCAAGCCTTCGGGCTCGGGGAATACCGGCGCATAACGCTCGTTAAAGCGACGGGCAATAAGGCGCGTTTGCTCGATATGGGGCAGCTGATCTTTGCCAACCGGAACGATATTGCCCTTGCAGAACAGAATGTCGCAGGCCTGGTGCACAGGGTAGGTTAGCAAAAGGCCGGTAAGGGCATGGCCAGAAGCTTCCTGCTCGGCCTTAACAGTAGGGTTGCGCAAAAGCTCAGCCTCGGAAACCAGCGAAAGGAAGGGCAGCATAAGCTGATTGAGCGCCGGCACCTGCGAGTGAGTGAAAATAACAGTCTTTTCAGGATCGATGCCGCAGGCCAGGTAGTCGATAACCATGTTGCGCACATTGTCCTGAATGTTATCGGTAGTATCGCGGTCGGTGATTACCTGATAGTCGGCGATAACAATGCGGGTGGTAATGCCCTTGTTCTGAAGCGCCACGCGCTCGCGGATGGTGCCAAAGTAATGGCCCAGGTGCAAGCGGCCCGTGGGACGATCGCCCGTGAGCATGGTGTACTTGCCGGGGTTTACGTCCAAGTCGGCACGAATTTCTTCGCTGCGCTTGCGGCTTGCTTCAAAACTGTTCGAACTCATGGCTACAGGTGCCCTTTCGGTTGAAATTTAAGTGGACTGCGCTGCAGTATTTTGCAGCGAATACGCAGTTGCCAAGTATAGCATTGCAAACGCCCGCCAACAGGCGCCCATTAGACTATTCACCTGCACTCCCCTACACTTGTGGACATGACTGATTTCAACAAGCTCAACTTGAGCACACCCACCCTAGAAGCCGTGAACAAGCTCGGCTTCACCGAACCCACTCCGGTGCAGGAGCAATCTATCCCGCCCGGGTGCGAAGGCAACGACATCTTGGCCGCTGCGCAAACCGGCACGGGCAAAACCTTGGCCTACCTGCTGCCCATCTTCGACCAAATGGTGCGCCACTTTGGCTCCAAGCGCCCCAAAAAGGGCCCATACGCTTTAGTGCTGGCGCCCACGCGCGAACTTGCCCAGCAGATTACCGAAAGCGCCAATGTTATTGCCGAAACCACGAAGTTTCGCACGCTCACCATTATTGGCGGCAAAAAATACGCCACGCAGATAGACAAGCTGCAAAAGGGCTGCGACATTCTTATTGCCACGCCCGGCCGCCTGCTCGACCTGGCCAACCAGGGCGCGCTTTCGCTGGATAACATCCATTACCTGGTGCTAGACGAAGTGGACCGCATGATGGACATGGGCTTTTGGCCCAGCGTCAACAACATCGTGCGCAAAACGCCCAAAACGCGCCAGACTTTCTTGTTCAGCGCCACGCTTACCTCCGATGTGCAGGCAAAAGCCCAGCTGGTGCAGAATGACCCCACGGTTATCGAGATTGCCCACAAGGGCGAAACCGCCGACACCGTCGAAGAATTCGTGCTGCCCGTGGCCGAGCGCCAAAAGCAAGAGCTGCTGGTGGCTTTGCTGAAAGAAAAGGGCTCCGAGCGCGTAATTGTGTTCACCCGCACCAAGCAGCAGGCCGATTCGTGCGCCAACCGTTTGAAGGACGCCGGCGTTAAGGCCGACAGCATCCACGCCGATAAGCCCCAAGGCAAGCGCGACCGCGCGCTTAAGAATTTCCGCGAAGGCAAGATCGACGTGCTGGTGGCAACCGACGTGCTTGCCCGCGGCATTGACGTAACCGAAGTGAGCTTTGTGGTTAACTTCACCGTGCCCGATGCTCCGGAAGATTACATCCACCGCATTGGCCGCACCGGCCGCGCAGGCGAAACCGGCGCTGCCTACACCTTCCTTTCGCCCGACCAGATTTTGGAACTGCGCGAAATCGAATACCACACCAAGCATTTGCTGGAAACCTACGAAGTTGAAGGCTTCGAATACACCGAAGACCGCCTGGTGCCCAACCCGAAGCGCCCCACAAAGCGCGCTGTACGCAGTGGCAGGGGCAGAAGGCGCCCATCACTGCGCAGGCGATAACGCAAGCCTTACAGCCGCTCTGAGGGTTTCAGGGCGGCTTTTTTGTTTGCGCGCTTTGCCCGATGGCTGCTTTACCCTTGCCGAGGCGCAGCAAAGTTTTTAGAAAAAGGGTGTTGCGCGGCTGCTGAAGATGCGTATAATACTTTCTTGCGTCACGAACGCACCGAATTCCTCGGTAGCTCAATGGCAGAGCATCCGGCTGTTAACCGGAGGGTTGTAGGTTCGAATCCTACCCGGGGAGCCAGAACTTCCAAAGCCCGCTGCAAGCGGGCTTTTTTGTTGCCGCGGGGCACGTGCCTATGCATCCCCGCTAACACCGCTAAAGCTAGCTCGACACCCTGCCTGGAAGCCAGCCGCGGACGCCATTCTACGAGCCAGCCGCGCACCTGCGCGCATCCAACCGCGTGCTACCCCGCAACACGGGGCGCAGCGTTAGCAATTTTTACCCGCATATATCAGGCATTTCTATACATGCCACCTGCACTGGTACGCCTATAATCCTTGTATTACTCATTATATTTTGGAGGGTTTTATGGCTAACCCTAGTACTGCTTTTAGGCACTCAAAACAATCGATTGCGCACCGCTTTGCCTGCGTAGGGCTTTCTGCCGTCTTGGCATTCACGCTTTGCGGCGTTGCCCCTGCTACCGCTTATGCGGATAACGATTCTGATGGCTCAACCAGCTCGCAATACAGCTTCATCACGGGCAAAACAACCGACGCCGCGTTCTTTCTGACCGATCCCACGAAAGCGGATACCGACTTCTACACGAATCTCGCTAGCCCTACTGGTATTCCCACCTCCAGCGACAGCCTGGTCACTCCGGTAAAAAGCCAGAACCCCTGGGGCAGCTGCTGGGCATTCGCTTCCATCGCCGCTTCGGAAACCAGCATTTTGGCCAAGCAGCGCGACCAGGGCCAAAGCGCCAAAGCCAACAGCATCGACCTTTCCGAGCTGGCCTTGGCCTGGTGGGCATACTCCACCGTACCTGAATCGTATGCTGGTAAAGATCAGGCGGGCGAAGGCTTCTACACCACGGCCGATAAGAATTCCCTCGTGGACGCCGGCGGCTACCCCGAATTCGCAGGCGCCCTGTTCGCAGCAGGCGTAGGCCCCACTACCGAGAAAGACGTGCCCTACCTTCCCCTGTATGCACGTAACGGCCAAACCGACAAAATCTCGTATCTCTGCAAGGTGTATTACTCCAATCAGGCACCTGTGACCAGGTGTCTTACCGACAGCATGATTTCCGAAATTGAAAACGAGGAAAACGTCACCAAGGTCGATAAGCTCTACTATTCAAGCAGGTACGAAACGGGCGACAAGGACGCCGAGGGCAGGCACCTAACCGCCTACGATAACTGGTCGGTTCCCGAATCCAAATATGCCAACCAGGCCTACGAGCTTTCCGAAAGCTTCCTTTTAGGCGACATGGTAGTAAAAGACGAAAACGGCAACTACCAAAGCACCAACAAAGACACCATCAAGGCGCTAAAGGAGCAGCTGGTAAACGGCCGCGCGGTTACCACGGGCTTTAGCGCCGACACATCCCAGCCCGGCCAGGAAGCGCAAGCCAAGTACATCAATTTGGACACCTGGGCTCATTACACCAACGAAGATGCCCAGGTTACCCATGCAGTTACCATCGTGGGTTGGGACGACAACTATTCCAAAGAAAACTTCCTTGAGGGCAAGCAGCCCCCTGCCAACGGCGCTTGGCTGGTAAAGAATAGCTGGGGTTCCGAGACCGAAAACACTGGCAAAGACAGCAACGGCATCGACCAAAACCTGGGCGACTGGGGCATCACGGACGAAGACGGCAAGCACACGGGTTACTTCTGGCTTTCCTACTACGATCACACCATCAGCATGCTGGAGGCCTTCGACTTCGACATCAACCACACGCTTTCCAACACCATCGAAAGCCAGTACGACTACATGCAGTACGTGAAGATGCTGGACCTTGATAGCGAAACCGAGGTGAGCAGCGCCAACGTATTCACTGCCGACCAGGACATTCGCCTGCGCTCGGTTACCTGCCAAACGGTAAAGCCCAACACGCACGTAGCCTTCGACGTCTATTTGCTTGACGACGATGCGGTTAACGAAGAGGGCGTGGTGACCAACCCCACCAAGGGCACGAAGGTTGCTTTGACCGAAAGTGGTCACACGTACGAAACCGACTACGAAACCGCAGGTTATCACCGCTACCTGCCCGACGAGGACAGCTGGATTGCCATGCGTTCGGGCCAGAAGTATTCGGTTGTGGTAACGCAGTACACCACCGACAGCACAGGCAAGAAAACCTATTACCAGGCCGCTGGCGCCAACACCGGCTACCCTTCGGATGAGCTGGTTGAAAAGTATCGTCAGATAACAAAAGAGAGGATTTTGAACCAAGACCTTGCCAGCTTCAAGGGTTATTGGCAAACGCAGCTTATGGATGGCGGCCTGACCCAGGCGGAAGCCGAAGAGGCCTTGGGTGAATACGAAAAGGCCCTTATTGAAGAAGGCATGAGCGAGGCGCAAGCCGATGCCGAATGCGAGGCTTTGCTGCCCTACCTGACTGCACCAGCAGAGGGCACTCACATGGCTGAAGACAAGGCCGAAGAGGCTGCCGAGAAGTACGCAAAAGCCATCACCAGCACACAGGACTACAAGGACTACCTTAACAACGAGGTGGAGCAGCAGATAGAGAAAGCCAAACAGTCGTACCACGTGGCCAAGGTGAACGAGGGCGAAAGCTTCTCGTGCACGAACGGCACCTGGACAGACTGGACGCAGCGAGTTAAAGAAATCACCGCCATTCCCGAATATGCCGATTTCGCCATAGACAACGCGCCCATCAAGACCTTTGCCGATAAGGCCGACATGGCAACCGTAGCCAGCCTAGACGAACTGAAAGCGAAGATCGACGAGGCCAAGGCCCTGCTAGAAAGCGTGGTTATTAGCGCGGATGGCACCGATGTACCTGTTGGCAAGCAATGGATGACGCAAGAGGCCTACGACGCACTGAAGGCCGCCGTAGAGCGCGCTGAAACTATCCTTGCACTGGCTGGCAGCGATTGGCACAACACCGTTGCCGCCACCACGCCCGACCAAGATACCGTTGACGAGTGCCTAGCGGCCCTTACGTGGCAGGCATCTGAGGGCACGGCGTCGACTGACGAAAATAACGATACAACCAAGAGTAACTCTAAGAAGGAGACGGTGACAAAGCCAGCAACTGCATCTCCTGCAACCGGAGATTTCGCATTTGGCGGGCTTCTTGCTCTTATGACGGCAGCTGCTGCAGGT
>CAVFVF010000005.1:0-68030 GCA_963625925.1 Eggerthellaceae bacterium | reverse complement strand
AGACCGCGTTTTGGCCGCATTTCAAAATATCGATGCGATTGTGGCAGAGCATGCTGCACGCCAAAAAGAGCTCGAGGAGCATACGGAAAAGCTGCAAAAAACGCAAACAAGGCTCAGGGACTCCCTGGCCGTTGCCAATGCACTAAGCCGCGACTACAGCAACGTTTTCCTGGTGCAGCCGAAGAAGGACCTTGGCAAAAACTTTAAAGAAGAAAGCTTCAACGTAGAAGAAATCGCAGGAAGCGATAAGTGGTTTAGCTATACAGGCATAATCCATGAATACATCAAAGTGAGGGTTTACGAACCCGACGTTGAAAAAATGCTGGAAGAAACGGATCTTAGCAAGGTATTAAGCAAGCTCGAAACCACCAGCGATTTTTCTATACCCTTTAGGGCCCTGGTAGACGGGGAAATTCATTATTTGCAGATGCGCTATGTTTCGGTTGATGGGGCCGACCTGATTGCAGTTGGCTTCCGCTACGTTGACGAGGTGGTAAAAGCCGAAGCAGAGCAAAGAGAGGCTTTGCAGGGCGCCTTGGCTGCAGCGCAGCAGGCCAACAAAGCCAAGACCACGTTCCTGAACAGCATGAGCCACGACATCCGCACGCCCATGAACGCCATCATCGGCTTTACGGCATTGGCCCAAACGCACATCGACGACCAAGAGCAGGTGCAAGACTACCTGGGTAAGATCAGCACTTCTAGCACCCACCTGCTTTCGCTGATCAACGATATTTTGGACATGAGCCGCATTGAGTCCGGCACGGTTAAGCTCGACGAAAAGCCCGTGCACCTCCCCGACTTGCTGCACGATTTGCGCACGATGATCCAGAGTTTAATCAACTCCAAGAGCCAAAACCTCTACATCGACACGCAAGACGTTGTGCACGAAGACGTGCTCACCGACAAGCTAAGGTTGAATCAGGTACTGCTAAACATTGTGAGCAACGCCATCAAGTTCACCCAGCCTGGCGGCGATGTGATAATCCGACTGATAGAAAAGCCCTGCCCCACCAAGCACTACACCACCTACGAGTTTTCGGTGAAGGACAACGGCATTGGCATGTCCGATGAATTCCTTGAGCACATTTTCGAAACGTTTACCAGGGAATACAGCGCAACCGAAAGCGGAGTTCAGGGCACCGGCCTTGGCATGGCCATCACCAAGAACATCGTGGACATGATGGGCGGCGACATTCAGGTGCAAAGCGAAGAGGGCAAAGGTTCGGTGTTCACCGTTACCCTAAACCTTCGTCTTGCCAACGAACCGGTTAAGAGCGAGCCCATCCCAGAGCTGCTGGGCGCAAGGGCGCTGATTGTTGATGACGACGTAAACACGTGCAGAAGCCTTAGCAAGATGCTGCGCGAAATTCAGATGCGCCCCGACTGGACCGCTTCGGGCAAAGAAGCGATTCTTCGCGCCCAGGATGCAGCCGAAATCAACGATGAGTACAAGGTGTACATCATCGACTACCTTATGCCCGACATGAACGGCATCGAAACGGTGCGCCGCATTCGCAAGGTTATCAGCGAAGAAGTACCCATCATCGTGCTAACGGCATACGACTGGACGGACATCGAGGCCGAAGCGCGCGAGGCGGGCGTTACCGCATTTGTTTCCAAGCCCATCTTTATGAGCCAGCTGAGGGAAGTCCTTACCCGTCCGATATTTACGCAAAGCACAAACGAAGCAGAGGCCACCGAGCACATCGATTACCACGGCAAGCGAGCCCTGCTGGTAGAAGACAATGAGCTAAACCGCGAAATCGCAACAGCTATTCTGGAAGAAACCGGCATGGCTATCGATAGCGTCAACGATGGCGACTTGGCCGTTTCTGCCATCAACGATGCACCAGCAGATAAATACGACGTGGTGCTTATGGACATTCAGATGCCCCGCATGGACGGCTACACCGCAACGCGCGAAATCCGCACACTGGCTTGCAGCGAAAAGGCAAACATTCCCATTGTTGCCATGACGGCCAATGCCTTTGAGGAAGACAAGAAGAAGGCCTATGAGTCTGGCATGGATGGACACATTATCAAGCCCATCAGCATTGAAGCCATCTCCAAAGTGCTGGACAAGATTTTCGAAAACGGCCACGAGCAGTAACGCGCCAAAAGGCACGAAGCCTAGCACCTAAACGCGAAGCGGCCCTGCAACTCAACTACGAGCTGCAGGGCCGCTTCTGTATGCGGAAAATCCTAACCGAAGGATTGATTTTAAGCTTCGATGGTTTTGATGAGGTTGACCATTTCGATAGCGCTGGTGGCGCAGTCATAGCCCTTGTTGCCAGCCTTGGTGCCAGCACGCTCGATGGCCTGCTCGATGGTGTCGGTGGTTACCACGCCGAACAATACCGGAATGCCCGACTTCAAGCCAACCTGGGCCACGCCCTTGGCGGCTTCATTGCAAACCAGATCGTAGTGCGAAGTTGCGCCGCGAATTACCGCACCCAGGCAAATAACAGCATCGTACTTGCCCGACTCGGCCATTTTCTGCGCAATCAACGGAATCTCGAACGCGCCGGGCACCCAAGCCACGTCAACATCGCTTTCCTTAACGTCGTGACGCAGCAAGCCGTCCATAGCGCCGCCAATGAGTTTGCTGGTGATGAACTCGTTGAAACGTGCTGCAACGATGCCAACTTTGATGCCCTCGGATACGAGCTTTCCTTCAAGAGTGTTCATAATGAATTTCCTTTCAGTATGCAGCGCTTGTACGCCGCTTGATTCCTAGTGTTTGGGAGAGGCAGGCAACCCTCCTCTCTCTACCCGCTTGCCAGACTTAGGCAACCTTTTCGCCCAAGCCCAGCCAAACGGTCTTCAGCTAAGCAATAGCCAATAGCTATTCCTCTACCGCCAAGATGTGGCCCATCTTTTCGGCCTTGGTTTTAAGGTAGAAGCGGTCGTGATCGGTCGCGGGCATCTGGATGGGTACGCGATCGGTAATCTCTAGGCCAAACTCGCCCAACTGATAAATCTTGTCGGGGTTGTTAGTAAGGATGCGCATGGTTTTAACGCCCAGGTCGCGCAAGATCTGTGCGCCAATGAAGTACTCTCGCTCGTCACCCTTGAAGCCCAGCGCCAAGTTTGCCTCCAGCGTATCCATGCCCTTGTCCTGCAGCTCGTAGGCGCGCAGCTTGTTAACCAGGCCAATACCGCGGCCTTCTTGACGCATGTACAGCACCACGCCGCGGCCTTCTTCATTAACCGCCCGCATAGCCGAAGCAAACTGGTCGCCGCAATCGCAGCGCAAGCTGCCAAAGGCATCGCCGGTAAGACACTCGGAATGCACGCGCACCAGCAGGTCTTCGCCATTGCCAATTTCACCCTTAACCAGCGCAACATGATGCTCGCCGTTGAGCTTGTTGATGTAGGCATAGGCCCTAAAGTCACCGTACTTGGTGGGCATCTTGGTGTTGGCCACGCATTCCACCAGCTTGTCGTGCTTCTTGCGATATTCCTGCAGCTGCTTGATAGAAATAAACTTCAAGCCCCACTCCTGGGCAAGTTCAATGAGCTCAGGCGTGCGCATCATCGTGCCGTCATCGCGCATTACCTCGCAGCACAAGCCGCATTCCTTCAAGCCGGCCAAGCGCATAAGGTCTACCGTAGCTTCGGTGTGGCCATTACGCTCAAGCACACCGTTGGGCTTTGCCATAAGCGGGAACATATGGCCTGGGCGACGGAAGTCTTCAGGGCGGGCGGCATCGTCAACGCACTTGCGGGCGGTAAGGCCACGCTCTTCAGCCGAAATACCGGTGGTAGTGTCCACATGGTCGATAGAAACCGTGAAAGCCGTTTCGTGATTATCGGTATTAGTGGTTACCATCTGCGGAAACATAAGTTTGCGGCACAGTTCAATGCTCATGGGCATACAGATTAAGCCCTTGGCGTACTTAGCCATGAAGTTCACGTTTTCGGTGGTGGCGAATTCCGCCGCGCAAATAAAGTCGCCTTCATTTTCGCGGTCGGGGTCGTCGGTGCAAAGAATCACTTTGCCTTGGCGCAAATCTTCAAGCGCCTCTTCAATGGTGTTGAATTCAAACATGTTTATCCTTTCGGGCGCTCGCAATGGAGCGCGTAATTTGCTAAAAGCCGTTTTGCAAAAGAAAATCGCGGGTTATGCCGCCGCTTTTGCCGCTGGCGAAGCTGCCCTTGCTGCTTGCGCCGCCATTTTGGCCGATGAAATTTTGGGCAAACAGGCTTGCCCGTGCGGCACCCTGCTGCGCTTCGGCGCCGGCCAATTCGGGCGAGCACGCCAGCAAGCGCTCCACGTACTTGCCCACGCAGTCGTTTTCCAGGTTCACGATGCTGCCAGGGCCCTTCTTGGCCAGATTGGTTTGCGCACGCGTATGCGGAATGATAGAAACGCTGAAGCTGCTTGCATCCACCTTTGCCACGGTAAGGCTAATGCCGTCGATAGCGATAGATCCCTTTTCCACGATGTAGCGCAAAACCGCAGGTGTGGTTTGGATGCGGTACCATACGGCGTTGTCGTCGGCATCGACGCTGGCAATAGTGCCCGTGCCGTCGATGTGCCCCGAAACAATGTGGCCACCAAAGCGGCCGCCCGCCAACATGGCGCGCTCTAGGTTTACCGGGCTACCCGGGCGCAGCGCCCCAAGGCTCGATCGGTTGAGCGTTTCGTGCATTACATCGGCAGAAAAACTACTGGGTGTAAAGCTGGTAACCGTAAGGCATACGCCGTTGGTGGCGATGCTATCGCCCAGGTGCACATCTTCCAAAACCGTACTGGCGTTAACCGTAAGCACGCAGGAATGCGCACCTTTGCGAATGCCGGCCACGGTGCCCACTTCTTCAACAATGCCGGTGAACATCTATTCCACCTCGCATTCAACAAGCAGGTCGCACCCCAACTGGGTAACCTTAGGGTTGCTCAGCCCAATAGCGTACTTGGGTGCTTCCACGCCAAAGCCGCCAACGGGGCTTGGGGCCGCAGCGCCGCCAAACATCTTGGGTGCAATGTAGGCCTGAACCTTCGAAACTACGTCGTAGGCAAGCACCGACCAATTGATTTCGGCGCCCCCTTCTACAATCACGCTATCGATGCCCATGGCACCCAGCTTTTGCATGAGCACTTCCAGGTCAATATGGCCAGCAGCTTCGGGAACCACGATGATGTCGCATTCCTGCTCGCGATATGGCAGATGCTTGGCTAAATCGGTTTCGGACGTGGCAATGTAGGTGGGAACGCTTGCAGCCGTGCGCACTACCTGCGAATTAAGCGGCGTGCGCAAATGCGTATCGCAGATGATGCGAATGGGGTTGCTGCAGCGGGGCTTGAACTCGCCATACCCACGCAATGCGGAGCTGTCGGCGCCAACCTGAGCTTTACCACAGCCGCCCACAAGCTCGGCCTCGCAACCGCTGGCCACAGGCTCAGCCTCAAAGCCAGTATTTCCGGCCCCTTCCTTTGGGGCGTCACACTCAAGCAGACCCTCGCCTGCCAGTGCCGCTTCGTCTTCTGCAAGTTCCTTTTCCAACTGCGCCTCGAAGCTATCCTCGCTTAAGCGCTCAGCCTCTTCAGCAGCCGCGGGTGCAAAATCGTCCAGGCGGCAGGTAAGCTGCGGGTCGTCTTTGATAACCGTGTTCACGCCCACCATGATTGCCGCATAACGCTGACGATCCAGGTGCACCTGGCGGCGCGCTTCGGGGCCGGTGATCCACTTCGATTTGCCTGTACGCGTGGCGATTTTGCCATCAAGCGTCATGGCGTACTTCAGCACCACGTAGGGCATGCCGGTTTTGATGTAGTGGAAAAATGCACGGTTAACCTCCTGGCATTCTTCTACCAGCACGCCTTGCGTAACCTCGATGCCTGCTTCTTTTAGCTGGGCTATACCGCCACCGGCAACCTTGGGGTTAGGGTCGGGTGCGCCCATCACCACACGCGCAATGCCCGCCTCGATAATGGCCTGCGTGCACGGTGGCGTTTTACCGGTATGGCAGCACGGCTCTAGCGTTACGTAAATAGTGGCGCCTTCGGTTGCCTCGCCACGCTGGTAGCAATCTGCCAGCGCCTGACGCTCGGCGTGAAATTCACCAAAAGCAGGGTGCCAGCCTTCGCCGATAATGCGCCCTTCGCGCACCACTACAGCGCCAACCAAGGGGTTAGGGTTTACCCAGCCCGATCCACGCAAAGCAAGTTCAATGGCGCGGCGCATGTACTCTTCATCGGTCATAGGAACCTACACCTCCTTTCAAATCGTCGCGAATACCATCTGGGGTTGCGACGATGCGGAGGTGCCAAACAAAAAGCCCTGGAACAAAACGTTCCAGGGCATGTACGGCAAGTTTACGCAGCTACTTCAAGCCACGCGCTTCGTCGTCTTCTTCCATCCGGACTGTAACCGTTGGCTCTGGATTTTAACCAGATCAGCCTTGCCGTTTGGCAAGGGTCGCGGGCTTCGTGCTTGCAACCATGTGGGCTGTAACACGTTACCGCCAGTGAGGAATTTCACCTCGCCCTGAAGACCGTATTCAATGTTGTTTACGCCTGCTACTATAACGCAGCTTTATGCTCCGTCAAGAAAAAAGCCGCAAGACGCGCGGTCTTACGGCTTTTCGGTGTTGTAGGCACCCATAATGCCAAAACGGTGGTTACAGGTCCTTAGAGCCCTCCACACGGCCTTCCAGGTATGCCCAGAAGTCGTCAACATCCTGCTGGATTTCCTCAAGCAAGGCTTCATTGCCAGGCTTGAACAGGTGCTTGAAGCGGCCCTGGGGTTTCAAGAAGTCGGTTACGGGAATAAGGTTCTTATCGCGAACCGGGGTGAGCTTCCACTTGCCGTTTTCTACTTCAAACAGCGGCCAGAACTTGGAGTTAACGGCCAAACGGCAAATTTCAGCAGTTTGGCTGGAATCGATGCGCCAACCACGCGGGCACGGAGCCATAACGTTCAAGAACGCCGGGCCATCTACCGCAATAGCCTTTTCGGCCTTGCTTACCAGGTCGCGCCAGTTGCCAACCGAAGCCTGGGCAACATAAGGCACGCCGTGAGCTGCCATGATGGAGGTAAGGTCCTTGCGCTTTTGGGGCTTGCCCTGCTGAACCTTGCCAACCTCAGAAGTGGTTGCCCATGCGCCCTTAGGCGTTGCAGAAGAACGCTGAATGCCGGTGTTCATGTAAGCGCCGTTGTCGTAGCACACGTATACGATGTCGTGGCCGCGCTCCATTGCGCCAGAAAGGCTCTGCAGGCCAATGTCGTAGGTGCCGCCGTCGCCACCAAAGGCAACGAACTTGATCTTCTTATCGGCAGGAATCTTGCCTGCGCGCTGAAGGCCCTTGTATGCAGCCTCTACGCCCGAAATGGTTGCACCAGCGTTGGCGAATGCATTGTGGATGAACGGAACGTTCCATGCGTTGTCGGGGAAGATGGAAGTGGAAACTTCCAGGCAGCCCGTAGCCGAGCAGCACACCACGTCGTAGTCGTTGCGGCCCATAAGGACCTGGCGCACTGCAATGGATGCGCCGCAGCCGCCGCACAGGCGATGGCCAGGAGCCAAGTCGTCGGGGCGTGCAGAAAGTTGCTTGATGTTAGCCATGATGTGTGCCCCTTACTCTTCGATGCCAAGATACTTGATGGAACCATCACCCTGGCCGTTTGCGCGAGCCTCAAGCTCAGCGAATACGGTAGCCATCTGATCAAGGGTGATGTCGGCGCCGCCAAGGCCAACAACGTAGTCGTTAACCAAGGCATTTACGCCTTCTGCCTGGAATGCGGAGCGCACTTCCAGTGCCAAGGGGGCATGCGGCGAACCGAAGGAATCGGAACGGTCCAGAACAGCTACGGCCTTGGCGTTCTTGCAAGCTTCGGCAATCTGCTTTGCCGGGAACGGGCGGAATACGCGCGGACGAACCACGCCAACCTTCTTGCCCTGTTCGCGAAGCTTGCGCGCCTCGAAGCGGGCATTGCCAGCGCAAGAGCCCAAAACCACAACAATGTAGTCGGCGTCTTCAACGCCCCAAGCGTCTACCAGCTCAAACGGACGACCAGTAATTTCGGCCCATTCCTTGCCGTGCTGTTCGAAAGCGGCAAGTGCGTTGTCCAACGCATGACGCTCGGTGAGCTTGTACTTCATATAACCGTTGCCCAGCGTGGCGAACATGCCCTGACCAACAGGGTTTTCGGTATCCAGCAGCGGGTACTTGGGCTTGTAGTCGCCCACGAATTGCTTAACCGTGGCGTCTTCTTCCATAACGCAGCAATCCATTGCGTGCGTAGTTACGAAGCCGTCCAGCGTAGTGAGCACTGGCAGCAAAACGTTGGGATCTTCGGCAACCTTGAAGGCGATGATGGTGTTGTCGTAAGCCTCCTGGGCGGTTTCGGCAAACATCATGCCCCAGCCACAGTCGCGAGCGCTCATGATGTCGGAGTGATCGCCGTGGATGTTAATAGGAGCAGAAAGAGCGCGGTTTGCGTTTGCCATAACAATGGGGCAACGCATGCCAGCGGCAATGTGCAATTCCTCCCACATGTAGGCCAGGCCCTGAGAGCTGGTTGCGGTTGCAACGCGAGCGCCAGCAGCAGAAGCGCCGATGCAAGCAGAAAGCGCAGAGTGCTCAGATTCGGTGGGAACGTATTCGGTGGTTACCTTGCCGTCGGCCACAAACTTTGCATAGCCTTCAACAATGGTGGTCTGCGGGGTAATAGGATAAGCCGCCATAACGTCGGGGTTAACCTGACGGAAGGCATCGGCCACCATCTGGTTGCCCGTAGCGGAAAACATCTTCTTTTCTTCAGCCATGGTTACTCCCCCTTAGCTTCCTGGGCCTGAGCCTCAGCTTCAGAGATAAGCGAAAGTGCACCGAACTTGCATTCGTTTACGCACACGCCGCAGCCCTTGCAGTGGAACAGGTCGATGCCGGTCATGGCGCCATCCTTAACCTCGATAGAAGAATCGGGGCAGTAGGCCCAGCACAGCATGCAGTTGGAGCACTTCTCGGAATCCCAAATGGGACGGTTGGAACGCCAGCCACCGGTGTAGCAGTTGGTGGAAGTGCCGCCTTCGGGGCAAACATAGCCCGTGGGGAAATCTTCAGGCTTCCAGTTGTCGTAATTGGAGCCGTCGAAATCGTGCTTAGACATTATTCCTGCACCTCCTGATATGCGCGCTCAACGGACTCAAGGTTCGCGTCGATCATTTCCTGAGAGAACTTCTTACCGAAGGTGATTACCAGGCGCTCCTTTACCTTTTCCAGGGGGAACAGGCCGGTGATTTTTGCCAATGCGCCCACGATGGGGGTATTGGGCATGTCCTTCTTGATGGTTGCCATGGCAATGCCAGAAGCGTCCACTACAGCAACACGCATGCTCGCAGGAGCGTTGACGGCAGCTCGGGCTTCTTCGGCCGTCATAGTGGTGTTGAACAGAAGAACGCCGTCTTCGGGCATACCTTCCATAACGTTGGTGGAATCCAACAGAGTGTCATCCATAATGATGACGATGTCGGGGTTCTGAATGTTGTTGTGAACCTCGATAGGGTCACTGGATACACGCGTATACGCTTTCAGGGGTGCTCCCGTACGTTCCGGGCCATATTCGGGCATAGCCTGGATGTAGTTGCCCTGCAGCAGTGCCGTGTCCGCGACAAGCTTCGCCGCCGTTACCGCACCTTGGCCAGCACGTGCATGCCAGCGGATTTCGGTCAACTGTGACATACCTCTCCTCTCGCTTTAAGGTTTGCTTTGTTCAAGCACCTACAATTCTATGGACCAACAAAATTTCGCCGTTGGGGGTTTCCAAACAAGCGCCGTATAGCTCGGTGGGCGGAAATCGCACGATGCGGATGGTTGAGTTGGCGGGGCGAACGGTTTCGGCGAACGGCTCCCTTAGGCAACGCGCTTGAAGCCAAGCAGAAAAGAAAAGCGCCAAGGATGCTTCCTTGGCGCTTGTGGCTACACTTGAAATTAGCGCTTATGGCTGCGCTCAAAATTGGCTTGCAGCTACGTACGAAAATTGGCACTTACAGCCGCAGGTAAAATTCGACTCTTACGGCTACGTCCAGAATTCAACGGTTTCTATTAAGTCCTGATACGCCCAGTCGTACACATCGCTGTACCAACCGGTTTCTGGAATGAAGCACACCATGGTGGAATACAGCAGGCTTACAAACACCAGCACGCCCACCACGCGCAAGAACATCTTATGCGCAAACACCTTCGAAACAGCATGCTGGGTTAGCGCAGGCCCAGGGTTTTGCTTATCTTCGCGGGTGGGCGCCAGAGCATCGTTGGCCACAAAGCACAGCAGCACCGCAGGAATAAGGAACAAGATGCTGTAATCGGCGGTATAGCGCTGCAGAATACCTGCCATTTCGGCATCCAGGCAAGCAACCACCAAGCCCGAAACAAGCATGGTAATTACCACACTGGCAACCGTATGGGTGGAGCGCACGCTAAAGCGATGTGCCAGCACGGGCTTGGCAAACGCCAGCACCCACAGAATAGGCAGGCATACCAAAATACCGCCAAAGGTAACTTCCTTAATGGTTTGACCCAGATACGTAGTATCAAACGTTGTGGGCTGAATCCACGGGAACACGCCGGTGGTGGTGGGCGTTTGCAGGAAATAGGCAAACAAGGCAGGCAACAGGCGCCCAGCGTTCATGCCACGCTGCGTCATATCGTTAACCGTTAGGTTGTAGTTGGCGCCAAAGTCGGTAAACGAACCAAAGCGCGCACGGTTGTACAGCATAATTCCTGCGGCCACCACAAAGTATGGCGCCATAAGACACGCGAATTCGCGCGCGCCCTGCTTGCTAAACAAGTGGCGCTCTTTGATGAACTTTCGCCAAAACAGCGGGAAGGCCAGAAGCGAGAACACAATAAACTGCGGGCGACACGCCACTACCAGCGCCATGCACAACGAGCCTGCCAAATACCAACGGCATGCCCGATTGCTGGAGCGACCACGCAGCCAGAAGTACAAGCCCCATACGGTAAACGCCAAGGCCATGGCAATGGGCAGCGAGTAGAACGTGGGGAACTTGGCCAAATACAACATGCCCGAGCATGCAACCAAAGGCATCTGCAGCAAAAGGAACAAGCCCAAACTCATCTGCTTGAAATGATGCCGCGCAAAACGATCCATGAGCGCTGTTATGCCCAGCACAAACATGATGCAGGCTAAAAGCACGCCTATCGCCGTTGGGAAGCTCGAGCCCGTAAGCACATAGAAGGGCAAATAGAACAACAGCACCGGCAACACGCCGAAGTACACGTAATAATGCCCGTTGTAATAGGCAACGTCGAACAAGTAGCTTTCGCCCGTTTGCTTTTGAAGCTCATCGCGGGCACCCTTGTCGTAAGGGTTGTCCATATTAACCAAGTACTCAGGCGGCTCTTCTTCCAAATACAGCTGGCCGTGCGTCATAGCCTTGGCAAGCTCGGCGTATTGCTGAGCGTTGTCACCGCCTACCTTGTAGGTGTTAACAATGCTGTGGCCGTCCCACGAACCGGAGTTGTAGGTAGAAGTAGCAATGCCCACCTGGTTGGAGCCAAGCAGCAAATACGCCGTTAAAACAAACACTTCGCAGGCCGTGGCGAATACGATTGCCGCACGCGAAAAACGCGGATGCTCCTTTACCAAGCAACGATAGATGCTCGACTTGGGGCGGAACACGTAAATAAGCAGCAGCACTGCAAAGGCCACCATAAAACGAAGCCCGTTGAATTCAAAAGGCTGGTTGTCGTTGAGCACAATAGCGTAGAACGAAACCGGATACGTGGTGTCTTCGCTCACAATTTCAATGCGCAGGTTGTTGATCTTGCCCGAGCTTTGCAGGTACAAGTACTGACTTTCCTCGCTAGCCGTGGAAACGTCCACCTCAGGCACGCCAAACGTATATTCGGTGGTGTTGAAATACGTTTCATGAGCATCATCGGTAAAGCTAATCTGAACCTTTAGGTTCTGCGCGGCTTGGCTATTGTCCAAGTCAAGGTGAATGTTATGAACCTCTTTGTTCAGGTCGTAGAAATCAACCGCCGTTTTGGTTTCGGTGAAGCGGTACTTCACTTCGTGGCCCAAACCAAATTCTGCAGTGCCCTCTTCGGTGCTTTCAAGCTGAGTAATTGAGCCCGTAAGGTCGATGGGGTTATAGCCGGCCGATCGGAAGAAGTTCATGTTGAACAAGAACACTTCCAGCAAAACGGCAATAAAGGCAATTACCAAAACACGCACGGAAACACGCCTAATGTCTTCCTTGTGCGCACGAACTAAATCGATGCCGTCGTTGGTAATGTCTTCGATTGGTCTCATAACCCAAGATTGTATCAATAACCCAAACAAAAAGCCCCACAGCCTTACGGCCATGGGGCTTGGTTCGTGCGATTTACTTAAAGCTTAGAGCTTCAGTGCTGCGGTAACGGAAGCGAAAACATCCTGCGGGTCGCGATCGCCGTCGATTTCTACCAGCAGTTCGCTGCCACGGTAGTAGTCGATAAGCGGAGCGGTGGAGTTTTCGTACACGTCCAAGCGGTTGCGTACGGTAGCCTCGTTATCGTCGTCGCGCTGATACATTTCGCCACTGCACTTGGGGCAAGATGCGTCAGCCTCGGAGCCGATGAAACCGCAATCGCGGCACATACGACGGGAGGTAAGGCGCTTGATGATAACTTCCTTGTCCACGTCGATGAGCAAAGCAGCATCAAGCGGACGATTCAGGGAAGAAAGCTCGGAGTCAAGCGCAACAGCCTGAGTGGTGGTGCGGGGGAAGCCGTCCAGGATAAAGCCGTTAGCAGCGTCTGCTTCCTGCAAGCGCTCCTTTACCAGACCAATTACCACTTCGTCGGGAACCAGATCGCCCGCGTCCATGAACTTCTTGGCTTCGATGCCCAGAGGGGTCTGATTCTTAACAGCGGCACGCAGCATATCGCCCGTGGAAATGTGGGCATAGCCGAACTTTTCTACCAGCTTGGCAGCCTGAGTGCCCTTACCGGCGCCCGGAGCGCCCAGCAATACGATATTCATGAATAGTCCTTTCGAATCACGTTATGAATCGATGCTTTGATTTTAACAAATGCGCACGTTGCACGTGTTGTACAAGGGCGCAAATAACACCTTAGCGTTACGCAAACGGCACGCACAAAAAGAAGGGCGGGTTGCCCCGCCCTTCCACAAAAGCGCTTCTTACTTAAAGAAACCGTCGTAGTTGTACATCTTCAGCTGAGACTCAACCTTGTTCATGGTGTCCAGGGCAACACCGATCATGATGAGGATCGAAGTGCCGCCGAAGGCCTGAATAAGAGAGTTGTTGGTGAAGTAGAACAGGATGGACGGAATAACCGCGATAGCTGCAATAAAGATTGCGCCAGGAAGCGTAACCCTATGCAGAACATCCTTGATGTACTGAACGGTATTTGCGCCCGGGCGAATACCCGGAATAAAGCCGCCTTGGCGCTGCAGGTTTTCCGCCGTATCAATGGGGTTGAATACCACCGAGGTATAGAAGTAGGCGAAGAACACGATAAGCACTGCAGTAAGGATCCAGTTAACCCAACCAGCAGAAATCGCGTTAGCAACCATGGTGAGCCAATCTACGTTGAACAGCGCAGCAATCTGTGCCGGGAAGTAGATAAGGCAGCTTGCAAAGATGATGGGGATAACGCCAGCAGCGTTGATCTTGATGGGCAGGTAGGAATTCTGGCCACCCATCATCCTGCGGCCCTGTACGCGCTTAGCGTAGCTTACCGGGATACGACGCTGAGCACGCTCAACGAAGATGATTGCCGGGATGCACAGCAGCACAACAACCAGGATAAGCACGGTAACCGCAATACCCATGCCAGTATCTGCGTTCAGGTTAATGGACGAGAAGATGGCCTGGGGTACAGAGGAAACGATGGATACGAAGATGATAAGGGACATACCGTTGCCCACGCCGCGCTGGGTGATAAGTTCGCCCATCCACATGATGAGGGCGGTGCCAACAATAAGCGTGAATACGACCAGTACGTCGGTAACAATCTCGGGGACAGCGGAGCTGAATACCACGCCGTAAGCTTCAGACTTGAACAGGAACAGGTAACCAACAGCGTTGATCAAGCCAAGGCCAAGCGTAAGGTAACGCGTAACCTGGGTGATACGACGACGACCGGTTTCGCCTTCCTTAGCCCAACGGCCTACAGCGGGGATAACGCCCTGCATCAGCTGCATGATAATAGATGCGGTGATGTACGGCATGATGCCCAGCGCGAACACCGAGAAGTTAGAAAGCGCGCCGCCGGTGAAAAGGTCGAGCATAACCATGGAAACGCCCTGATCCTGGAAGGAATTAGCGAATGCCTGGAAGGGAATGCCCGGAACCGGCAGGTAAGCGCCGAATCGGTAGAGCGCCAAGATACCCAGAGTGAACAGGATTTTATTCCTGAGCTCCGGTACCTTGAATGCCTGTACAAGGGAACTTAGCAAGGCTCTTCGACCTTTCCGCCAGCAGCCTCGATCTTGGCCTTAGCAGAAGCGGATACCTTGTCTACCTTTACGGTAACAGCCTTGGTGATCTCGCCGTCGCCCAGAACCTTAACCAGGTCGGTGGAATGCTTGATGATGCCCTTGGCAGCCAAAGATTCGCCGTCAACGGTTTCGCCAGCCTCGAAGTACTTTTCGATGCGGGAAACGTTTACGGGAAGATACTCAACATGGTTGATGTTGCGGAAGCCAGGCAGCTTAGGCAGACGACGTGCCAGAGGGGTCTGGCCGCCTTCAAAACCGGCGCCCTTGCCGCCGCCAGAACGGGACTTCTGACCGTTCAGACCACGACCAGCGGTCTTGCCGGTACCAGATGCAGGACCGCGACCTACGCGCTTGCGATTCTTGCGGGAGCCCTCCGCGGGCTTCAGATCCTTAAGTTCCATGTTGTAAAACTCCTTTTTTCGCTATCCCTGCCCCGCCTTTCGGAGCAGAGGTCGGCAGCTCGCAGCCGACGAACTTACAAACTCAACCATTATGCCACATAGAACAACTAAAGCGGGTGAATTTCCCGCCTGAAACGCTCCCCCACACAATCCCCTAACAATGAAAGGGCGATTTAGCGAAGGCAAGAGCCGTCAAAAGCCCCCAGGTTTACGCAGTAAATCAGCGAGGGGCTATCAGCTGCCGTTGGGCTAGACATTTGAGGGATCCTGGTGCCCGCCAACCCCATCGAACAGCGTCAAAAACCTCCCGGGGTTAAGCATTTGCGCTAGGCGGCGCCTGGTGCCCCAGATTCGTGGGATTTCGCAAGCGTAGCGTACTAACGCTACGTGAGCTTGCGAAATCGCGCGAAGATGAGGTGCCAGGCGCCGCCTAAAAAGAGAACCCGCCGAAGCGGGTTCCTATAAAAGTTGGTTAGATTTCTTCAACCTCAACCAGGTGCTTAACCTTGAAGATCATGCCACGTACGCCAGGATTGTCTACCTGCTCAACCGTGCGGCCGATCTTGCCCAGGCCCAGTGCCTTCAGGGTGCGGCCCTGATCGTACTTGTAGCCGATGGAGCTCTTTACCTGGGTGATGCGAAGCGTCTTGTTTGCGTCAGCCATTGTTTACTCCTTCCAGCCATAAATCTTGGAAACAGACAGGCCGCGACGCTTGGAAACGTCTTCGGGGCTCTGCAGTTCCTTCAAGCCCTCTGCAACAGCCTTAACAATGTTCAAAACATTGTCGGTGCCCAGAGACTTGGCGAATACGTCCTTTACACCAGCGAGCTCGAGAACGGCACGAGCAGCGCCGCCAGCGATAACGCCGGTACCAGGGGTAGCGGGCTTAAGAAGAACCTGACCTGCACCATAAACGCCGATGATTTCGTGGGGCAGAGTGCCAGCCTCGGTCAGCGGGATGGTGAACATATTCTTCTTAGCGTCTTCTACGCCCTTCTTGATAGCGGTAGGCACTTCCTGGGACTTACCCATACCGATGCCAACCTTGCCCTTGCCGTCGCCAACGACAACGAGAGCGGTAAGAGCGAAACGACGACCGCCCTTAACAACCTTAGATACGCGGTTGATGTAGACAACACGCTCCTGAAGTTCGGGAACGCCTGCCTGGTTTTCTTGCTTACGAGCCATAGACCTAAACCCTCCCTTAGAACTTCAGACCAGCTTCACGGGCACCGTCGGCAACTGCCTTGATGCGACCGTGGTAAAGGTTACCGCCGCGGTCGAATACAACCTCGGTGATACCGTTGTCCAGTGCTTTCTTACCGATGATTTCACCGAGAGCGGCTGCGCCTTCAACGGTGCTGCCCTTCTTCTCGGTTGCCTTGAACTCAGGGCCGAGGGTGGAAACTGCGCAGATGGTCTTTGCAGCCACATCGTCGATTACCTGAGCGTACATGTTTGCGTTAGAGCGGGTGATGCACAAACGCGGGCGGGCGGCGGTGCCGGAGATCTTGCCACGAACACGAGTGTGACGACGGCGCAGCCCAGCCTGTTTCTTTTGAAGCTTCTTCATTAGTAGATTCCCTTCAATTACCTAACCGAGCTGATTATTCAGACTTAGCAGCCTTGCCAAGCTTGCGACGTACATACTCGCCCTCGTAGCGAATACCCTTGCCCTTGTAAGGCTCAGGCTTACGCCAAGCGCGGATGTCTGCTGCAACCTGACCGACCTGCTCTTTGCTGATGCCGCTAACAACGATCTCGGTCTGAGAGGGGCACTCGAAAGTGATGTTCTCAGGAGCCTTGACGATAACGGGGTGAGAGTAGCCGAGCTGGATTTCAAGATCCTTGCCCTTAAGCGCGGCACGATAGCCAACGCCTACGAGCTCGAGCTTCTTGCTGTAGCCATTGCTTACACCCTCAACCATGTTGGCGATGAGGGTACGGGTGAGGCCGTGGAGGCTCTTAGCCTGACGAGAATCGTCGGGGCGCTCTACGATAACCTCTTCACCCTCTACCTTGATGGTGAGGATGTCGCTGAACTCACGAGTGAGCTCGCCCTTGCTGCCCTTTACGGTAACAACGTTGCCGTCAACCTTGACGTCAACACCGGAAGGAACAGCAACAGGCATCTTACCAATACGAGACATTAGTGCTCCTTCCTTCCTACCAGATGTATGCCATGACTTCGCCGCCAACGCCTTCTTTGCGTGCGTCGCGGTCGGTCATAACACCCTTGCTCGTCGAAACAACGGCGGTACCAAGACCACCGAGTACGCGGGGAAGCTCGTCCTTACCAGCGTAGATGCGCAGACCAGGCTTGGAAATGCGCTTGATGCCGCGGATGGTGCGAGCCTTCTTCTCGCCATACTTAAGAGTGATGGTGAGAATGTCGCGGGGCTGAGCCGGCTCGATTTCGTAAGCCGTGATGTAGCCCTCTTCCTGCATGATGCGGGCGATTTCGACAAGCTTCTTGCTGGACGGCATGGATACCGTCGGCTTGCCAGCAGAGTTTGCGTTACGCACACGCGTAAGCATATCTGCGATGGGATCGTTCATGCTCATTGTTGTGTTTCTCCTTTGTTCGTGATGAACCGAAAGGCCGGTTCGTTTGCACCCATGATGCAAACGCCTTGACCAACGGTACTCAACAACGCAACGGTTAGCTTGTTCCTACCAGGATGCCTTGGTTACGCCGGGCAGTTCGCCTTTGTTAGCGAGTTCGCGAAGGCACACACGGCACAGACCGAACTTGCGGTAGTACGCACGGGGGCGACCACAGCGAGTGCAGCGGTTGTGCTGACGCGTGGAAAACTTCGGCTCACGCTTGGACTTGGCGATCATCGATTTCTTAGCCATTCAAGATCCTTCTTTCTATAACCAATTCTCGAAACGAGAAGTTAGTTCTCTTTTGCGAACGGGAAGCCCATGGCAACCATAAGTGCCTTGGCGCCCTCATTGTTTTCGGCCGTGGTAACGAACGTGATGTCCATACCGCGGGTGCGATCGATCTTGTCGTACTCGATCTCGGGGAAGATAAGCTGTTCGGTGAGGCCCATGGTGTAGTTGCCACGACCGTCGAAGCTCTTGGGGTTGCAACCGCGGAAGTCACGCACGCGAGGAAGCGCGGTGCTCATCAGGCGGTCGAAGAATTCCCACATGCGGTCGCCACGCAGGGTAACCTTGCAGCCAATTGCCTGGCCTTCACGCAGATGGAAGCCTGCGATGGACTTCTTAGCGCGGGTAACCATGGGCTGCTGACCAGTGATGGTGCGCATGTCTGCGATTGCACCTTCCAGGAGCTTCTTGTCGCCAGCGGCGCGACCTACACCCATGTTAACTACGATCTTCTCGAGACGAGGGATCTGGTTAACGTTGGTCAGGCCGAGTTCCTTGAAGAGCTGATCGCGCACTTCGTTTACATACTTTTCCTTCAGACGAGGAGTAGCCATTGTCCTATTAAACCTTTCTCGATGAATTAAACGCAGGATTACCGACCCTGCGTCCCCCGCATTGCGCGGGGGTCATAAAAGCACGGCTAGATATTCTAGTCGATATCTGCTCCGCATTTCTTGCAAACGCGAACTTTCTTACCTTCTTCACGCTTTACATTGACGCGGGTTGCCTCCTTGCAGGAGGGGCAGATCAACATAACGTTGGAAACATGGATAGGAGCTTCCATCTCAGCGATGCCGCCTTCAGGGTTTGCCTGGGTGGGGCGCATTGCCTTCTTGATGATGTTGACCTTTTCAACGGTGACGCGCTGAGCCTCGGGCTTTGCGGCGATTACGATGCCTTCAGCACCGCGATCCTTGCCGGAAAGAACCTTGACCTTGTCACCCTTTTTGATGTTCATCTTTGCCATTGGTGTTCCTCCTACAGCGTTTCCGGTGCCAGGGACACGATCTTCATGTACTTCTTGTCACGAAGCTCGCGTGCTACAGGTCCGAAAATACGCGTACCGCGGGGAGCGCCATTGCCGTCGATAAGAACGCAAGCGTTCTGGTCGAACTTGATGTAGCTACCGTCGTTGCGGCGGACTTCCTTCTTTACGCGTACTACGACGCAGCGGACGACTTCGCCCTTCTTCACGTTGCCGTTGGGCATAGCTTCCTTGACGCTGCAAATGATGACATCACCCAGGCCTGCGTAACGGCGCTTGGAGCCGCCCAGAACCTTGATGCACTGCACCTTGCGTGCGCCGGAGTTATCAGCGACGGCGAGCATGCTCTGCATTTGAATCATGTGCTTATACCTTTCGTGCTACAAGTAAGCGATACGCCTACTTGGCCTTCTCTACGATGTCGAGAAGGCGCCAACGCTTCATCTTAGAAAGCGGGCGGGTTTCCATAACGGTAACGGTGTCGCCCACGCCAGCCTCATTGTTCTCGTCATGAGCATGGAGCTTCTTGGTGGAGTTAACCATCTTGCCATATACGGGATGGGGCTTGCGCTCGTGGATTTGCACGACGCAGGTCTTGTCGCCGGAGATGCTTACTACAACACCCTGGCGGACCTTACGAGAGTTACGTTCTTCACTCATGTTAAAACCTTCCTATCGCAGCTCTAAGCCTGAGCGGCCTTGAGCTCGCGGTCGCGCATCTCGGTCTGGATGCGAGCGATGTCCTTCTTGACCTGCTTGATGCGAGCGGTGTTCTCGAGCTGGCCAGTAGCCATCTGGAAGCGCAGGTTGAAGAGCTCTGCACGTGCTTCCTTGAGCTTAGCCTGCAGATCTTCACCCGAAAGTTTCTGGATCTCTGCTGCTTTCATTTACTCCTGCCCTTCTGCCTCGCGCTTGACGATCTTGCACTTGATGGGCAACTTGTCGATGGCCAGACGAAGAGCGTCCTTAGCGGTTGCTTCGTCAACACCGTCGATCTCGAACATGATGCGGCCGGGCTTTACTACAGCTACCCAACCCTCAGGGTTACCCTTACCCTTACCCATGCGGGTTTCAGCAGGCTTCTGCGTGATGGGCTTGTCAGGGAAGATCGTGATCCAAACATTACCAGTACGGTTCATGCGACGAGTCATAGCGACACGAGCAGCCTCGATCTGGCGGTTGGTGATCCAATGACGGTCGAGGGCCTGAATGCCCCAAGTGCCATGGTTCAGAGTGGTGCCACCCTTGGCATTACCCTTCATCGAACCACGCTGCACCTTACGGTGCTTTACGCGCTTAGGTACCAACATTACTTATCACCCCTATCGTTATTGCGGCGACGGGAACGGTTAGGACGGGAAGAGCCCTCGAGTGCGGGCTGCGGAGCCTTCTGGCCCGGCAGAACGTCACCGTGGTATACCCAAACCTGGATACCAATGGAGCCCATGGTGGTTGCTGCGGTGGTGAAACCGTAGTCGATCTTTGCACGGAGGGTGTGCAGAGGCACACGACCTTCGCGGTACCACTCGCGGCGGCTCATCTCAGCGCCACCCAGACGGCCTGCGCACTGGATACGGATACCCTTTGCGCCGCTCTTGCGGGCAGACTGAACAGCCTTGCGCATTGCACGACGGAAAGCCACGCGGTTTTCCAGCTGCTCTGCAACAGACTGAGCGATGAGGTTTGCATCGAGCTCGGGGCGCTTAACCTCTACGACCTCAACGGAAACGGTGCCGTTTGCGATCTGGTTGAGCTTCTTGCGAAGAGCGTCAACTTCTGCGCCCTTCTTGCCGATCACAACGCCCGGACGGGACGTGGTGATGATGACCTTGATCTTGTCGCCGGCACGCTCGATCTCCACACGGGAGACAGCTGCATGGGAAAGCTGCTTTTCCAGGTAAGAACGGATAGCAAGGTCGTTCTCAAGGTTCTTAGCATAGTCCTTGTCGGAATACCAACGGCTGCGCCAGTCCTCGGTAACGCCGAGACGGAAACCGGTGGGGCTTACCTTCTGACCCATACTATGCCTCCTCTCGGGTTGCGACGATAACGGTGATGTGGCTGGTGCGCTTGCGAATGCGAGCAGCAGAGCCCTTTGCGCGGGGGCGGATACGCTTCAGCGTGGGGCCCTCGTCGGCGAAGCATGCCTTAACCACGAGGTTTTCGGGGTTGCCGGCACCCTTCTGTGCAGCATTGGCAACTGCGGAGTTGAGGGTCTTTTCTACGACCTCAGCAACAGCGCGGTTGGTGAAGCGCAGGGTTTCCTGAGCCTCTACGACAGCCTTGCCGCGGATCTGATTCAGAACGATACGCGCCTTGCGGGGCGAAACGCGTACGTAGCGAGCGATTGCTTTAGCTTCCATGTTTCACCCTTTCCTTACTTATCGTGACCACGGAACGTGCGAGAAGGTGCGAACTCGCCGAGCTTGTGGCCAACCATGGACTCAGTGACGTATACCGGAACGTGCTTGCGACCATCATGCACAGCGATGGTATGACCAACCATCTCGGGGAAGATGGTGGAAGAACGCGACCACGTCTTGATGACCTTCTTTTCGCCTGCTTCGTTCATCGCAATGATGCGACCGAGAAGGCGAGGCTCCACGAAGGGACCTTTTTTCAAACTTCTGCTCAATGTTTCTCCTTATTGGAACGGGCGCTACTTCTTGCGACGACGGATGATCAGGCGGCTCGAAGCCTTCTTGGGGTTGCGAGTGCGATGACCCTTGGTAGAGATGCCCCACGGAGTAACAGGATGGCGACCAGAAGACTTGTTCTTGCCTTCGCCACCGCCATGAGGATGGTCGACAGGGTTCATTACAGTACCGCGAACGCTGGGGCGAATGTTCTTCCAGCGGTTACGGCCGGCCTTACCGATCTTGATGTTGCCGTGCTCAGCGTTGCCAACTTCACCGATGGTGGCGCGGCAGGTGATGAGAACGCGACGCATTTCGGAGGAGGGCATGCGCAGGATTGCGTAGTTGCCTTCCTTGCCCATGAGCTGAATGCTGGTGCCTGCAGAACGAGCGATTGCTGCGCCACGACCAGGCTGAAGCTCTACAGCGTGAATGAGCGTACCAACGGGAATGGCGGAAAGCGGAAGAGCATTGCCGGGCTTGATGTCTGCATCGGTGCCGGAAATAACGGTTTCGCCAACCTTCAGACCCTTGGGATGAAGGATGTAGCGCTTTTCGCCGTCTGCGTAGTGCAGAAGAGCGATGCGTGCGCTGCGGTTAGGATCGTATTCGATCGTGGCAACCTTGGCGGGTACACCGTCCTTGTTGCGCTTGAAGTCGATGATACGGTAACGACGCTTTACGCCGCCGCCCTGATGGCGCGTGGTTACGCGACCATAGTTGTTACGGCCTGCCTTCTTAGGCAACGGTGCCAGCAGAGACTTTTCGGGCTTGGTGCTGGTGATGTCAGCAAAGTCCGAAACAGTCTGGAAGCGGCGTCCAGGGCTCGTGGGCTTGAACTGTTTTACTCCCATTTTCTTCCTTTCTACGGGCTTGAGCTGGTGCTTAAGCCCTTTGACTTATGTGGGCTCCATCACCGCCATGGGGACTTTTGGGAGAAAGCCCTCGGCGATTCCGAGTTCCACGCGCCCGGGTGTATCCATAAACATCCAGACGCAAACGAAAAGTATACTGATAGAGCTTGGGGTACGCAAGAACTAATTGTGTACGCGCCGCAATTCGCGAAAGCTTCACAAACGCTGCGAAAAACGGGGCGTTTGGCCGAAAGCATCGAACGGCAAAGCAGCCCTTACCCGCAACCTCGCCCGGCGCGAAGACCCTTAAGGGGCAAGGAAGAGTTTGCATGGCCAAGCGGAGAAACTGCTTTAGCATCGCCCTACTTGCTGCATTGGTAATTTTACTACCTATATATAGGTTGCATTTTGCTCGCTTCCTTACCTATATATTGGTGCACTATCTTTTGCGGGCTAACTCCGGCCCAGCCCTTCCCTACTTAAGAGGACGGCCAAGCTCTTTGGCAAGCTGGGGAAGCAATTCAGCAAAAGTTTGCTCGCGCTTGGCCTTCTTCAACTCGCACTCCCATACCACGTGCGTATGCCAACCCATGGCCTTGAGCTTTTCCATGTTCTGAGCATCGCGCTCTTGGTTGCGATTGAATTTGGCCTCCCAATATTCAGTGTTCTTCTTGGGCAGCTGCAAATTGCAGTGCGGGCAACGATGCCAATAACAGCCATGGATGAACAGGGCAACTTTCTTGCCCGGCCAAGCCACATCAGGGCGTCCTGGCACTTTCCACTGCAAGCGGTACCCGCCAAGACCTACTTCGCGAAGACGCTGGCGAACCAATAACTCGGGCTTTGTGTCTTTGCGTTTATTGCCTTGCATCGATTTATGCACGGCATAGCTTGAAGCCTGTGGCGACTCTATCCGCACGCTCGCGTATTCCACTTCGCCGCGACGCTGAACTGGCTGTTGCGCAAACGCCTTCAGCTGCGCCTTGGTCGCAGGAGCTGCACCTTCTAGGGCTTCGGCCCAACGCGCAGCCAAACGGTCAAAGCCCCATGCCGCGTTAGCCGGGCTTGTGGAAGGCAGAACCTGCGCCGGGATGCCAACCTTATATAGCAAGTACTTCTTATACAGACGCCCGGCTGCTGCTCCGTTGCAGATGACGCGCTCAATGGGTGCAGCCTGGGTGATGCGCTCGATGGCGACGGGCTCTACATTCTTAATAGAAGCGTCGCTGGAGCCTTTGATGTCGCACTCTTGAATAACATCCCAAAGCGCAATGCCGTTTTGCAGAAGCAGGCTTTTCTTCTGCTCTACATTTTCAGGCTCATTTGCGCCGGCCCAGCTGGCCAACACTTTCCAAAAACGATTCTGCGGGTTGCCGTAGTAAAAGCTGTTTTTACGTGACTGCACCGAAGGAAATGAGCCCAGCACCAGCACGCGACAGTGCTTGTCAAACACCGGATCAAACCCATGGGAAATATGTTGGTAGGTTGCCATAGCTGGTAAGTATAACCAACCAACTCTCGGCTGCCACGATGGCGCAAGCCGCCGGGATTAAGCAACTAACTACCCGTACCAAAATAAAGAGAACCCGCCGAAGCGGGCCCTCTGCACAATTAGTAAGTTTTAGCCAAACAAGCCAAAGCGCATTGCGCCTTTCTTATGCCTTCAATGGCTCTAAGGCCTTAAGCATAAATTCGCTGGCTTCGGCGCACATTTCCTGAGTAGGCGCTTCGGCCAGAACGCGGATGAGAGGTTCAGTGCCGCTGGCGCGCAGGAGCACGCGGCCACTATCGCCCAAGAATTCTTCGGCCTGCTTAACAGAAGCAAGAACGCCGGCATCGTTCATGGCTGCGTCTTTATCGGCTACACGCACGTTGGTAAGCAGCTGCGGGTAAAGCTTTACCGGAGCGCACAACTGCGAGAGGGTTTCACGCTCGGCGCGGATAGCTTCCATAACGCGCAGAGAGGTAAGGATGCCATCGCCCGTGCTGGCGATGTCGCCAAAGATAACGTGGCCCGACTGTTCGCCACCAAGGCTGTAGCCATTAGCGTGCATGCAAGCGAATACGTTTTTGTCGCCCACTGCAGTGGTTTCGTAGTTCAAGCTTGCCTGCTCGAAAGCCTTCAGCACGCCAAAGTTGCTCATTACCGTGGGCACAACCGTGCCAGCAGCCAGGCGGCCATGCTTGTTCAGGTATACGCCACATACATACAAAATAAGGTCGCCATCTACCACGTGGCCGCGCTCGTCTACTGCCAGGCAGCGATCGGCGTCGCCATCGAAGGCAAAGCCCACGTCCAGGCCCTGCTCAACAACCAAACGCTGCAAACGATCCATATGGGTGGAGCCGCAGTCAACGTTGATGTTAAAACCATCGGGGCTGTTGTTGATAACGCGAACATCGGCACCCAGCGCGTCGAATACGGGTTTTGCAACCGAAGAAGCTGCGCCGTTTGCGCAATCAAGGCCAATTTTTACGCCCTGGAGCGAGAAGTTTGCACTGGCGATAAGGTGAGCGATGTAGCGATTACGACCCTGCATGTAGTCTACCGTGGCACCAATGGCATCGCCCGAAACCATGGGCACATCTTCGGGGTATTCGCCATCGATGTACTGCTCGATAAGCTGCAGCAGCGATTCTTCCATCTTGAAGCCCTGGGAATTAACCAGCTTGATGCCGTTGTCGGTATAGGGATTATGACTTGCGGTAATCATAACGCCGCAGTCGAAGGCGCCATCGGTGGTTTCGTAAGAAAGACCAGGCGTAGGGATAACATGCAGCATGTAGGCATCGGCGCCAGAGGCAACCAGGCCGGAAATCATGCCGCTTTCAAGCATGTAACTAGAACGACGGGTGTCCTTGCCCAAAACAATGCGGGCCTTCTTGCCCTGACGGGCGCCGTAATACCAGCCAACGAATCGGCCGATTTTGTAAGCGTGCTCAACGGTAAGGTTTTCGCCAGCAACGCCGCGGAAACCATCGGTACCAAAGTATTTCATGTGTATCTCCTGCCTATATGACAGCTGCTTGCTATTTTTGGGACTCTCCCAAAACGCGCGCCTGAACGCAGACTAGGGCTGCGTGGGCGCGCTTTCGATTTACCTATTATGGCCCAGAACGCCCAAAACTGCACGCCTGGGGCGCTAACCTATAGCCCGCAGCGCGCCAAACCATTGCAAACGCACCGCTCCCAGAGCAAGCTGCGGGCGCTACACTTTTAGAGCAGATGAAACTCAGGTGCCGCAAAACCTAATTGATACACTGCGCGCACAATCAACGAAGGGATATACATATGAAGGGCCTTGAGGGAGTAAAGGTTGTAGAGCTTACCGGTTACGTTGCCGCACCTGCGTGCCTACGCATTTTGGGCGAAATGGGCGCAACCATCTACAAGATCGAGCCGTTTTCGGGCGACGAATACCGTACCAACGGCCCAGCCTTTGGTATGGGCAAAACCGAGATTGACGACCCTGCCTTCGATTTGGCTTCGCTAAACAAAGAATTCCTTTCGGTGAACCTGAAAGACCCTGAAGGTAAGGCGTTCCTGGAAAAGCTTTTGGCCGATGCCGACATTGTGGTTACGAGCTTTCGCGACAAGGCCTTGGCAAAGCTTGGACTCGACTACGATTCGGTACATGCGCGCCATCCGCATTTGGTTTGGGGCCAGATGCGCGGTTACGGTGAATATGGCCCCGAGCGCGACACCAAGGGCTTTGACACCACGGCCTATGCGGCGCGCGGCGGCTTTTTGGCTTCGCTTCCGCAAGCTGGCGAAGGCTACCAGCCCATCAACTGGCCAGCAGCTATCGGCGACTGGAACAGTTCCATCACCCTTACCGCAGGCCTGCTGGCAGCATTGGTGCGCAAAGAACGCACCGGCGAAGGCGATAAGGTAACCACCAACCTGCACCACAACGCCCTTTGGGCCATGAACATCATGCTGGCATCCAGCCAATTTGGCGACGCTTGGCCCAAGAGCCGCTACGACGCCACCTGCCCTTCCAACAACACCTACCGCTCAAAAGATGGTGTGTGGTTCATCATCTGCTACGGCAGCTACGATTTGTTCTTTGAGCACCTGATGACCTCCATCGGGCTCACTTCCATTTTGGGCGATGAGCGCTACACCACTTCAGAGGCCATCAACAACGGAAGCGGCGGCAACACCGAAGTTATCAAGATGCTAGAACAGCACTTCCTTAAGCAGGACTGGTCCTACTGGGAGCCCATCTTCCAAGAAAACGAGATTCCCTACCAGCGCCTGTTCTTGCCTGAAGACATCCTGCATGACGAAGAGGCCTTCGCAAACGACGCCCTGCGCACCCTGCACTATGACGACTTTGGCGACAAGGTACTGCCCACCACGCCGGTACGCCTAGGGTCTGTAGGCGACCCGGTTTTGCGCCGCAGCCGCCCTTGCGGTTACGACACGGCACGCATCATGGCCGAATATGGCTACAGCGAAGAAGAGATTGCCAAGATGGACGGCACTTCGGTAAAGGTATACAACGGCCCCGAAATGCCTGCTTCGGTGATGGAGCCTAGCTTTGGCCCGCGCTCGATAAAGGAATAGGCAGCACGTAAGCCAGCCCAAAGCCGCAGCAGCCAAGCTTAAAGCCCAGCTTAGGATGGGCCGCGTTCAAAAGCCAAACCAACGCTGGCTTGCATCAAGTCTGGGGCCGGACCAATTGCCAAGATGAGCCTAAGCCGAGCCAAAGCTCAAACAAGCAGAACTTATAACTTAAATTTTGCGCTTCAGCCCAAAATCGCACGCTTCAGATGAACGTGTTATACCAGCTCACGCCCATATAAATGTCAGCTATAACCACAAATGGGGAAATGCGCGATTTCTTATACAAAACGTGAATAGCTCGGTGCATAGAGAAAAACACGTTCAAATGCTAGGATAGCCCTTGAGCTGCCGATTCGGTAACGCGCCGAGCGGTAGTCCCATTCGAAACGGGAATAAAGAAGGGATCAAATTATGGATTTCAAGCTTACTGACGAGCAGGAGCTCCTTATTGAGAGCGCCAAAGAGTACGCAACCCGCTACTTCACCGACGAAGCTGTAAAGCAGGCTTACGAAGTAGACCATCACATCAGCGTTGAGGCTGCCATGGCTTACCGCGAGGCTGGCTTCATGCACCTGGGCCTCCCCGAAGAGGTTGGCGGTGTTCCCGTTGACAAGCTCACCGAGATTCTTCTGGTAGAGAAGCTCCATGAGTACACCGGCGTTACGCTTCCCTTCGTAACCGACTTCAACACCATCACCGACGTTATCGACTTCGGTTCCAAGGAACAGCAGGAAATGATCATGAATGCGATCGAGAACGTCGAGAGCACCTGCATCGCCTGCTCCGCAATTTCCGAGCCCGCAGCTGGCTCCGACAACAACGCTATGACCTGCGTTACCAAGAAGCAGCCCGACGGCACCTACCTGCTCAACGGCCAGAAGACCTGGGTTACCCTGGGCGGTCTTTCCATCTACACCATGGTTGTAGCTAAGGACGAGGATCCCTCTTACGAGAACGACAAGTACTCTCTGTGGCTCGTTCCCAACGACACCCCTGGCTTCACCATCGGTCACCTGGACAAGGTTGGCCAGCAGGCTATTCCGTTCGTTGACCAGTTCTTCGACAACGTTGTTCTTACCGAGGATATGCGTCTTGGCGAGCCTGGCATGGGCTGGAAGCTCCTCATGAAGAAGCTCGAGTTCGAGCGCTGCCTGGTTGTTGCATCTTCTCTGGGTCTGGCTCAGGCTGCCCTGAACGACGCTGGTGCATACGCTTCTGAGCGCATCTGCTTCAAGAAGCCCATCGCTCACCAGACCACCATCCAGCTGCACCTGTGCGAGATGGAGAACATCATCCAAAATGTTCGCGCTCGTCTTTACCAGGTAGTAACCATGATCGACAACGGCGAATCCACTCGTCTTGAGTCTGCTCTGCTGAAGGGCTACGCTTGCCGCGAGCTTACCCGCGTTGCCGACCTGGCAATGTCTATCTACGCAGCCATCGGCTACACCAAAGAAATCCGCGTTGGCCGCATTTGGGCCGACCTCCGCGGCAACGAAATGGGCGGCGGCACCACCGAAATCATGGACTACATCGCTGGCCGTCAGCTGGTTAAGAAGTACAAGACCAACTAAGTTAAGTACTTTCACTGGTTGCTCCATCGCATCCTTAGCGGCTCCCATATGGGGGCCGCTTTTTTATTGCTGTTCACGTTTTCACCTGGTAATTCCCCAGTTGTGGGACTTTGATTCAGAATGCGAAAATGCTTTGATTAACGTAACAATTAGTTAACGGATAGCTATACTAAGAAGTTGCGCGTCTGGTGCCCCCAAACAGCCCCAAACCGCACTTGTATCCCCGGTCATGCTCAAAGGAGCACGCATGAAAGCAATCGCTAAAGCTTGGACCAGCTTAAGCTTGGTCAAGCGCATCATTATCGGCCTTGCCATCGGTATTCTTCTTGGCCTGTTTGGCCCGAAAGACCTGGCCGTCATTACCATGCTGGGCACGCTGTTCGTAAGCGCGCTGAAGGCAGTGGCACCCTTCCTGGTTTTCTTCCTGATTATCAACGCACTGTGCCGCACCAAGCTGCCCCAGAGCATGCGCACTATCATCATCCTGTACGTAATTAGCACCCTGGCCGCTGCATTTACCGCTGTTGCCGTTAGCTTTGCCTTCCCGGTAACCCTTACGCTTTCCGGTGTTGAGGCTTCCACCAAGGCTGCACCTACCGACATCGCAGAAGTTCTTACCACGCTTATTGGCAACATGGTGGCAAACCCGGTTGACGCTCTTACCAACGCCAACTACTTGGGCATTTTGGTTTGGGCAATTCTTTTGGGTATTGCCATTCGCTACACCTCCGAGGGCACCAAGAAGTTCTTCAGCGATATGTCGCACGTTATCTCTATCGTTGTTCGCTGGATTATCGCCTGCGCACCGTTTGGCATCCTTGGCCTGGTTTATGCCGCCGTTGCCGAAAACGGCCCCGAGATCTTCATCGAATACGGCCAGCTTCTGCTGGTTTTGCTGGGCGCCATGTTCTTCATCCTGCTGGTGGTAAACCCCATCCTGGTTGCCATCTGCATCCGCAAGAACCCCTACCCCATCGTTTTCCGCTGCATCAAGGACTCCGGCCTGTATGCCTTCTTCACCCGCAGCTCTGCCGCCAACATCCCGGTGAACATGGAGCTGTGCAAGCGTCTGGGTATCAAGAAGGACACCTACTCCGTTTCCATTCCGCTGGGCGCAACCATCAACATGGCCGGCGCTGCAATCACCATTACCGTTATGGCTATTGCCGCTGCCAACACCATGGGCATCGCAATCAACCCTGTAACCGCTGGCATCCTTTGCGTGCTTGCCGCTGTTAGCGCTTGCGGCGCATCGGGCGTTGCAGGCGGCTCCCTGCTGCTTATTCCGCTGTGCTGCTCGCTGTTTGGCATCAGCAACGACATTGCCATGCAGGTTGTAGGCGTTGGCTTTGTTATCGGCGTTATTCAGGACTCCGCAGAAACCGCCCTCAACTCCCTTTCCGACGCACTCTTTACCGCTACTGCCGACTACGCAGAGCGCCGCAAGGCTGGCGTAGACTTCAAGGTTGGCAAAGACTGTGACGAGTGGAGCACTGGCACTGCCGCTCAGCCCGCAGTTGAAGCTGCTGCTGAATAGGCGCTCCGCCACATAGCCAAACCCATCAGGAGCTCGCTTCGGCGAGCTCCTTTTTTATACCCAGATAAAGCAAAGCCCCGCTGCGCACTGCGCAACAGGGCTTAGACCTTCAAACATAGAGCCAGCGGCTAAGCGCCGCTGCCACAAACTATTCGCCGCGGGCTTCCTGCACGTGACCCACCAACTTGGCAATACGCTCGGAATACTCCGGGTGCTCGATGCCAGCTTCGGCCAAATCGATAATGGGAGCTTCGCCCCACAGGGTTTCCAGGCGATAGAACTCTCGGGCTTCGGGCTGGAATACATCTACCACGAATTCACCGTAGTCCAAAAGCTCCCAAGAATGATCTTTGGTTTGCTCGCGCGAAATGGGCTTAACGCCTGCTTCGTTGCGCAGCGCCTCTTCTACAGAATCCAGAATAGCCTCTACCTGAGGGGTGTTCTGGCCAGTTGCAATAATGAAGTAGTCGGTAACATCAATAACGTCGCCAACAGCAATTACCATAATGTCGCTTGCTTTGCGCTCATCGGCAGCGCGGGCAGCAATTAAGGCGCATTCGCGCGAAGTCTTTTGCTCTTCCACTTACTCTCCTTTTTCCTTGGAACCAACTTTGCAGTACCAATTCCAAACTGAAACAGTATCGTAGCTTATTGGCTTACCAGAACGAACCAAGTGCGCCATGCCCTCCTTCAGAACGGCATAGAACATTTCATCCAGGCCCATAATGCCAATTTGCTTGTACAGGCGCTTATATTCGGGCACATCGTGCGTAGGCTCGATTTTATCAGCCACAAACACCATCATATCGAGTGGCGACATTTCGGGTGCGCCCACGGTATGCCTATCGATTGCTTGAAACAGCTCTTCGCCCAAGAAGGGGAACTGCTGGCGCAGTACCGCTGCTGCCGTGGGTCCATGCAGCACCCAAGGCATTTGGCTTACGACTTCAGGGGCAATGGACAGGTTGAAATCCGCCACGCGTTTAGCCGATTCTGCCGGCAGCAGGGCTTTGTCCCAGTCGTGCAAAAGCCCCGCCATGCGAGCCTGGTTGTCATCGTAACCATAGGCACGAGCCAGCTTGCGAGCCGTTTTGGCAACCGAAATGCTATGAACATAGCGGCTGGGGCTTACGCGCTGCATAAGCAGGCCCTTCATGCGCTTGTAGTTACCGGAGCTAAAGGGCTTTTCAGCGTTGAAGCCTTCGGTTGGAGTGGGCTGGTAGGCAAACGCGCTCAACTCTTCTTTGGTTAACTGCGCTTCGGCTACCTTCTTCTTATTCTTGGCCACTGGGTTCTTCCTCTAGGTAGAATTTGTGCTCCATTACATGGTCAACCACCACTTGCGGCGTTAAGTAGCGAATGCTCTTGCCTGCCGCCAAGCGCTGGCGAAGCTCGCTGGAAGAAATTTCCAACGCTTCAATGGTAACGAATGAGATGGGAATATCGGGAGCGCTTTGCACTATTTCGGCGCGCTTAGCTGCCGAAAGCTCATACCCCGGCCGGTCTACGCCCACAAAACGGGCAAGCTTACCAAGCTCGCTGGCACCACGCCACTTCGATACCGTGGCAATAGCATCGGCCCCAGCCAGGAAAAACAACTCGACGTTTTCGGGGTAATGGGCACGCAAGATGCGCAAAGTGTCGAGCGTGTACGTATCGCCACCGCGCGCAATTTCCATATCGCTCACATCGAAGTAAGGATTATCGGCAATGGCCGCCCGGCACATGGCCAAACGCTCATTTGCCGGTGCAATACGCTGACCACGCTTGAACACGGGCATGCCAGTTGGAACAAAAAGGATAACGTCTAGGCCCAAGTCTTCGCGCGCCTGCTCGGCGCAAGCCAAATGGCCGTTATGGATAGGGTCGAACGTACCGCCCATGATACCCAAGCGGCAGGGCTTGCCATCTGAACCCAAGTTGTCGAAGTGCTCGCAGATAACCGGATGCATGCCCTTTTCTGCAAGCGAAGCTTCGCGGACTGCCTCCATTACGTCGATCGCGCTCATAGCTACCCTCTAACCTGGCCTTCGCCATTAATAAGGTACTTGGTGCTGGTAAGGGCTTCCAAGGCAAACGGACCGCGAACATGCAGCTTTTGGGTGGAAATGCCAATTTCGGCACCCAAGCCGAATTCGCCGCCATCGGTAAAACGGGTAGAAGCGTTAGCGTATACCGCTGCAGCATCCACGCCTTGCTGGAAGCGGGCAATTACCGCTTCGCTAGAAGCAACAATGCATTCGGAATGGCCTGTGCCATATCGGTTAATGTGCGATACGGCTTCTTCTGCTCCCCCGTTAATGCACTTGATGCTGATTTCAAGCGCCAAGTATTCGCGGCCCCAGTCTTGATCGGTAGCATCAACGAACAGCTTTAAAGCTGCGGGGTTTTGGCTGCCCGCAAGCACAGCGCATTCCTTTGCTACAGCATCGCCATGCACAGTTACGCCGGCGCTGGCCAACTGGATGAGCAACTGCGGTAAGAATTGCTTGGCAATAGATGCATCCACCAACACCGATTCACAGGCATTGCAAACGCCGGGGCGCTGGGTTTTTGCATTCATGATAATGGCGCGCGCCATATCGAAATTGGCGCTTTCGTGCACATACACGTGGCAGTTGCCCACGCCCGTTTCGATAACAGGTACCGTGGCATATTCCACACAATGCTGAATAAGGCCGGCGCCGCCACGCGGAATAAGAACATCCACCAAACCATGCAAACGCAAAAGATTATCGGTTTCTTCGCGACTGGTAGAAGAAATGGCAACCACCGCATCGGCAGGAAGGCCAACGCTTGCCACGGCCTTACGCAAGGCATCTGCAATTGCCAAGTTAGAATTGATGGCTGAAGATCCGCCGCGCAACACGCAGGCATTGCCCGACTTAACGCAGATACCTGCAGCATCGGCAGTAACGTTAGGGCGCGCTTCATACACCATGGCAACCACACCCAAGGGCACGGTTACACGGCGCAGTTGCAGGCCGTTATACAGCGAACGCTCTTCTACCACCTTGCCAACCGGATCGTCCAAATTAGCTAACTGCTCAAGGGCGCTGGCCATACCCTCAATGCGCTCGCTGTTCAAAGAAAGCCTATCGAGCATAGAAGGCGAAATGCCCTTTTCCTTTGCAGCAGCGCAGTCAACCGCGTTGGCCTTACAGATTGCAGAAGCACTGGCACGCAAAGCACCCGCCATCGCTAAAAGCGCCTGGTTTTTCAATTGGGTAGAAGCCTGCGCCATGGCAGGGGCAGCGGCCTTTGCCGCCAAGGCGGCCTGTTTTGCCTCGCTCATTCGAACACCACCAATTCATCGCGATGAACTGCAGGCTTTTCGCTAAGGTTGACCAGTAGCTCGTTGCCCTTGATTTCTTTTTGCGTGCGACCACGCGCCAAGCTTACCTCCGAAGAGGGAGCGCTTACGCGGCCCCGGGCAAACAGATGGCCCTGTTCATCTTTGATGTCCACAATATCGCCGCGGAAAAACGAGCCCTCCACGCTTTTAATGCCAACAGAAAGAAGCGAAGATCCGCGTTCTACCAGGGCACCTTTTGCACCTTCGTCTACCACAAGCACACCCTTTGCGGTATCGCCCAGGGCAATCCATAGCTTGCGCGGGGTAATGTCGTGAGCAACGCTACGGGCGGCAAAATACGTGCCCACGGGCTTGCCTTCCACAATATCTTCCAGGCTGTGCTGGCGATGCCCGTGGCAGATAACCATGGGAATACCCGCAAGCATAAGCACTCGTGCGGCACGTATCTTGGTTACCATGCCACCGCTGCCCACGCTGGAGCCCGCACCGCCTGCGGTCGCCATAAGCTCAGGCGTAATACGCTCAACGCGCGGCACCAAAGTAGCTGTTGGGCACGTATTGGGGTTGGCAGAGTATAAGCCTTCGATATCAGAGAAAATAACGCACAAATCGGCCTGGACCAGGCACGAAACCAATGCAGCTAAGGTGTCGTTATCGCCAAAACGAATCTGTTCTACCGAAACGGTATCGTTTTCGTTGATGATGGGCACTACGTTGAAGTCAAGCAGGCGCTCCAAGGTATCACGCGCATGCAAGTAAGCCGAGCGCTGGGCCGTGGAATGGCGCGTAATAAGCACGCACGAAGTTAGCACGTCGTAACGTGAAAACGATTCGGCATACACGCTCATAAGCGCGTTTTGACCTACCGATGCTGCCGCCTGGAGCGAAGGCATATCGGTTGGACGCTCTTCAATGCCCAAAGCTTCCAAGCCACAAGCAATAGCAGCACTCGAAACAATAATGGGGCTCCACCCTGCTTCACGCAGGGCGTTAACCTGGGCGGCAAGGCCATCGAAGTATGGCCGATCGAGCTTGCCCTGGGCATTAACCAAGGTAGAAGAGCCGATCTTGATAACTATGACCTTCTTGCCGTTCCTCATGGGTTAAATATCCAATCCCCCGTAGATGTCTTCATGCATACGAGCCGACTCAAACTCGAAGGCGCAACCCAAAATGCGGATTTCGTCACCATCGCGAGCGCCAGCCTTTTCCAAGGCTTCATCGAGTTTTAAACGCTTGAAACGATGCTGCAAGAAGGCAATGGCTTCGTCGTTGTCCCAGTCGGTTTGGATAACCATGCGCTCAATCTGCTTACCGGTAACGCGGAACACGCCTTCGGAAAGCTCGGTAATCTGGAATTGCTTGTCGCGTTCTTCACGACGATGCTGCCAAATTTGATCGAAGTGTTCCACACCTTCTTGGGCTTTGCGCTCGGCTTCGCGCAGCTCGAGCACCTTAGCACCCGTTGCGCGCATAAGAGCATCAACGCCCTTGCCTGTAACGGCACTGGTAAAGAACACCTTGGGGTTAAGCGGGCTTTCGGCGAATTCGTTGCCACCAGCGCGCTCGATAGAGTCGCGACGCACCTCTTCTTCCAGGCGCTTTGCGGCCTCTTCAACACCGGGCGAGTCGATTTTGTTGCCCACCACAATACAGGGGCGTTGAGCCAGTTCGGGCAGGTACGCCTCAAGTTCGTTATTGATAATGCGGTAATCTTCCACCGGATCGCGGCCTTCATAGCCGCCGGTAAGGTCGATTACATGCAAGATGATGGCGCAGCGCTCAACATGGCGCAGGAATTCATGTCCTAAGCCCTTGCCTTCGTGCGCACCTTCAATAAGGCCGGGAACGTCGGCCACTACATAGTTGTATTCGTCGGCCTTTACCACACCTAAGTTAGGAACAAGCGTGGTGAAGGGGTAATCGGCGATTTTGGGCTTAGCCGCACTCATGCGCGAGATAAGCGAGCTCTTGCCAGCCGAAGGAACACCCACCAAGGCGGCATCGGCCATGAGCTTCATTTCGAGCTCTACCCAGCACTCTTCGGCGGGCACGCCAAGCTCGGCAAATGCAGGAGCGCGTCGCGTTGGCGTTACGAAATGCGTGTTGCCACGACCGCCAATGCCGCCGCGCGCAACTACAATGCGCTCGCCATCGTGGGTAAGGTCGGCAATAACCTCGCCCGTTTCTTTGGTTTCTTCGTTGTATTCGCGCACGATAGTGCCAACGGGAACCTTCAAGATAAGGTCTTCACCATTAGCGCCGTTCATCTTGGAACCCTTACCGTGGGTGCCGCGCGTGGCCTTGAAATGATGCTTGAAGCGATAGTCGATAAGCGAAGAAACGCGCATGTCGGCTACCAAGATTACATCGCCACCACGGCCGCCATCGCCGCCATCGGGGCCGCCCTTGGGCACGTGCGCCTCACGCCTAAACGACATGCAGCCTGCGCCGCCATCGCCAGCTTTTACGAATATGCGAACCTTATCTGTAAACATTATCCTTCGATTCTAAACGAAAAGGCCCTCTGCACAGCAGGGGGCCTTTCAATATCCTAGATATAACGCCAGGGATTTATGCCTCGGGGCGTACATGCACCTTACGGCGTGCACCCTTGGTGTACTCTACCGTGCCTTCGCACAGAGCGAACAGGGTGTCGTCCTTGCCGCGACCCACGTTTTCACCGGGATGAATGCGCGTACCGCGCTGACGTACCAGAACGTTGCCCGCACCGACGAACTCACCTGCGAAGCGCTTGCAACCAAGACGCTTGGACTCGGAATCGCGGCCGTTGCGGATGGAACCTTGACCTTTCTTGTGTGCCATGAGTATTCCTCCTTAACTATGCGATGTTGGTGATCTGAACGCGGGTCAGATTCTGACGATGACCGCGCAGCTTCTTGTAATTCTTACGCTTCTTGAACTTGAACACGAGCTGCTTTTCGCCCTTGAACTGCTCAACGATGGTTGCCTCAACCTTGGTCTTAGCAGCCTCTGCAGGGTCAGCGATGACCTTGGAGCCGTCTACAACAGCGATAGCGGTAAGAGCGACCTTGTCGCCTGCTTCGCCCTCAAGCTTTTCGACGTTCAGGCAGTCACCGGTGGATACCTTGTACTGCTTGCCGCCAGTCTTTACGATTGCGTACATAATTCTCCTTCGAAATAAACGCAAGGCGATAACTTGTAAAGCGTGACCGTAGCAAGTCAACGTGCGGTGTTGGGTAGCCGCCGTTGGAACGAATGCACAATCTCCGCGTATCATCGCACTTATTCCTTGTTACACAGATTTGCCGTGCAACCTGTTGAATGATACCAGAATGCGCCCACGATGGAAGAGGAATTCACAACTTCCCATATAGGCTTTTTGGCTAGTGCGCTTCGGCCCAGTTGGCACCGCATTCTACATCGGCCAAAAGCGGAACCGAAAGCTGCACCACGTTTTCCATGATGCTCTGCACCAACTGCGTAACTTCTTCCACCTCACCTGCGGGAACAGAAAGATCCAACTCGTCGTGCACCTGCAGCATAAGGCGTGCGCCCAAATCACGACGAACCAGTTCGTCTTGCACCTGGCGCATAGCCATCTTAATGATGTCGGCCGCAGTACCCTGCATAGGGTGGTTCATAGCGGTGCGCTCACCAAACCCGCGCTTAGCAGCGTTGCTAGAGCGCAGGTCAGGGATATAGCGACGGCGACCAAACAACGTGGTGGCAAACCCGTCTTCGTGCGCCTGGGCCACTACCCCATCAAGGTAGGCGCGCACACCAGGGTGCACCTCAAAGTAGCGATCGATCATTTCCTTGGCTTCATAAAACGGGATATGCAATGATTGCGACAGGCCATAGGCCTGCTGGCCGTACACGATGCCGAAGTTGACCGCTTTGGCACGGCTGCGCATCTGCGGCGTTACTTCTTCCATGGCAACGCCGAATACGCGCGAAGCGGTGCTTGCATGGAAGTCTTCGCCGGAATTAAACGATGCGATTAAGTGCTCGTCGCCCGAAAGGTGGGCAAGCAGGCGCAACTCGATCTGCGAATAGTCGGCAGAAACGAACACGTGGCCTTCAGCCTGCGGAACAAAGCAGGTACGGATCTGACGGCCAAAGTCGGTACGCACGGGAATATTTTGCAGATTGGGATTAGAAGAAGAAAGACGACCAGTAGTGGTAACCATTTCGTTAAACGAAGAATGGATACGGCCATCACCTGCGCGCATGCCGGGCAGCGCATCGATGTAGGTAGACTTTATTTTGGCGTACTCGCGGTATTCCAGCATCAGGCCGGGCAGCTCATGTTCGGCTGTGAGTTCCTTCAGCACACGGGCATCGGTGGAATACCCGCTGCGAGTTTTCTTTTTAGGGGTAAGACCCAAATCGCCAAACAGCACTTCAGAAAGCTGCTTGGGCGAATCAACATTGAATTCGCGGCCAGCACATTCATAAATAGCGGCTTTCAGGCGCTCAACTTCAGCGCCCGTGCTTTCGGCCAAAGATGCCAAGTGGCTGGCGTCTATGGCGGCACCGGTACGCTCCATGCAGGAAAGCACACCCACCAGCGGCAAGTCGATGGTTTCGTATACGCTGCGAGCTTCGCCTTCTTCAAGCGCACTGGAAAGCGGGCCTACGAGCGAAGCAATTGCAGCGGCCTGCTGGGCCAGCTTTTTGCTTGTTTCAGCTTGTTCGGCGAGCAGCGCGCCGCCATAACGCTCCATAAGCGCATCAACGGTTGCCGCGCCATTGTTGGAATCGGCCACATAGGCGGCAAGCGTCACGTCAAAGAAGCGCGCGTCAAGCACTTCGCCGCAGCTAAGCTTTGCAGGCTTTGAAGTATCGGGCGGAAATACCACTTCGAGCAGGCCCTTGGCATCGGCTAGCGCCAGGGAGCTTTCGCGCACCATAAGGGCGATGGCCTCTTCGGCTTCCTCGTTTAGCAGAATAGCCGTGCCTTCTTCGCCCAGGTTAACCGCCAATGTTAGGTTGTCGTCGAAAAGCGACGCCTGAGCATCGCGCCCCCATGCAACGGCCAAAGGATTATCTGCTAGATGCGCTTCGATAGCAGCCTTTGCCGCATCGCCTTCCAAGATGGTGTCCCACGGACCCAAGTCGGCAGATTGTGCCGCACTACCCTGCAGCGCCAATACCTTATGCAGGTGAGACATAAAGCGAACCTCGGTAAAGGCTTCGGTTACTTCAGCAGCGTCAAAGCTCGGGAAGCTAACCTCTTCCACGTCCAGCTCAAAATCAGCATCGCGCACGATGGTGGCAACCTCGCGCGAAAGGAAGGCATCTTCCTTATAGTTGGTAAGGTTTTCCAGCTGCTTGCCCTTGAATTTGTCGAGGTTGGCGTAAATGCCTTCCAGGTTGCCATACGCCTGCAGCATGGAAGCGGCCTTTTTATCGCCGATGCCCGGGACGCCAGGGATGTTGTCGGCTTTATCGCCCTTCAGGCCCAAGAAATCAATGAACTGGTCGGGCTTTACGCCGTAGCGCTCTTCCACTTCGGCGGGGCCATACACCACAACATCGGAAATGCCCTTTTTGGTGGTAACGATCTGCGTTAAATCGCTGGCCAGTTGGTAGGCGTCTTTATCGCCTGTAACCAGCAAGGTGCGATACCCCAGGGCTTCATCGCGCGCGGCAACGGTGCCCAAAATGTCGTCGCCCTCCCAACCGGGCAAGGCAACAACAGGGATGTTCATAGCGGCCAACAGCTTTTCTACCAGCGGGAACTGCACCTTTAGTTCTTGGTCCATGGGAGGGCGCTGCGCCTTGTACTGAGCAAGCGCATCAATACGGAATTGCGGGCGACCTTTGTCGAAGGCGCACACAATGGCATCGGGGCGCTGGGTTTCGACGAACTTAATGAGCATGGAAAAGAACCCGAACGCCGCATTGGTGGGCGTGCCATCGGGCGCCGTCATTGCAGGCGGCACGGCGTGGTAAGCACGATGCATCAGCGAGTTTCCGTCGATAACAGCAACGGTTTTAGACATGAGGGTTCCTCTCTTTTCGAACCCTACGATTATAACGGGAAGAAGAGCAGCCAAAAATGGGGCGTGCTTTGCTACGTGAAGCTTTCAAAGCGCGCAAAGATCGCCATTCGGCTTGCCCGCTGCAGCCTTAATCCCAAAGATAGCCCACGCCTCGCACCGTTTCCAGGTGCTGGGAAAGCTCAGGGCCCAACTTGGCACGCACACGCCTTACGTGTACATCAACCGTGCGGGAGCCGCCAAAGTAATCAAAGCCCCAAACGCGACGCAGCAGCGCATCGCGCGAATAGGTGCGACCGGGGTGCGTTACCAAAAACGCCAACAGGGCATATTCAAGGTAGGTGAAATCTACCGGCTCGCCATTGACGGTTACCTGATAGGTTGCCAAGTTGATGGTCATGCCATCGATGCTAATAAAGTCATTGGTGGAGCCTTCGTTGCCCGGCCACAATAGCTGGCGAATGCGCAAAGCGCACTCTTCAGAGCTTGCGCCGTGTACCACAAAGTCGCAGTTGATCTGCACGGGAAGGCGAAAGCCTGGGAGCATTTCTTCTTTCACGATGATAAGTATGGGCGATCCGCCATCGTCGATAAGAGCCTGTTCGACGGTTGCCAGCACCCCTGCAGCATCGGGCGTGGCCTCATAAATTACCAGGTCGTAAGAAGGGTTGTCGGAGAGCAGCTTCCTAAACTGAAGCGAAGAGCCCGCCGAAACATCCACGTCCAAGCCGGATAATACCGCCTGGAACTTATGGGCGTTGTCTAAGCTGTCTGCAATGAATATGACGTTCTTGCGCTGTTGCATGGCAGCCTCCTACAGTACGCCCAGATAACGGTCGAGCTCCCAGCCAGAAACCTGCCTTTGGTACTCGTCCCATTCTTCACGCTTGGCCTTAACCAAGTACGTATGGATGTGTTCGCCAAGCACTTCTTTCATAAGCTCGGAATTGGCGAACAGTTCAATGGCTTCGCCCAGGGTGGAAGGCAGCACCTTGTACCCCGCATCGATAAGATCGAAACGAGAAGCATCGGCGCCGATAGATTCTTCCATGGGCGGGCACAGTTCAAGCTCTTCTTCGATGCCCTTGAGTCCGGCGGCAAGCACAGCCGAAAATACCAGGTACGGATTGGCTGCCGGGTCGGGATTGCGCAACTCTACACGGCAGGCTTCTTCTTTGTTGGGCTTGTATCCCGGAATGCGCACCAGGGCCGAGCGATTGTTGCGCGCCCAAGAAATGCACACCGGCGCTTCGCCGCCAGGAACAAGACGCTTGTAAGAATTAACGCTTGGGTTGGTAAGCAGGCTGAATTCGGGCACGTACTTAAGCAAACCTGCAATGTAGTGCTTAGCGGTTGCCGAAAGGTTGTAGCCTTCAGGGTCGTTAGGATCGAAGAAAGCGTTGTTGCCCTCGGCATCGAACAGGCTCTGATGGATATGCATGCCAGAACCGGGAGCATCGGTGATGGGCTTGGGCATAAACGAAGCGTACACGCCGTACTTGGTGGCAATTTCCTTTACAACCATCTTGTAGGTCATTACGTTGTCGGCCATGCTCAAAGCGTCGTCGAAGCGAAGGTCGATCTCCTGCTGCGAAGGGCCGCTTTCGTGGTGGGAATATTCAACCGGAATGCCCATCTTTTCCAGCGTAAGGATGGTGTCGCGGCGAAGGTCGCTTGCCATATCCAGCGAAGTAAGGTCGAAGTAGCCGCCCTTGTCCAAGGCTTCGGTGCCGTTGTGATCTTTGAAGTAGTAATACTCCAGCTCAGGGCCAACATTCATAATGTAGCCCAGCTTTTCGGCCTTAGAGGCAATACGCTTCAAAACATTGCGCGAGTCGCCGTCGAAGTACTCCCCTTCAGGCGTTTTGATGGAGCAGAACATACGTGCAACGGCATTGCGCTCGGGACGCCAGGGCAAAATCTGGAACGTGGAGGCCTCTGGGTAAGCCAGCATGTCGGACTGGCTGGTGGGGGCAAAGCCGCGCACACAGCTGCCGTCAAAGCCCATGCCTTCTTCAAAGGCGTTTTCGAGCTCGCTGGGGATAACCGCAAACGACTTCATATGACCGAGCACATCGCAGAACCAAAAACGAACGAAATGAACGTCGCGGCTCTTGATGGTACGCAGTACGTAATCTTGGTCGGGGCTGCTGGTCATAAGAGTCCTCCTAAGGGGCATTTCAAATTTGTTTCATTGTAGCAAGGTGGGTGTTTCAGCTTCGTTTCCAACATGCTACGAAAAAGGGCGACCTGCTGGCCGCCCCTTATAGTTACTCTTGCCCAAGTGGGCATATGTTATTTCTTCCTGTCGAGCTTTCGCGCAGTAAAGTCGCAACCGCTTTGCACAATCTGCACCAAAACGATGAGGATGATGATGGTAGCTGCCATCACATCGCCCATGTAGCGCTGATAGCCATAGCGGATGGCGATGTCGCCCAAACCGCCGGCGCCAACCGTGCCTGCCATTGCCGAGTAGCCCAGCAAGGTAATAAGCACAATAGAAAAGCCCCTGATAAGAGAGGGAAGGCTTTCCCACAGGTACACCTTCACCACAATCTGCCAGGTGCTGGCGCCAAAGCTTTGCGCAGCTTCAACCAAGCCCGCATCAACTTCGGCCAAGCTTTGCTCAACCATACGGCCAACAAACGGAGCAGCTGCAACAACCAGCGGAACCACAGCGCCAGGCACGCCCAGCGAAGTACCCACCACAATGCGAGTGAACGGGATGAGCGCCACCAACAAAATGATGAACGGGATGGAGCGGCCAATGTTTACGATCCAGCCCAAAACAGCATTGAGCGCGCGGTGCGGCAACAGACCCTTTTTAGGGTCGGTAAGCACCAAAAGCACGCCCAGCGGAATGCCGATGACGTAGGCAAAGAAGGTGGAAACAACGCTCATTACGATGGTGTCCCAAGTGCCCTGGGCAAGCAGCGCACCGTAATCAGCAAAGAACTGCTGCAAGAATTCCATGATTACAACCTCTTCTCCAACAGTTTGCGGGCAACTTCACTTTGCGGGTTGGCAAACACCTCTTCGGTTTTGCCTTCTTCCACGATGCGGCCTTCATCGATAACCACGATGTTGTCGCAGATGAGCTCAGCGACGGTAAGGGAGTGCGTAATAAGCACGATGGTTACGCCCAGTTCCTTGTTGATGTCTTTAAGCAAGCCAAGGATGGAATGCGTGGTCATAGAGTCAAGAGCACTGGTTGCTTCGTCGCACAGCATGATGGAAGGGTTGTTTGCCAAAGCGCGGGCAATAGCCACACGCTGCTGCTGACCACCCGAAAGCTGGCTGGGATACTTGTCGCACTTATCGGCTAGGCCAACCAGCTCCAAAAGTTCGCGAGCGCGTGCTTCGGCTTCCGATTTGTTGGCCTTGCGAAGCTCCAACGGGAAGGTAACGTTGCGCAATACCGTGCGCTGCTGCAGCAGGCTGAAGTTCTGGAAAATCATACCGACCGAGCTACGGAAATCGCGCAGCTCTTTGCCAGAAAGATCGGTAATATCGCGGCCGTCGATAATAACCTGACCCGAAGTAGGATGCTCGAGCAGGTTAAGGCAGCGCACCAGCGTAGACTTGCCGGCGCCCGATTGGCCAATAATGCCAAATACGGAGCCATCTTCGATGGTGAGGTTGATATCGGTAAGGGCAACATGCTCCTCGCCGCTTGAAGACACGTAGGTCTTGTTTAAGTTCTTAATCTCTATCATGCGTATTCCTTATTCACAGCGAGCTGGGCGCTCGCAAATAAACAGCGAACCCAACTATAGCCCAGCAACGCGGCACATCACGGTATGCCCACATCGTGCGGAAGTGAAACATTATATGTTTAGCTAATAGCTAGGGATTGATGCAGCCAATAACCCTTATGACCTGGCGTTAAGCAAGAAATAAGGCACGTGTGGGTTAAGGCCGATGCTCAAATATGGGTCGCCCTTCACAAATGGACGAGGCCATCTGTAGTGCAAAAATGCCTTTTCGCGCTCGGCACGCAGCAGCTGATCTTCGGTAAGGGAAGCGCGGCCCGTAGTGTCGGCGTCACGGCGATACACCTCAATGCCGCCATTAAACGCAATGCGTTTGCCAGCTTTGGCAACCTTTAGGCAGAAGTCAACTTCACACGGATGAATTTCGAAACGTTCGTCGAAGCCTTCCACTTCATCGTAGACCGCACGGCTAAACATCATCGCCGAAAGCGAAACTGCCGAAACGTTGCTAGAGCACACGTAGCGTTTGGCATAACCGCTGGCGCTGCGAGGCAAATTCGCACCCAATTCTGAAGCGACTCCGAAGGGACCCACCATTAAGCCGGCGCTACGTACGGTGTCGTCGGGATAGAGCAGCTTGGCGCCAACCACGGCAACATCGGGGCGCATACAATGCGCGAGCATAGAGGCAATTGCCTGGTTGCCCACCATTTCGCCATCGCCTTCAAGCACCAGCACGTAATCGGAGTTGGTTTGCGCAACTGCGGCGTTAACCATGGCAGCGCGGTTGGCGCCGCCTTCGTAGATAACCACCTTCGCACGGCCACGATTAGCGATATGGTCGCAGAATACTCGGGAATTGCGGTCGGTTTCGTGGCATTCCACCACTACCACCTGGGTGTTTTCCGGCAAATCGCTTGCTTCTACCGAAGAGAGGCACGAATCAAGCAACTCGGGCTCTTTGCCCGCAATAACCACCACGGCAAGCGAGGGGCCAGCGGGCAACTCGTAAGAAACACGATACAGACGCTCCGACACATCGGCCAACACCACGGCGTTTATGCCTTGGCGACGCAGATGATTAGCCAGCGCCTTGCGTCCCGTGCGGAAGGTTTCCTCTTCGCGACGGGCAGCAATGGTTACGGCCTGCTGAGAAAAGGGAGCAGCATCTTGTACGTGGTAGAGCATCTTGTCGATGCGCTCAACGTGTTTGGCAAGCGAGCATGCCTTGAGCGCCAAATCGTAAGCGAAGGCATCCGAGGAAAAGCCCGTGGATTCTTGAATGGCGCTAATAACTCGACGCGAATAAAACACCACCGGGCCCAGATAGTTGTACGAATACAGCAAATCGGGGGAATACTCCGGTTTGAAACTAGGAGTATGCAAGCCCTCGAAAGAATCAAAGCAGTCGTGATTGGCGTATACAACGTCGCACGAGCCTACGCCAAGCTCGGTTACTTTGCTGTTTTGCGCATTGGCAGAAAGCACGCTGTTTACGCAGCGGACGTATTCATACAGCGCTTCGGGCGCCAAAATAACGCGCGGGCTAAGCAGCGCCACCGCATCGCCCTGCGACTGCAACATGCCGGTAAGGAACGCCACGCCTTCTTCGGTTTCGGCGGAAAGAGCCAAGCGCGTAATGCGCCTATCGCCCTCCCAACTGGCCAAATAATCCAGCATGCGCTGTTCATTAGCGCCGGCACTGGCAAGCACCACTTCAAAGTTTGCATAGGTTTGCTGGCTTAGGGCGCCCAGGCATGCAGGCACGTAGCATTCATCGCCCGCATACACCGGCACCACGAGGCTCACCAACGGCTGACGCGGGAAGGGCGACTTTCGCTGAGATTCCAGCGTTGCCAACGTGGCGCAATTGCGCAAGAACCAGCGCGAATAGCCGTCGTCTACCGAAGCATCGTTTATGCAATACAGATATTGTTCACGCAGAGGGCTATAGGTTTCATCGCAGAATTGCGCAAAACCGCCCGAAACAAGTTCGTTGGCGTCGTAGACAGTTACGCAAAAATCTTTGGCGGCAGCACTTACGCGAACCGAAAAACCCACATGCAGGCGCTCTTCTTCGCCAAACTGGCTAGGAGCCACCACTTCATCGAGCAGTGGATACACCGGCAAATCAATTTCGGCACCAGACGGGTCGCAAAAATCTACCATCACATCGGCGCCTTCAACATGCGGCATGTCGGCCAGCATCTTCACCACGATCTCGTCACCATCTTCGATGGCATCGGTGAAGTACACGTTTACGCGGCTGGAACCATACTCACGTTCGATGTCGAACATCTGCTCCAAAAGCTCATTGTGCACCAGCGCATTGAAGCGTGTGTGCCAACGCACCATGTTCAATTCCACCGTAAGACGGCTTTGCGTTAAGGGCTCGCCTTCGCCCGAGTATTCAAAAAAGGTAAGGTCAACCTCACGCACGTCAAAATGCGGAAGCACTACCACGTAATTTGCCTGCGATTGTTCTTCGAGCGGGTTGAACGGAAACAGATGAGCAGGGATTTTAGTGCCGTCTTTCAGACGCGCATCAAGAAGAACGCTGGCGTTGGGGTGCAAACGGTCCAAGACCATCTGCAAATACACCTTGCCATCGCCATGGCTCATGCTCTCGATTCGTGCGTTCATTGACTTCCTCTGCTCAGGTGAAGCGCCACGCAAACGCGCAGCGCAAAATCGTTAAGGCAATTATCCCCTCTACTCGCTTTTAGCCTCGAGGAAGATCTTTCTCGTAACGAAATTCCACACCATAACAATGGCAGTAACCACAATCTTAGAAATGCGGTAGTCGATGAACAAGAAGTCGACCATGAGCCACATGAACAGGTCGTTGATGCCCAAACCGCAGGTGGAAAGCGCAACGAAAATGATGAACTCGCGCTTGCGGCTCATATTGTCGCGACGCTGGAACACATAGCGCATGGAAGCAAAGTAATTGAACACCACCGAAACAATGAACGAAATGGTGGTACTGATAAGGTACGGAACACCAAACAGCTCGGTGAGCAAGATCATGACACCGTAGTCGATAATGAAAGCGATAACGCCGACGATACCGAACTTCATGAACTGTGCTATCAGTTTCTTCACAAGCGCTCCTTGCTTAAAGAAAAAGGCTCTGCCGAAGCAGAGCCTGTTCATTCATGGTGCCCCCAACGGGACTCGAACCCGTGTTTCAGCCTTGAAAGGGCCGCGTCCTAACCGCTAGACGATGGGGACATGTTGCTCAGAAGCAACAGCCCGACTATTATTGCAAAGCTCTTTTGCTTTGGCAACCCGTTATTTCCAACTAATTTCAGATTTCCTATCGCACCCCAGATAGCACCCTTAAACGAAACGCAAAAAAACTTTTTTAAAGAATGCGTATCGTGATGTTTGAAGTTTTCCCAGAGCAAAAGGAAGTTATGAGAATCGCCGTAGCAAGTGAAGGTTTGGAGGTTAGCAGCCAATTTGGCTGTTGCACCAACTTTAACTTCTACAAGGTTGAAAATGGCCAGTTGGTAGATTCCCGCAACCTTCCCAGCCAGGGACATTTATGCGGCTCGCAGGCAAATTTCCTACGTCAAATTGAAGTAAAGGTGCTTTTATGCGGCACCATTTCCGAAAAAGAAGCCGAAAGTATGCAGAATGCCGGCATCACCGTAGTGTCGGGAGCGCAAGGCCGTGCGCTTACTGCGGCGCAAGATTATTTGGCTTCGTTGCCCGAGGAAAAACTGCGAGCGCTCGCCTAAAGAATGCCGCAGATAAAAAAAGATCCGCGATACAGCGGATCTTTTGAATTAATGGTGGAGCATAGGGGGATCGAACCCCTGACCTTTTGGCTGCCAGCCAAACGCTCTCCCAGCTGAGCTAATGCCCCGTAAGTGCGTTGACTATATTATCCAAGCGTGCGCGGGATAGCAAGAAGAATTTTTTCATCTTCAAGATTTCCCTTCCCTGCACTCAAAAATGCCGCCCACGCACATCTAGAAAGAAGCGAAAGCGGCATTGAAAGTTTGCGGCCTTTAGGCAACGGGGACGGGAGAACCCTGACCCTCGATTTTGCGGGAAGCGTAGAAGGTGCACTCGTCGAATACATCGCGGATGGATTCCTTGCCATCGATAAACGGCAGGTCGATGAATTCACGAACCGATGCAACCAATTCGCTGCAATCGGGGAAATGGCCCTTTTCGTTAAGCTCGTTGGTGTCCTGTGCGCGCCAGTAAATATCATTGGCGTCGGTAAGGTAGTAGGTAAGCTCGCGGCACTGCATATAAGCGTTGTGTTCCTTTACCAGGTACAGCGTAAGAGCATCAATGTTCTTCAGCTCCAGAGCCTCCGTGGACATCCTTCCCATATTTTCCTCCCTTTCCTGAGGGGCTGTTTTCGTACCCCCGATAATAAATGATGGCTTGGCGCTAAACCAGCTGGTAACCCAATGGTTTATTAAAACGCGCCAAACCCAACAGCAGCCAGCTTTATGGCCACCTTAGTTCTTCTTTGACGGATCCTTGCGGCGTACGCGCAAAATATCGTGCTCATGCAACTGAAATGGCGCATTAAACGCATAAAGCGCCATAGCCTTACAGGCAACATCGCAAGGCACCTGCGCCGTGTCATACACCTCGGCCAGTTCTTCCACCTTAAAGGTACGAACTGGCGCGTGGGGGCTCAGCACTTCAAGCGTGTCGCCCACGTAAAAGCGGTTGCGGCACTTTGCTTGCGCGCGCCATACGCCTGGCTGCGTCTGCTGCGAAGAAGTGACCTCCCCTACCCAGTCGCACAGCTGAACATACACATCGTTTGCCGTGGTTTGCTCAGCAGCGCCATAGTAAAAACCCGTGGAATACGGGCGATGCGAAATAATCTCAAGCTCGTGTTGCCACTGGCTTGCTGGCTCGCCATCAAGCACATGCCGGTAGGCATTCACCACCGTGGCAACATAGAAAGCCTTCTTAACGCGACCCTCGATTTTTACCGAAGAAACGCCCGCCTGGGCAAGCTCGTCCAGATGGGCAAGCATGTTAAGGTCTTTGGAATTAAGCAGATAGGTGCCTTGTTCGGACTCTTCAATGCCAAAGGTTTCTTCGGGGCGCGAAAGCTCTTTGAGCTGGTATTCCCAACGGCACGGCTGCGTGCATTCGCCCTTGTTGGCATGACGGCCGGTTAGGTAGTCGCTAATTAAGCAGCGTCCCGAAATAGCCATGCACATAGCGCCATGCACAAACACCTCTATTTCCATATCGGCGGGGATTGCCTGGCGAAGCTGAGCAATCTCGGCCACCGACATCTCACGCGCGCACACCACACGGCGCGCACCCAGCTTGTACCACATAAGCGCTGCTTGCGCATTGGAAACAGAAGCCTGCGTTGAAACATGGATGGCTACCGACGGCGCATGCTGCTGAACCACCGACATAACACCCAAATCGCTCACAATGGCCGCATCTACACCAGCATCCTCCATTGCACGGGCATACTCGGGAAGCTGGCCCAAATCATCGTCGTGGGCATAGGCGTTGCAAGTAACGTACACGCGAGCGCCTGCCTCATGCGCCAGGGCAACCGCCGCAGGCAAGTCTGCCAAGCTGAAGTTGGCCGCACGCGCACGCAAGCCAAAACGATCGCACGCAAGGTACACCGCATCGGCTCCAAAATGCAGAGCATAGCGAAGCTGCTCCCACCCACCAGCGGGTGCGAGCAGCTCGGGCTTAGTATGTGCAAATTCAGGCTGTGCCACTAGAACGGACGAGAAAAATGATGCTGCTTGGCAATGCGCTTTACAAAGGCGAGGGCTTCGCTTAGAGCGCTCAACTCAACTTCGGTTTTCTCGGACTCACCGCGGCGCTTAACCTCTACCACGCCGTTTTTCACGCCGCGCTTGCCAACAACAACCTGCACGGGCCAACCGATAAGATCGGCATCGGCGAACTTGACGCCTGCGCGCTCATCGCGATCGTCTAAAACAACTTCCAGGCCCTGAGCGGCCAGCTCGTTGGCAATGCGCTCGGCCACAGGGAACACCTCGGTATCGCCCACAGTAAGCGGGATAACGCATACGTGAGCAGGTGCGATGGTGGCAGGCCAAATGATGCCGTCTTCATCGTTGTGCTGTTCGACAACGGCAGCCAGCGTACGCGAAACGCCCACGCCGTAACAGCCCATAAGGAAGTTTTGGTCTACGCCATTTTCGTCGGAGTACACCGCGCCCATGGTGCGCGAGTACTTGTCACCCAGCTGGAATACCTGGGAAACCTCGATGCCGCGGGCACCCTTAAGCTCGGAGCCGCACTTGGGGCAGGAATCGCCGGGCTGAACCAGCGAAAGGTCGGCCCAAACATCTACCGTAAAATCTTCGCCGTGCTTGGCGCCTACATAATGGAAACCACTTTCGTTTGCGCCCACTACCCAGCGCTCAACGCTTTTGAGATTTTCGTCGGCGATAACCTTGATGCCAGCAGGCAGGCCCTTCGGGCCAATGGAGCCCTTGTGCAGGCCGGCTGCTTCCAGCTCTTCGTCGGTGCACAGCTCAAAGTGCTCGCCGCCCTCAAAGCCCAGCACGCGCTCGGCCTTGATTTCGTTGAGTTCGTGGCTGCCCGGAACAAAGAAAGCAACAACATTGCCTTCAGGGTCTTTACCAACCATGGCCTTAACCGTAGCGCGCTCCTCGCAGCCCAGGAACTGAGCCAAGCTTTCGATGGAGTCAACGCCAGGAGTTTCGATTTTCTTGCACTCAGCAGCATCGTAGCTGATGGGATGCGCATGACATGCACCAGCTTCGGTGTTTGCAGCGTAGTCGCAATCGGGGCAATATACCAGCTCGTCTTCGCCGGCTTCGGCCAATGCGTGGAACTCGCAGGTAACGCTGCCGCCGATTTGACCGCCGTCGGCTTCTACCGGGCGGTAATCGAGCCCGCAACGCTCGCAGATGCGGCCGTAGGCTTCATACATCTTGTCGTAGGTTTCCTGCAGCGATTCTTGGGAAGAATGGAAGCTGTAGGCGTCCTTCATGATGAATTCACGGCTGCGCAACAGGCCAAAGCGCGGACGGATTTCGTCGCGGAACTTGGTTTGGATCTGATACAGGCACATGGGCAGCTGACGGTAAGAACGCAGCTCGCTGCGAACGATGCTGGTTACCAGCTCTTCATGCGTGGGCCCAAGGCAGAAACCGCGGCCATGACGGTCTTCCATGCGCATGAGCTCGGGGCCGTAGTCGTTCCAGCGGCCCGATTCATGCCAAAGCTCGCCAGGCTGCAGGGCCGGCATCAAAATTTCGTGGGCACCGATGGCGTTCATTTCTTCGCGCACGATGTTTTCGATTTTGGTGAGCACGCGCATGCCCAGGGGCAAGAACGTATACACACCGCCGGCAACCTTGCGAATCATGCCTGCGCGCACCAAAAGGCGGTGGCTGGCAATTTCAGCGTCGGCGGGGTCTTCTTTCAACGTGGGAGCATATTGCTTGCTCAAACGCATAATTTCCATTACAAGTTTCCTATCTCTTCCATGAGAACATCAACGATAGCGGCCTCATCAACCTTGCGCAAGGTTTGGCCGTGGGCAAATACCACGCCCGAGCCCTTGCCACAGGCCACGCCAATATCGGCATCGGCCGCTTCGCCAGGGCCATTTACCACGCAGCCCATTACCGCAACCTGGATGGGGCTATGCACCTGCTTTAGGCGCTCTTCCACTTCCTTGGCGATGGGAATCATATCTACCTGGCAGCGCCCGCAGGTAGGGCAACTTACCAGTTCAGGGTCGCGGCGGCGCAAGCCCAGGGCCGAAAGCAGCGTCCAACAGGCGCGCACTTCTTCAACCGGATCGTCGGTAAGCGAAATGCGCATAGTGTCACCGATGCCCTGCTCAAGTAGAATGCCTAGGCCGCTGGCAGACTTAACCAAGCCCTGGAACAGAGTACCCGCTTCGGTTACGCCAATGTGCAAAGGCACTGTGGGCATTTCTTGCGAAAGCAAGCGGTACGTTTCTACCGTAGTGGGCACGCTATGCGCCTTGGCAGAAACCACGATGTCGGTAAAACCCTGCGCTTCGCAAAATTCCACGTAGGCACGCGCCGAAGCAACCAGCTTTTGCGGCAGGGTAAGGTCTTCGCGGCTGGCAAGCTCGGTATCCAAAGACCCGGCATTCACGCCAATGCGAATGGGAATGCCTGCCTCTTTAGCGGCCTGAAGCACAGGAATGGTGGCATCCAGCCCGCCAATATTGCCCGGGTTAATGCGCAGTTTTGCCGCACCGCGACGGGCTGCTTCGATGGCAAGTTGGGCGCTGAAGTGAATATCAGCGATAACCGGCAAAGGTGATTTAGCGCAAATTTCCTGAAATGGATCGAGCGCAGCCTTATTGGGAATAGCGATACGGATAAGCTCGCAGCCTGCTTCGTGCAAGCGCGCAATCTGACGAAGATTTCCCTCAACATCTTCCAGCGCAAGATTGAGCATCGACTGCACCACGCACGGAGCGCCGCCGCCCAGCGGCACACCCCCTACCGTTACCTGGCGCGTTTGCTTGTTAGGGGCTTCATTTTGCATAGTTAGCCCACTCCCCCAAATACGAATCGTTGTAAGTCTTGATTAAGCATAACGATGAAAAAGCCGGTGAACAAAAGAATGCCCGCCATGCTCATGTACCCAAGAGCGCGCATGGATACTACCTTGCGCGTAATTTTTTGGAATATTTCCACCACAAAGCGGCCACCGTCGAGCGGCGGGATGGGCAGCATATTCATAAGACCAAGCGATGCCGAAATTACCGCGGTGAAGAACAGGAAATTCTGGAAGCCCGCATCGAGCGCCGACTTGGACATTACGGCAATGCCCACCACCGAAGTGGAGTTGGAAACGGTTTCGGCGGCAGTTGCAGGGTTGAACAAACCAGCAATTGCGCTAACCACCATACCCAGGTACTTGAAGCCCAAAATAACAGCTTCCCATGGCGTCCAGTTGTAGTGGTACTCTTCGCCCGTTTGCGTGTTTTGCACATCTAGGCCCATTACCGAATAAATGACGATGAAGGCCAAAAACACCCACAGCAAGTTCATAGCGGGCCCGGCCAGCAAAATAGTGCAGCGCTTCCAAAACGGCAGCGAAACATATTGCTGGCTCTTTTCGGAGGCGAAGAATTCCTCGATGTTTTCTTTAGGGGCCGGGGAGCCCTCTTCGCGGCCGGGCGCTGCTGGCACTCGGTAAACATTTACCTTGTCGGATTTATGCGGGCGCTTTAAAGAGCCCCAATCGGAAAGCTCTTCCAAAAGCTCGTAGGCTTCATCTTCAGAAAGAAACAGGTCGTGGGCGGTGTCTTCCATGTACACCGTGCCTTTGCGATAGGCATATCCCATAACACGCTTGAGCTGGGGGTTGTTGCTGGCAGGCGCCATGCCGCAGATTGCAGCGTAGCCACCCAGCGGAATGGCCGTAACGCCAAAGCGTGTGTCGCCGCGGGTAAAGCCAATGGAAGGCCCAGGCAGGCCAATCATGAATTCGGTTACGCGCACCTTGAATGCGCGAGCAGCCAAATAGTGGCCACCTTCGTGAATAAACACAAGGAAGCCAAGCAGCACGGTAACCGTTATGAGCATGATCAGGATATCCATGACGCTCATTCTAAAGGAGCCACCGTGCCAGCCCGGCCCATTCCATACGAAATCTGTGGGGTGTTTACAGGCTGAAACCTAATTGCGCGAAGCAATCCAAACAGCAGCCTGAGCGCGAGCCCATTTGTCCACTTCAAGCAGCTGATCTACGCTTACTACCTGCTGAACGCCCATCTGCTCATGAGCGTTCATAACGCCTTCGACGCAGGCGGCAATATCCAAATAAGAGCAGGTTTCACCCAGGAAGGCGGCAACGGCAACTTCATTGGCGGCATTCATGGCGCAAGGCAGGGTGCCACCAACTTCGCCAGCATGATAGGCCAGCGCAAGCGCACGGAACGTGTCGGTGTCGGGCGCGGCAAATTCCAGCGAACCCAGCGTACGGAAATCAAGCGGTTGCACCGGAGCATCCCAACGCTCGGGGTAGCTCAAGGCAAACTGGATGGGAATGCGCATATCGGTAGTGCCCAAATGCGCCTTTACGCTGCCATCGGTGAATTCCACCATAGAATGAATGGCGCTTTGCGGCTGCACCACCACTTCGATTTTGTTATAGGGCATCTGGAACAGGTGGTGCGCTTCGATAACCTCTAAGCCCTTGTTCATGAGGGTAGAAGAGTCGATCGAGATTTTCTTACCCATGTTCCAGGTAGGATGCGCAAGCGCCTGAGCAGGCGTGATACCCTCCAAGTCGGCACGTTTCTTACCACGGAAAGGGCCGCCCGATGCAGTTACCCACAGTTTGCTTACTTCCTTGGCGTTTTCGCCCAGCAAGCACTGGTAAATGGCGCCATGCTCGGAATCGATGGGCATAAGCACACCTGGCTTTGTTGCCATAGGCATGATAAGGTCGCCGCCCACTACGAGCGATTCCTTATTTGCCAGGGCAAGCACCTTGCCTGCCTGCAGGGCCTCGTAACTTGCCTGCAAGCCAGCTGCGCCCACAAGGGAATTAACCACCACGTCTACTTCAGGCAGGTGCACCAGTTCACGCACGGCCTCCGCGCCAAAACCAATGGAGCCCGCAGCGCCAACAAAGCCGCCAACGTGCTCTTTAAGCTCTTCCACAATAGAAGGATCGGCTGCTTCGGGAGAGCCCAAAACAACATGGCCCACGTTGAATTCTTTGGCCTGAGCCAAAAGCTCGGCTGCGCGGGTGCCTGCGGCCAAAGCCACGATTTCCAGGCGGTCGGAATGCCTGCGAGCAACATCCAAGGTTTGCGTGCCGATAGACCCGGTAGAGCCCAGAACAAGAACGCGCCGCCTTTCGGCAGCGCGGGTAGAAGCAGAATGAGCATTAGAGAGCATAAGGGATGCAGCCTCCTAAGATAAGCATGATGGCGCCGGTAAGCGTTACCAAGAACTGCGAGTCGCAGCGGTCGAGCAAACCACCGTGCCCTGGCATGATGGTGCCGGAATCCTTAAAGCCGGAATTGCGCTTGATGCGGCTTTCAACCAAATCACCCAAAACACCAGCAAGGCCATTGATAAGGCCAAACGCCAACGCCTGGGGAATAGACATAGAAACGCCCGGAATAAACGTAAGCAAGCACCAGCAGCCCATGGCAACAATAAGGCCGGCAATAAAGCCCTCCCAGCTCTTCTTGGGCGAAATATGCGGAGCGAGCTTGTGCTTGCCAATGGCAGAGCCCACCAAATAAGCGAAAGCATCGTTGCCCCAAACACTGGCAAACAAAACCAGCAGCAGCACCGCTCCCCACGGGTCGGGCAAGGAATCACGCAGCAACATTGCGGTAGACATGATAAGGCCCGTGTACACGGCACCAAACAAGCTCACCGCAACGTCGCCAATACGCGCTGGCATCCAGAACACATACCAAATAAGCAAACACAGCACGAACAGCGCGAATACAACGATTACGCCCGAAAGACCAAACAGCCATGTGGCCAGCGGGAACAATGCCGCAGCGCAAATGCCCAGCACTTCATTGGGAAGCTTGGCATCGGAACGCAACATGTAATAAAACTCGCCAGCGCAGATGGCGCTCAGAACGGCAAGATATGCAGCGGTGGTTGCCGCGGAAAGCCAGATGCACACCACGGTAAGCGTGATGTATACCGCACCCGTAGCAGTGCGCACCACCAAGTTGCTGGGATGCTTTACCTTTTCGGGGATTTTTGCCGCCGCAGCTTGCTTCACCCTTCCAGCGCGCGGCTCTTCGCCAGGAAGATACTGAGGCTGGATTTCTTGCTGCTGGGTAGTAAGGCCGCTGCCCTGGGTATCGCCCTGCCCGCGCAGATACGGATTACGAACGCGTACCTTTGGCATGCGCTACACCGCCCCAAAGCGACGGTCGCGCGCCTGGAATTCAAGCAGGCAGCGCAAAAGCTCATACCTATCGAAGTCGGGCCATAGCACATCGGTGCATACAAATTCGGAATAGGCAATTTGCCACAGCAAGAAGTTGCTGATACGCATTTCGCCCGAAGTGCGAATAAGCAGGTCAGGGTCAGGCATACCGGCGGTATACAGGCCGCGCTCAAACTGCTCTTCAGAAAGCGGAAGCTCTTGGCCCGCAGCGTGCGCCGCAACCGCAGCTTCAGCATAGGCCTGGGCTGCATGCATGATTTCTTGACGAGAGCCGTAGTTAACAGCAACAACCAGCGTCATGCCTTTGTTGTTCTTGGTTTTTTCCCAAGCTTCATCAAAGGCATCGCGCGTTTCTTGCGGAAGGGCCGAAAGATCGCCCACCGTGCGCACACGCACATGCTCTTCGTGCAAGCCGTCCACTTCAGCCAGCATGGTTTTGGCAAACAGCTCCATTAGCCCCGTTACTTCTTCTTCGGGGCGCTTCCAGTTTTCGGTGGAAAACGAATAGATGGTGAGATAGTCGACCCCGCAGTCGTTAGCGCAACGAATGGTTTCGCGCACCGCTTCGATGCCGGCCTTGTGGCCACGCAGACGATTGAGTGCACGCTTCTTAGCCCAACGCCCATTGCCATCCATGATTACTGCAATGTGCGCAGGAATTCGTTCCTGGTCGAGCTGCTTTGGATCGAGACCTGCCGGAGGATCTGGGAATATGTAATCTAGAGGCTGACGCATTACGTTACCTAGATGCTCATCAGTTCCTTTTCTTTTTCAGCCAGCTTCGCATCGATTTTTGCGATAGCGGCGTCGGTTGCCTTTTGAATCTCGGCTTCGGCGCGACGCTGATCGTCTTCAGGAAGGCCTTCTTCCTTTACTGCCTTTTCAACCGCGGAATTAGCATCGCGACGAGCGCTGCGCACAGCTACGCGGCTTTCTTCGGCGTAAGCACGGCATTCCTTAACGAAATCCTTGCGGCGCTCTTCGGTAAGAGGCGGGAAGGAAAGGCGAACCACAGAGCCATCGTTGTTAGGCATAACGCCCAGGTTGGCTTCTTGGATTGCGTGATCAATTGCACCAAGTGCCGACTTGTCCCAAGGCTCGATTACCAAGGTGTGGGCGTCGGGCGTTTTGATAGCAGCCATCTGGTTGATGGGGGTTGCAACGCCGTAGTAGTCGGCCTTAACGCGGTCGAGGATCATGGCGTTTGCACGACCGGTGCGCACCGACGCAAAGTTGCTTACCAAGCTCTGCTCGGCACCTTCCATACGCTGCTGCGCCTTGCTCATGATTTCGTTGATCATTTACGGGTCCTTCCCCTCTTAGTTGCGGTTTTGAAAAGCCGCGCTAGGCGGCATTGGTTTTAAGCGGTAACGGTGGTGCCGATGTTTTCGCCCTTAAGGATGCGGGAAATGTTGCCCGGAACCATAAGGTCGAACACCAGAATGGGCAGCTTGTTGTCCATGCACAGCGAGGTTGCCGTGGAGTCCATAACGTGAAGTTCGCGCGAAAGAACCTCAAGATAGCTAATGGTTTCGAAGCGCTTGGCGTTGGGGTTGGTAACCGGGTCGTCGTCATAGATGCCATCGACCTTGGTTGCCTTCATCAGGCACTCAGCGTTGATTTCGCAAGCGCGAAGGGCTGCAGTGGTATCGGTGGTGAAGTAGGGGTTACCCGTGCCAGCAGCAAAAATTACCACATAACCCTTTTCCAAGTGATGCACCGCACGGCGGCGAATGTAGGGCTCGGAAACCTGGCGCATTTCAATTGCGCTCATAACGCGAGTAGGAATGTCGTGACGCTCGAAAGCATCCTGCAAGGCAAGTGCGTTCATGCAAGTTGCAAGCATGCCGATGTAGTCGGCCTGAGCGCGCTCCATGCCTTCGGCAGAACCGGCAAGGCCGCGGAAGATGTTGCCGCCGCCAACGGTTACGGCAAGCTGAATGCCGTCGTTGACGATTTCCTTGATCTGAACCGCGAGCTCTTCTACAACCTTCGGGTCGATGCCGTAACCAGCTTCGCCCATCAGCGCTTCGCCAGAAAGCTTTAGCAGAACGCGCTTGTACTTATATTCAGAGCCCATGGGCACATCCTTTCATCGGGATTATCTAATCCATCTTACCGTAAAACCCGCACCTCCACGGAGCCTACGGGCAAAAAAGAACCGCGGCCAAAGCCGCGGTTCTATCTGTGTTGCAATTTAGTGCAACAGCCCTTTGAAAAAGCTTGCGAAAGAGCGCCCTAACAAAGGATGCAATGCGAAAGTCCGTAGCAAAAACTACAGTGCAGAATGCAGGGTGTTCAGAACCTGGTTAAGGGTAGGAACATCTACCTGGCCAGGTGCGGAAGCCTGCTTTGCTGCGCCGAAGGAACCGCAGCTGCCCACAAACTCGCCGGAAAGGCGGGCCAGGGTGCCCAAGGGCGACATGGAAACGCACAGCAGCGGAATCTCTGCGTGGTTTTCATACATGTCGAGCGTTGCTTCAAGCGTCATAAGAACGTCCTTGCGGCTGTTAGGCCAGTAGGAGATCTTGGCGATGTCGGCGCCCATGTCCTGCATCTTCTGATAGTTGCCCACGATGGTTTCGTAAGAAGGCGTCTTGTCGAAGTCGTGGTTGGAAAGCAGGGCGAACTTGCCAGCTGCATGAACATCGGCGATGAGCTGGGGCACCATGGTTTCATCCATGAAGGCCTCGATGTCCACGATATCTACCAGACCAGAATCAGCCAGGGCCTTGTTGAGCTCGGCGTACTTAGCGGGCTCTACTTCCTTTTCGCCGCCTTCTGCCTTGGAGCGGAAGGTTGCAAGAATGGGCCTGTCGCCCAAGGTTTCGCGAAGGATCTTGGCTGCTTCAAGCAGTGCCTCGGTATTGAAAACCTCGTCATACCAGTCAAGGCGCCACTCGGCTACGTCTACCGGGATGCCCTGAAGGCCGCGCGCCTGCTCTACCAAGTCGGCGTTGGTCTTTGCGCACAAAGAAGAGAAGATCTTGGTGCGACCTGCGCCGATTTCGACGCCGCGAACGTTAACCGTCTTCATATCAAATAGCTCCTTAAAGCTTAGGTTCTTACTCGTCGTAATTGATGCCGAGGGTTTCCTTCATGTAGTCGATAGGCATGGGCTGGCCGGTCCACAGCTCGAATGCAGCAGAACCCTGGAAGAGCATCATGCCCTTGCCGTTCATGGTCTTAGCGCAGCCGGCATCCTTTGCCATCTGGCGCATTACGGAGCACTTGGGCTCGTAAGGCACGTCGATGAAGTTGAGATCCTTGTGGAAGAAGGATGCGTCGGGAATGAAGTTTTCGTCCTGCAGAGGAGGCATGCCAACGCTGGTTGCGTTTACGAACAGGTAAGAGCTGTGCATTTCTTCCTTGAGCTTGTCCAGGTCGGCCAAGTCGTACAGAGCTGCCTTGCAGTCGGTCATTTCGTTGATCTTCTTAACGGTGTCTTCGCCGCGCTGCCAGAACTCGTCCTTGCGGTTGAAGATGGAGATTTCAGAAACACCATCGAGTGCAGCCTGAATTTCGATTGCGGTGCCAGCGCCGCCGCAGCCGCAGATGGTCATCTTCTTGCCGATGGGGTCGATGCCGTTGTCGAGTGCAGCCTGCATGAAGCCGGTGCCGTCGGTGATGGTGCCGGTAAGGTGACCGTTGTCGTTGATGATGGTGTTAACAGCGCCGCACATCTGAGCTGCAGGAGTGAGCTCGTCGAGGTACTGGCCAACGATGGTCTTGTTGGGCATGGAGATGTTGGAGCCGCGCATCTTCAGAGTGCGCAGAGCCTGAACGCCAGCCTCGATTTCGTCAGCGCCAACCTCGAAGCACAGGTAAGCGTAGTCGATGCCAAGCTTAGCGAATGCAGCGTTGTGCATTGCGGGAGAGCCGGAATGGCGGATAGGGTAAGCCATGAGGCCGATGAGCTCGGTATGACCAGTAATACGTTCGGACATTTTAGATCCTTCCCCTTGGTTATGCCCTGCCCTTTTGGCAAGGCTTTCTTCCTGGTTGACGCACCAACGAAAATAAATTTCATTAATGCTTCTTATTGCAGGGCCTTATCTATGCATTGCTCCTGCGAATCGGAGTATAGCACCGTTAATGCTGGTCAACGGCACGCACGGGACAAAGAAACGCTATGCAGGTTATAGGTTTTCTGAATACACCTTCACTTACACGTATCTTCCCACGTCAAACAGGCGCACATTTTAGAACGCGTTCAACATTGCCCAGGCAAGAAAGGGCGGTTGCGCCTCGGCGTGTGCCGCAGCACGGTAGCTATAAAGGTAAGTGCGCCGCACGGAGCAAGGCGGCTACGAGACCGAACGCGCTGCGCGAAGGGCGGGCCGCTGTGCGCAAAACAATGTGCGACACATAAAACCAAGGCACGCTAAGCAAAGAGCAAACACGCCATACAGGAAAGAAGCAGCATTTCTGCCCTATAAACAGGGGTGCCCCTTCCCACGCAATGGCAGGAAGGGGCACAGGGGGGGAAGGAAACAGGTCCTGGGAGGTTTTATGAGTCGGAACCCAAGGTGACGCTTACCGTGGATTCACTACCATCGCGGTTGTAGGTAACCTGCACGGTGTCGCCCACGTTGTGGGAGCGAACGGCAAGAACCAAGTCGGTGGAGGAAGAGATGGTAGAGCTATCCACCTTGGTGATGATGTCGCCTTCCTTCAAGCCGGCGTTTGCTGCGGCAGAACCAGAGGTAACGCTGGTGATGTAGGCGCCCGATTCAGCAGCAAGGTTGTAACGCTTGGCAATCTGGCTGTTGATGGTGGTGCCGGAAACTCCCAAGGCAGCATGCGAAGGAGTTTTGCCTTCGATGATCTGCTGGGCAATGTTCATGGCATAGTCCACCGGAATGGCAAAGCCAACGCCCGAGCTGGTGCCCGAAGAAGAAGCGATAAGCGTGTTAACACCAATGAGCTTGCCATCCTTGTCTACCAAAGCGCCACCCGAATTGCCGGGGTTAATAGCAGCGTCGGTCTGAATCATGTTGGTGTACACCGCGCTCGAGCTGCTGGAGCTGGAAGAATCGCTGGAATTCAGCGCAGAGGTAGTACGGCTGGTGGCCGAAACGATACCGGTAGAAACCGACTGCTCAAGGCCGAACGGGCTGCCTACGGCCATTACCCACTCGCCGACAATCAGATCGGAAGAAGAACCGATTTCGATAGCGGTAAGATCAGTTGCTTCGATTTTGATAACCGCCAAGTCGGAAGAGGCATCGGTGCCAACAACCTTGGCTTCGTATTCATTGCCGCCGGCATTCACCTTAAGCGCATCGGCACCTTCGATTACGTGGTAGTTGGTAAGAATGTAGCCGTCAGAAGAAAGGATGATGCCAGAGCCCAGCGAAGACTCGGTAAGTTCGGTGGAATTGGACTGACCGTACATGTAACCGTAGTAGTTGGAGCTGGAAGAGCGGGTGTACACGTCGATATTGACCACAGAGGGCAAGCACTTCTGCGAAACTACTTCGGCAAGCGTGGTGTCTTCGCCGTTTACGGTAATGGAAGTGCCGCCATCGCTGCTGCCAATTACCGTGCTGCCAGTGTGGGTGGCATTGTATACGCCCAGGCAAAGAATGCAGGCAACCGCAGCCCCCGCGAAAGCCAGCAGAAACGTTTTAAGCGAAGAACCCTTCTTTGCCGGCGCAGCAGCCCGAGGCGCCGCCTGGTTAACAACGGGCTGCGGGGTGGTTTGCCCTGTGCCAGGGTTGCCCCAACCTTCGGGGGGCACAGGCCCGTTAGAAAAATTGCCTTGATCGTTCATGCGATGCTCCTTGCATGCCAGTAGATGACCCGCTCATAAGCGGATTTAGTAACAGCCCAAGAATAAAAACAACAAAGGGCAGGTATTGCACCCACCCTTCGTTTGTAAACGTTCCGACACCTTTTCAACAAAGGGCCGCTATGTGTTTGCCTAAAACCTAGTTACTAGACGAAGTTTTAGAGCTGCTCGAAGACGAGCTATTGGAGCTGCTGGAGGAACTGCTAGAAGAACTAGAGCTGCCAGAACCAGTGGAAGCAGACGAAGTGTTGGTGTCGTTGATGGTTACCTCATCGGTGGTGTTTTCTTCCTTGGATGCGGTTGCCTTAACCACCTTCAAGCCAGAAATATCGGGCTGAGAGCCCAGCCACTTGCCCTGAATTACCGAAATGATGCCACCACTCTTCAGCTGGCTAAGTGCTTCGGAAACAGCCGTTTGCAGCGTGGTGTTACTGGAGTTAACTGCGATGCTGTGCGAAGAAGGCTCCTGCAGCAAAGCAATGGGGTAAGCGGTAACGGTGGAGGTATGGATTACGTATTCGCCAATGGTGCTATCGGCGGCAACGTAGTTAACCGCGCCGGTAGAAAGCGATTCGAAAGCGCTTTGAATGTCGGTGGTCGACTTCAGGCACGATTCGCCGTAATGCTCGGTAACTTCCCAAGCGCTCATCGAAGAGCTCTGCGCGGCAACGGTGAAGTTGCCAGGAGCAGTGGGCGCTGTGGCGTTTTGAGTGAGCGAGAACAAGGCGATGCCGGAAGTCATGTACGCATCGGACATCCAATAAGCGGAATTGGACTTGGTGACGCCCATAACCACATCCACCTTTTCTTTGGTGAAGGCGGTATCGGCCGAAGAGCCAACATCTACAAGCTCGAGCTTAAGGCCCATCTGATCGGCCAAAGCGGCAGCGATGTCAACATCGATACCCACGATATTGCCGTTGGATTCGGCGGCGTAAGGTGCATTGGATGCGTTTACGCCAACGCGCAGAGTGCCAGAAGAATTAAGAGCGGAGTTGTTTACCGTCTGGCTTTTTGCTTCGGGCGTGTAGCTGTTCGAAGAGCAGCCAGCAAGCGCAAGTGCCATGCACATTGCAACAACAAGGCTGCAAACAAGAACCGAAACGCGTTTCATGTACAAGTCCCTTCTAAACCTATTCCTATGCTTCTCCAGCTGACCTGGTCTTTGACCCCACACTCGCGTACTGGAACCAAGCCCGTTTCCGGACGTCGCCCTCTCGTCCGTGCAGCCCTATGCCGCAAACCTCGGACGGTACGACTTACCTCTAGGATGCGCCATGCTCGTTTCGGCGTGAGCCGATAACTTACGTGGATCCTTTTGACCGCATCTGCCTTGGACTAGGAAAAACCGCAACCACAGACCTGGAGGAAGCTTTTCTAGTCTAGCAGAAGCGCCAAATAGCCAGAGTAAAACAGCGCAGCCAAGGCCGTTTTTCGCATATCTTTCGCATCCGTTTCGAATTTTTTCACCACACTAGAAGGTAGAGAAAGCTACGCAGCAGTGCGTTCGATGAAGCGAAGGGGGCTCAGATGAACGAATTGGCCGAACTAGGTACGGTGCTGGGCGATTCGGCGGCGGTGCTGGGCGAGGCTGTTGCCGAAGCGCTATGGCCCACTCGCTGCGTTATCTGCGACACGCCCGGCCAACTGCTGTGCCCCAGCTGCAGAAGGAAGCTACCCTACTTAGACCAACTGCAAGCTTGCCCCACCTGCGGTGCACCTTGGGGGCGCCTCATTTGCTGCGAATGCAACCAGCAAACACTGCGCTCACGCGGGCTTGAGCGCTTCCCCTTACAAGGTTGCACTTCAGCCACCGTGCTCACACCCGAAACCAGGCGCATGGCCACCGTATTCAAAGACCGCGGCGAAGAGCGCATGGCAAAGGTTCTTGCCGCTCTGATGGCCGACGCCCTGCCGCCCGAATGGAAGAAGGGCGCAGCACTGGTGCCCATCCCTGCGCGCAAAAAGGCCAAGCGCGAGCGCGGGTTCGACCATATGAGCATGGTTGCCCATGAGTTAAGTGCGTTTGTTTGCGTACCCTGCTTAGAGGCACTGGAGCAGCAGCCTCGCCGCGATCAGCGCGAGCTGAGCGCACGAGAGCGCCTAGAAAACATGCGCGGCTCCATAACTGTACGCCTAGGCAAACGGCCCGTACTGCCCCGCCGGGTAATTGTGGTGGACGATGTGCTTACCACCGGCGCCACCCTGTTCGCCGCAGCAGAAGCCCTACAGCGCGCAGGGGTGCGCGAAGTGTTTGGCCTCACCTTCACCCGGGCTTAGCAAAACCGACAATCGCTTGGGCAAGTGCGCGCCCGCTCTCCAAGGCATTCCGCACTCCCCTACCGGCGCAAGCACCCGCTCGCATCCAACGCGCCTTCCCTTCTGCCGCGCCAACGCCAACTGGGCTCCGCGCGCAAAAAAGCCCGCTACCTTGCGGCAGCGGGCTTGGCATGCAATCAACGTTGGCTAGAACCTAGATGCGATCTTTCATGTTGGCCTGAGCGAATTCCTGAACGTCAACCGAAATGCTGTGCTGAATAGGCTTCCACGAAGCCTTCTTTACCAAAGCCACCAAAGCGATGGGGATGTAGGTGATCATGAACAGCGGGAAGGTGAACATGTACAGGATCTTCTTAGGCGCCGGAGCATGGATGTTGTCCCACTCGGTAAAGGTGGTAAGCGCGCCAAACATGAACATAAACAACGTAAAGTTGAACAGACAGAAGAAGATCGAAGAAAGCGAAGAGGTAATCATCACGCCGGTGGACATAACGCCCGTAAGGCCCAGCACCACAATGATGGCGTTGAACACGATGGTGATGATGGTGAGTAGCATGGCCGGGCAGATGGTCATGAGCATGTCGTAGCAGGCAAAACGCGTGCCCTTGGGGTTGGTGAATATGCCCTTTACCAGTTTGCCGCCGTAGCCAAAGAACACCTGGTAAAAGCCCTTTGCCCAGCGGAAGCGCTGGTTCCACGAATCGCGGAAGGTGAGCGGCTGCTCGTCGTAGAGCATGGCCGTAGGCGTATAGGAAATGCGACGGCCTTTGCAAATGGAAGCAGTAGAGAACTCGATGTCTTCAGTGAGCATGTGGTACTTCCAGCCGCCCATTTCATCGATGATCTTGGCGCTGATGAAAAAGCCCGTGCCAGAAACGGCGCAGCTGGTACCAAGCGTAAGGCGCGCCTGCGAAAGGTACTTTGCCTCGCGCATAAACCATACGGCGTAACCAGCGGTAATCCAGTTGGAGCCGTAGTTCTTCGAATTGCGGTAGCTGGTAGAAGCCAGGGCCCCGTTGTCGAAGGTCTTGTTCATTTCGCGGAAGTAGTTAACGTCAAGCACGTTGTCAGCGTCGAACACGAAGTAGGCCTCGTACTCGTTTTCGCTGTAGTGCTGACGGATGCAGGCAAAGCCGTAGTCGAGCGCATAGCCCTTGCCAATCTGCTCGCTGTTGAAGCGGGGGAACACAATGGCGCCAGCTTCTTGGGCAACAGCGGCCGTATTGTCGGTGCAGTTGTCGGCCACCACGAAAATATCGATGAGCTCTTGCGGGTAATTCTGCACACGAATGCTGTGAATAAGGTCGCCGATAACCGCGTTTTCGTTACGGGCAGCAACAATTACCGCGTAACGGTGGTTCTTCTTGGCCTCAAGCTGGGGCGGGCGCCTTGTAAGGGAAATAAATACGTAAATGATCTGGTACAAATAGCAGCACGAGAACACGATAAAGACGCAGAAATTAAAAATGTCCACGAACGATACGGACGCAAACAACTGGTCTAGCACTCAGGCTCCTTTTTCCTGCCGGGCGCCTTCGGGCGGCGCCGGCTCCGTTAAACCAAACCGCCAGGGCAGCTTGGGCGCAAGGAAGCGCATAGAGCGTTTTCTTGCTTTGGGGATTATAGGCTTCTTTAAGCGCACGCAGGCCCAAAGTAGGCGCTTCGATTGCCAATTCTCCAATTCAGCGGGCAATTTCGGGCTATTTCGACACGAACCCTGCATATCACCTCCACAAAACAACGCTTACAATAAAGCACCGAGGGAAACGAACCTAGGAGGACACCATGGCTATCATCGATACCCGCGCACCCCAATACGTTGAGCACGTGCAGAACGGCGAAGGCCGCATGCTGCGCGACCCGCTTCTGAGCGCAGAGCAACTTGGCGGCGAGGCAAGCTTTGTTGGGCAGATCACGCTCGAGCCCGGTTGCTCCATTGGCTATCACCAGCACGTAGGCGATGCCGAGCTGTATTTTGTAACCGATGGCGCTGGCACCTACACCGAAGATGGCGCTGAGTTCCAGGTAAAGAAGGGCGACGCCATGTACTGCAAGGACGGCAGCTTCCACGGCATCGCAAACACTGGCAGCGAAAACCTAAGCTTTGTAGCTGTTATCCAAAAGAGCAAGTAACCATCCGAATTGCTGGCCCCGTTGGTTTTATGCCGGCGGGGCCTTGTTTGTAAGAGGAGTAAAAGGAGTCGCAGATATGGCAGTTAAAATCGACGAACTGAGCGAACGCGAGCTTAACGCTGTGCTTATGGTGCTTGAGTATGCCGACATCGAGCCCACCCACGAAAACGCCAAGCGCTACCTTGATTGGGAAATCATCTCGTTTAGCGAAGATAACGCAGGCCATTACTGCTGGTACATGGACGACGAAGGCAACGAGATTTGCATCAAGGTAGAAACCATGGAAGAAATCTGCACCGAGGAATTCGACTAAGAATTCGATCAACCGCTTTCTTATTGTTGGCGCGAAATCCCATCCTGGCAAATCTGCGATTTTGGCAGAACCTATGGCATAATAGGCGAGGTTTGCCGGCATGGCGCAACGGTAGCGCAACTGATTTGTAATCAGTGGGTTGCGGGTTCGATTCCTGTTGCCGGCACCATTAAAAACAAAAGGCATCGAGCTATACGCCCGATGCCTTTTCTGCTTACTGCGCAGCTGCAGGGTCACTTTGCAAGCGACTCCACAAAGTTCAAAATGCTACGAGCGGTATTTCGGCTCACTTTGCTTACATCGCCCTTATTCAAATAAGCGTAAATATTGCCTTTGTTCAGCCCAAGGTCGCGGCAAACACCGTAAACACTGCAACCCGAGCGCTTAAGTGCATCTAGCGTCTTACTGCGCATAAGGGCAATAACACGACGATCGGCCTCGATGGCTGTTGTTTGCGCCAAGTATGCAAGCAAAACTTTTTTATAGCGACTGGATGCATCCCTCGATTCCAAAAAAGCCTCAACGCTGCCCAACTTAGCAATTTGCCCAGCAACCAGCTTGTAGTCTTCTTCCATCCAAAAGCCGCATGCTAAATTGACCGCATATTCGACCTTTCCTTGCGCAGCAGCAAATAGCATCACGGCCTCAGCCGCCGCCGGACAATCGGTTGCAGCAGCATTCACGAGCTTACGAAGATTGTCGGTCTGCAAGCCCGTTAATTCGCGACAATACAGCCTAAGAAAACCCTTGAAAGTAAGGTTCACCGCTTGCACCTCCCCTTATAGGATTCATAGGCATCTGTCATTTCCCTATAACTGCGCTCAGACAGCACCGATGCCTTAGCTTCATCGTCGGAGTAAACAAGATGCTCTAACGCATCCCAATCTACAAAGCCGCCACTAGCTGCGCTCTCGAGATCCTGGATGTCATTAGGCCGCCCAGCATATAGTTTCATGACAGCCAGATCTTCAGTGGACGGCGCCATGAAATCAATGGCCTTTGTATCCAAGCCCAAGCTTTCAAGTCGATCTTCGAAGTTATAGGGAATCTGATCCATATAAGCCGCAACAGCACCATTGGCCTGCGGATAATGACTGATAATTTCACGCGCGGCTTGCTCGGCGCTGAAGATATCGATGTCGTGAGTAACGGCACGGCGAGTAAGCCCTCGAAGCATAAAAGCCGCGCCACCAACAATTACCACCTTTGGCTTAGGGCTGATTGCGCCCAAGGTAAGATACGCTTCCTCGTCAATATCAAGCAGCGTTTGCTCAAGCGCGTCTCTATCCATCTCGACCACCTTTTAATCGATAGTATTATTCATATTGAATAATACTAACCCAATTTACGCAGGACATAAAACACAGCACTGATTTGTAATCAGTGGGTTGCGGGTTCGATTCCTGTTGCCGGCACCATTAAAAACAAAAGGCATCGAGCTATACGCCCGATGCCTTTTCTGCTTGCCGAGTAAATTCCCGCGCCGAAGTCGAAGCCCACGTTGCCGCCGTAGAGCAGCACGCGGGCGGGCTCCAGCGCCTCCATCGCCGCACCCATGCTGTCCGCCCAGACGGCCAGCGCGGCCGATTGCGCGAAGTCGCGGCCTGCGGTCAGCTCGTCCCACTTGGCGCTCTTGAAGGCGTCGGACTCGATGCCGGGTGGCTTGGCAAGCGCCATGCGCCCTCCTTTCAGAACATAAAGAAAGCCGCCCCGAAGGACGGCAGGAAATACAGATGAAAGCAAAAACTAATCCAGTTGTGCAAGCATCTCGCCGAAGAAGCTGAGCTCGCTAGGTTCGTAGATGAGATTGCCGCCATCATCCGTAATGTAAGTTCCGACAGGCAGGTATTTTCCATTCGGCAAGATGCAGAGGCTTCCTTCCCACCTAACGCCCTGAGGAAGATATGGAGTACCCCATTCGTCTTCTTTGAATTCGTAGTCGTAGTCGATGTCGTATTTCGTCATGCCAAATCAGCTCCTACCGCGAATAGCGACCGATTTTCTGCGTCACAAGCTTTTTGGAACGCTTGTTCTGCTCTTGATAGGAAATGTTAACACCTATCTTGGCAAACTCCGAGGTGTAGGCCTTGTTTACGGCTCGCCACATCGCAAGTTCGCTCTGGTACTTCTTCCCCGAGACGGCCTTATCCGCACGCCGCGCAGCAGCCTTTACCTGCTTGGCGGAAATGCCCTTGGTCACAAGAGCGATATACGTGCCCTCATTTGAGGTCGCGACCATCCGGTGAATTTTGCCACCGCTCTTGTTGTACGCAGAGGCGATGTAACTCAAGTCCGCCTGAGAGAAAGGGCCGCCCCATTTTCTACCATCAGAGCCGCCATGAGGGTGATTATGGACAATTGTGGAAATGCCCTTCTCCTTCGCAACGGCCGAAAACGGTGCAACCTTTGTAGAGCCTTCTTTCCTTGTCGAGCCGAGCGCATGAACGTAGCCAGCGTCATCGATATAGGCCGAGTGCTCGTATTTTTCGTCCATAAGCTGCTCGCGAAAGCGGGATATTGCAGATTCGACCGTGGTCCCGCCTGCAATTCCGCTATTGAGGGAGGCGACAGCATAGGCGGACAACGGTGTGTTGTCGGGAACGCCGCCGCC
>CAVFVF010000004.1:0-73107 GCA_963625925.1 Eggerthellaceae bacterium | reverse complement strand
AAGCTTTTCATGACAGATATCCAGCAGGCCCTAAAAGACCTGTACGGCGTTGACTTCACCGTGCTTATTGAAGTGGATTCTTCAGCAGAGCCGCAGCAACCCACTACCGGGGCAACCACGGCTGCTGCACCTTCAAAGCCCGCACCGCCCGCCCAGACTGTTCCCGAGCGAGCAACGGCTCCAGCAGAAACCCCAACCAACACTGAGGTGGAACACGAGCCGGGCCAGGAAGAGCAAAAAAACAGCGCTCTCGGAACCGAAAGCAGTCTTACCTTCGACACCTTTGTAATAGGTGAGTCGAACCGCATGGCTTACCAAATGGCGGTCGAGGTTGCCGATAGGCCCGGATCGTCCGAGCTCAACCCGTTGTTTATATACGGCCGCTCGGGCGTCGGCAAAACGCACCTGTTGTGCGCCATCCAAAATTACATCCTTGAACAATACCCCGACCTGAATGTTTGCTACATAGACTCGATGGAGTTGGTCAACCGGTACTCCGACGCCGCCATCGAAAAGAGCGTAGACAAACAGAGCTTTAAGAATTTCGAAAGCTTCTTTCAGCAGGCCGATGTGTTGCTCATTGACGACGTACAAGGATTGCAGAGTAAGCCCGGCACGCTAAATGCGCTGTTCCGAATCTTCAATTCGATGATTCCGAAGGGTAAGCAGTTCGTGTTCAGCGCCGACCGCGCACCGCGCAATATCGACCTGGACGAGCGCTACGTTTCACGCTTCAATTCCGGTGCCACCATCGACATTCAGCCGCCCGACGATGAGACCAAGCGCAATATCATCAAAGGCTTCGTAAAGCACTACCAAGTGAAAGAGGGAAGCGAACTCAGCATCCCTGAAAACATCCTGGATTACATCGTCGAAAACTCCAGCTCCAACGTTCGCGAGCTTAAAAGTGCAGTTACCAGCGTCATTTTCGCCATCAAAACCAACGGCAACGCCGAGCTGACCGAAACCCAGATAAAAGAACTGCTGGGCAATCACTTTATCGGTGGTGGTAAGCGTCGCATTACCGTGGAAATGGTACAAAACGCGGTAGAAGATTTTTACGGAGTGCCGCACAAAGAACTAGTGGGCAAAAACCGCAAACGAGAAGTAGCCCAAACGCGCCAAATCGCAATCTATTTGTGCCGTGAGCTTTCCGAAACAACGCTGAAGAACATCGGTGAAGCCTTCAATCGTGACCACAGCACGGTTATGCATTCGTGCGAGATGGTAACCGCCCGTATGCAAGAAGATCGCAACCTTCGCGAAGAGCTTGAGGCCATTCGCGAAAAAATCCGTATCCAGCAGTACTAGCCAACCCCTGTTGAAAACCAGTGGGAAAGCAGTGGCATTTGCAGCCTTCTGTGTTAATAGTTTTACCCACAAGGTTTCAATGTGGAAAACCAAGCAGTTTATCAACAAGCTGTAATTCGCTAAAAAATTAACGCCCACCTGGTAAAACAAAACTTATCAACAATTCAACCGTGCTTATTACTACTACGATTAAGTTTTTAATTAGGGATAAGTAATAAGTTAAAGCGCGGGAAAACTGACGATAGCTGATCGCCTACAGCTCCACCTATCGTCAGTTCGAAGATTCGGTATCATATCTAACCAGAAATCAAACCCAAGGGAGCTCATATGAAATTCAGCGTTAATCAGTCCGAGTTGCAAAATGCCCTTTCAGTAGTAGTCAAAGGTTCTTCTACTCGTTCTACGCTTTCCATCCTTGCTGGCGTGTATATCAAAGCCGAAGACGGTCGTATCACTTTGCAAACTACCGACTTGGAACTTTCCATCAAGGTGACCTGCTTTGCAATGGTGGAAGAGCCTGGCGATACCGTTGTACCTGCCAAGCTTTTCTTGGACATTGTTAAAAGCTTGCCGGATATGGCTGTTCGTATTGAAGCCGAAGACGCTACGGCCACGGTATTTTGCGATAGCTCTACCTTCAGCTTGAAAGCCTTGAACCCCCTCGACTTCCCCGCATTCCCTGAAATTCAGGCCGACCAAGAAGCCCAATTCCCCTTCAAAGCTTTTTCTTCTATGGTCAAGCGCACTGCAAAGAATGTTTCGCACGATGAATCGCGCATTATTCTTACTGGCGTCTTGGTTTCGTGCGTGGGCACTTCATTCAAGATGGTTTCTACCGACTCGTACCGTTTGGCTGTTGCCGAAACTGAGCTTGAGCAGCCCTGCGCCGAAGAGTTGGAAGCGGTAATTGCCGGCGGCTTTTTGCAGGATATTGCGGCACTTCCGCAATCCGATGATCCTATTACCTTGGCCCTCAATGAAAACCAAATTATCGTTACCTACCGCGATACTACGTTCATCAATCGTCGTATTGAAGGCACTTTCCCCAACTACAAGCAGCTCATCGCAGGCACGCCTTCTACCAAGGCGGTACTTTCAACGCATGCACTCACCGATGCTGTCCGCCGTGTTTCGCTGCTCAGCAATAAGATTTCACCTGTTCAGCTGCGTGTTGACGCCGATGCTGGTGTGGTAACGCTGGTTACCAACTCGCAGGATATTGGCAACGCCCAAGAAAACCTTATTTGCGAGGTAACAGGAGAATCGGTGGATATCGCCTTCAATTCCGCATTTATGCTTGATGGCCTCAACTCCATCGATACCGATGCGGTGTACTTGGAACTGTTTGGCGAAGGCAAGCCTGGCATCCTGCGCGCTGCCGAAGGTGAAAACTTCCTTTACCTCATCATGCCCGTATCCGTGTAGCCGCATTGCCGTGGGGCTCCGCATCGAACAACTGAATTGCAAGGATTTTCGCTCGTACAGTGAATTCCGACTGAAGGACATTGGTGCCCTTACAGCAATTGTTGGCCCTAATGCGGTTGGCAAAACCAACTTGCTCGAAGGTATTCAGCTGGTTACTGCATGTTCTTCTTTTCGCAACCCCCAGCCATTTCACTTGGTGCGCGATGGTGCCCAAATGGGAAAATTCGAGGTGCAGCTGCAAGGCGATGGCCGGGAACTAGATGTTGAACTGCGAGTTTCATCAGATTCGCGTGAGTATTTCTTAAATGGGAAAAAGAAGCGCCCTCGCGATTTACGTGGCTTGTTGCCTTCGGTGTTGTTTTCCCCGGAAGACCTTGATTTGGTGAAAGGCAGCCAGGCACCTAGGCGCTCGCAAGCTGATGCCTTGGGAGCGCAGCTAAGTGCTAATTACCAACAGGTGCGCCGCGATTACGAAAAGATGCTTCGTCAAAAGAATCGGCTGCTTAAAGAGGGAGCCCAACCGCTGTATCTTCAGAGCATCAACGAGGTACTTGCCGCAATTGGCTCGCAGCTTTTCCACCTACGTTGCGAGCTACTGGCTGCGCTTACCCCTTATTTGAAAAGCGCGTATGCGCAGATTTCTGGCGGTAGCGAAGAAGTGGAATTGGCTTATATTCCATCTTGGGCACGCCATGATGTTGATCCTTCGCGCTTTCCCAACCTTGAGCCTGCTACCAGGGAAGATGCCCAAGAAGCGCTTATGGGTGCAATGGTGGCCGATTCTGAAAAAGAGCATGAGCGCCGCGTGTGTTTGCAGGGCCCGCAGCTTGACCGCATCGAGTTTTACTTAAACGGCCGCAATGCGCATGATTTTGCTTCGCAAGGGCAGCAGCGGTCGTTGGTGTTGGCGTATAAAATGGCCGAAGTGCAGCTTATCCGCGATAAGCTTGGCCAAACACCGGTGCTTCTGCTTGATGATGTTATGAGCGAGCTTGATGGTGCGCGCCGCGAGGCATTGTTTTCCCTTATTTCAGGTGAAGTGCAAACGTTCATCACGGCAACCAATGCCGAAGTGCTCGATCGGGCTGAATATCTTGGCGCCCAAATTGTGCAGATAGGGGAGGGAAGCTATGCCTAGCAAAGAAGATACCAGGTCGCTTTCCGATCCATTTCGCGCGCTTGACGCAAAAAACAATCGAGACAACGCCCTACGACATGTATCAGGCCGGTTGATGAACTACTTGGGTGCGCGTATGCCCGAAGAAACTCGGCGCCGCATTATGTTGGATAGGCATATAAAAAAGTCCTATTCCCAATTTGGCGAAGTAACCGACAAGTTCATTCTTTCCCACGTGAACTCCGTCTACCTCATGCGTAGCAAGATTGTTGAAGGTGCGCGTGACCTGGTTGTATATGTGGATAATTCCACTATTGCAGCTGAGTTGAATGCCCAGCGCGAGCTTATTCGGCTGAAATACCGAGAGAATTTCAAGTTGGTAATAGACGCGTTTGAGATTCGCATTTCTAAAGGCGAGTACTTGAAGAAGCACCCCTATGTTGATGGGTTGGGCAAGCCAACCGAAGAGGCCACTTCGTTGCCTGAACTTACCGACGAGGAACAGCAGCGCATCGAGGCTGTGGTGGGTGAAGTGGAAGATGAGCGCTTGCGCGATTCGTTTAGGGCCGCTATGACGGCTTCAAAACGCCGAGAAAAGCTTTCTAAGTAAAAATTTCCCAAAAAGGTGTGGAATCCCCGCGCAGAAACGGCCTGAATAGCCTTAAACACGCATTTGCGGGGCGGTATGTAGTGCTAATTCTGCTACAATATTGAAGTTTAGAAATCCCTCGCAAGCAGGCAAAAGCACCTGCTTAACTGCTCATGAAAGAGGAGGAGATACGTGGCTTCAAACGAATCCAATTATAGCGGCCAGGACATCCAAATCCTGGAAGGCTTGGAAGCGGTACGCAAGCGCCCTGGTATGTATATCGGCTCCACTGGTCCGCGCGGCCTTCACCATTTGGTGTACGAGGTTGTTGATAACGCAGTAGACGAAGCTCTTGCGGGTTATTGCACGCACATCGAAGTTACCATCCATGAAGATAATTCCATCACGGTTGTAGACAACGGCCGTGGTATTCCTGTCGACCTTCACCCGAAGGAAAAAATCCCTACGGTAGAAGTTGTTCTTACCATCCTGCATGCAGGCGGTAAGTTCGGCGGCGAAGGTTACAAGGTTTCTGGCGGCCTGCATGGTGTAGGCGTTTCGGTTGTAAACGCGCTTTCCACCCGTGTTGTTGTTCAGGTTCGCCGCGATGGCAAGGAATACGAGATTTCCTTCGACCATGGCAAAACCAAGGAAAAGCTGCATGAGATTGGCACTTCTGAAGAAACCGGCACCACCGTTACCTTCTGGCCTGATGCTGAAATTTTCCGTGAAACCACCGTATATGATTTCGACACGCTGAAGACGCGCTTCCGCGAGATGTCGTTCTTGAACAAGGGCCTGCGCATTTCGCTTACCGACGAGCGCATGGTGGAAGACGGCAAGCCTCACACCGAAACCTTCCTGGCCGAAGGTGGATTGCAGGACTTCGTGAAGTTCCTGAACACCGACAAGGAAATTCTCAACACCACCCCCATTTATTTTGAGGCGGAAAACGAAGACGGCATGGTTGAAGTTGCCATGCAGTGGACCAGCTCTTACACCACCAACAGCGTGCTTTCGTTTGCCAACAATATCCACACTATCGACGGCGGCACCCATCTCGATGGCTTTAAGCAGGGTGTTACCCGTACCATCAATGAGTACGCGCGCGGCAAAGGCTTGCTGAAAGAAAAGGAAAGCAACCTTTCTGGTGAAGACACGCGCGAAGGTTTGGCTGCCGTTGTTTCCGTTAAGCTGCGCGATCCGCAGTTTGAGGGCCAGACCAAGGGCAAGCTGGGCAACACCGAAATGCGTGGCTTGGTTCAGACTGCTGTAACCAAGGGCTTGGCTGAATTCTTAGAAGAAAACCCTGCTCCGGCAAAGAAAATCATCTCTAAGGCTTCTCAGGCACTGAAGGCTCGCGAAGCTGCTCGCAAAGCTCGCGAAATGACGCGTCGCAAGGGCGTTTTGGATTCGTTTAGCCTGCCTGGTAAGCTGGCCGACTGTTCGAGCAAAAACCCTGCCGATTCCGAAATCTTCATTGTTGAGGGCGATTCCGCAGGTGGCTCGGCCAAGCAGGCTCGCGACCGTAAGTATCAGGCCATCATGCCCCTGCGCGGCAAGATTCTAAACGTAGAGCGCGCCGGTCTTAACCGCTCGCTTTCTTCCGACACCATCTCTTCGCTCATTACCGCCATTGGCACCAACATTGGCGAAGACTTCAATGCAGATGCTGCTCGCTACCATCGCATCATCATCATGACCGATGCCGATGTTGACGGCGCCCATATCCGCATCTTGCTGCTCACGTTCTTCTACCGCTATATGCCCGAGCTCATCCAGCGCGGCTACATCTATATCGCCCAGCCTCCGCTGTACGGTTTGAAGAAAAAGGGCGGCAAGAAGCTGGAATACATCTTCAACGATGAAGCGCTCAATGCCCGTTTGGCTGAAATCCCCGATCGCGACAGCATTTCGCTGCAGCGCTACAAGGGTTTGGGCGAAATGGACCCCGAGCAGCTGTGGGAAACCACTATGGAGCCCACCAGCCGCACCCTTCTTCAGGTGAGCATCGAAGACGCCGCCGAAGCCGAGCGTGTGGTAAGCGAGCTCATGGGCGATCAGGTTGAGCCCCGCAAGGAATTCATTCAGAAGCACGCACAAGACGTTCGCTTCCTTGACTTCTAAAACCACCGCCCGCAATTAGGGCTTACGTGCGCAATTGCGCACCTTATTTTGAAGCAACACGAAAGAAGGAGACTTCGTGGCAGAAGATATGAACGAAGCAAATGAGCAGGAAGAAGAGGCAGTGGCAGCAGCTGCGGCCAACGTCTTGCCCGCTGAGCTTTCCAAGGAAATGCGCACCTCGTTCCTCGAGTATTCGATGAGCGTTATTGTTTCTCGTGCGTTGCCCGATGTGCGCGACGGCCTAAAGCCGGTTCATCGCCGTATTCTGTATGCGATGAACGAAAGCGGCATCACGCCCAAGCGCCCGCACGCTAAGTCGGCACGTACGGTTGGTGACGTTATTGGTAAGTACCATCCGCATGGCGACTCTGCTGTTTACGACACCATGGTTCGTTTGGCTCAGCCGTTTAGCATGCGCGTGCCGCTGGTTGACGGTCATGGCAACTTTGGTTCCATCGACGGCGACTCGGCCGCTGCAATGCGTTATACCGAGGCCCGCTTGGACAAGCCCGCAATGGAATTGCTGCGCGACCTGGACAAAGAAACCGTCGACTTCCAGCCTAACTACGATGAAAGCCTGCAGGAGCCGGTGGTTTTGCCTTCGCGATTCCCCAACCTGCTGGTAAACGGATCTTCAGGTATTGCTGTTGGTATGGCTACCAACATTCCGCCCCATAACCTGGGCGAAGCCATTGACGCTACCTGCATGATGCTCGACAACCCCGATTGCACGGTTGACGACCTTATGACGGTAATGCCCGGCCCCGACTTCCCCACTGGTGGTCAGATTATGGGCCGCAAGGGCATTCGCGAGGCCTACGAAACCGGCCGCGGCAGCCTTACCATCCGCTCTACCGCTCGTATTGAAGAGGGTAAAAACGGTAGGTATTCCATCGTAATTTCCGAGATTCCCTACCAGGTAAACCGCACCAATCTGCTGAAGAAGATCGCTGATCTTATTCGCGATAAGAAGCTGCCCGAAATTTCTAACGTGCATGACGGCGCCGACCGTCATGGCATTGACATCATCATTGAGCTCAAGCAGAGCGCCATTCCGCAGGTTGTGCTGAACAAGCTGTATAAGCACACCCAGCTGCAGGTTGGTTTTGGTTGCAATATGCTCGCCCTGGTTAACGGCGTGCCGCGTGTGCTTTCCCTGAAGGAAATGCTGCACTACTACATCCTTCACCAGGAAGAAGTAGTAGAGCGTCGTACTCGTTACGACCTTGCCAAGGCTGAAGCCCGCGCCCATATTTTGGAGGGCTTCGTAATTGCTCTGGATAACATCGATGAGGTTATCCAAATCATCCGCGCTTCCGAAACCGACCGTGAAGCCAAAGACACCTTGATGGAGCGCTTCAAGCTTTCCGAAAAGCAGTCGGAGGCCATCCTTGAAATGAAGCTGCGTCGCCTCACCGGCTTGGAACGCGGCAAGATTGAAGAGGAATTGAAGGAACTGCGCGAGCGCATCGACTACTACAAGCGCCTTCTTTCCGACAAAGACCTGGTTAAGCAGGTTATTAAAGAAGAGTTGACGGAAATCAAGGAAAAGTACGCTACCAAGCGCCTTACCGCAATTTCCGACATGGCTAAAGACCTTGATATCGAAGACCTTATCGCCGAAGAAGAAGTTGCCATTACGGTAACCAAGGCCGGTTACGTAAAGCGCCTGCCGGTAGACACCTATCGTCAGCAGAAGCGCGGCGGCAAGGGCATGCAGGGCGTGAACCTGAAGGAAGAAGACTTCGTAGAGCACCTGTTTATTTCTAGCACGCACGCTTACCTGTTGTTCTTCAGCTCGTTTGGCAAGGTGTACCGCCTGAAGGCATACGAGGTTCCCGAGGCTAGCCGCCATGCTCGCGGTACTGCCATCGTTAACCTGCTTTCGCTTGAAAAGGGCGAAACCATCGCCGCGGTTATCGCCACGAAGGACTTCCCTGAAGACGAGTACCTGATGTTTGCCACCAGCCACGGCATGGTTAAGAAAACCTCCATGGCTTTGTACGACCGTACGCGTCGCGACGGTCTGCGCGCTATCAACCTCAAAGAAAATGACGCCCTCATTAGCGTTCAGCGAGTTGCTGAAGGTGAAAAGGTAATGATGGTTTCCAGCGCCGGCAAGGCAATCATGTGGGAGGAAGGCGAAGTTCGCGCCATGGGCCGCGACACCATGGGCGTTCGAGGCATGACCGTCAACGGCGATGCTCGCGTGCTGGGTATGGAAATTGCCCGCCCCGAAACCGACCTGCTGGTTATCACCGAACTCGGCTACGGCAAGCGCACTTCGGTAGAGGAATATCCTTCGCACCATCGTGGTGGCCAGGGTGTGTTCACCATCACCATGACCGATAAGAAGGGTCAGCTGGCGGCCATGAAGATTGTCGAAGAAGACGACGAGATCATGATCATCACCGAAGAAGGCGTTGTGGTTCGAACCCCTGTATCCGGCGTTTCGCAGCTCGGTCGTTCTACGCAGGGCGTGCACATTATGAACGTTTCGGGCAAGGACAAGGTTTCTGCCGTTGCCAAGTCTACTTCCGATAAGAAGGAAGAAGAGGGTTCTGCTGAAGCGGAAGCCGGCTCTGATGAAGCAGAAAACGAAACCGAATAGTTTTCCGCACTGCTAGTAATTAGCGCTTGAAGAGCTCGGGGCAACCCGGGCTCTTCTTTTGTGCACTGCCGTAAAACACCAGATTGGGTGAGTTCTGTTTCACGTGGAACGAATCTTTTTCCATAAATGTGAAATTAGTCCTTGACCCGAGGGGTGGTGGAAAGTATATTAATTGAGCGCGATTTCGGGCCCATAGCTCAGTTGGTTAGAGCGCACGCCTGATAAGCGTGAGGTCAGCAGTTCAAATCTGCTTGGGCCCACCATTTTTTACTGATAAACGCTCCACCGTGAGCCGAGTTTGCCGGTGGAGCGTTTATTGATAATTTCGAAATCGCAGCACAACCAATGTGGGGCATTAGCTCAGCTGGGAGAGCGCGGGCTTTGCAAGCCTGAGGTCAGGGGTTCGATCCCCCTATGCTCCACCACGAATTTTCGGGTCGTCCTGCGGACGGCCCTTTTTATTTTGAAAAGGCCGCATTGGCAAGAGGAAAGAAGAAGGAATGAAACAGGAAAACATTCGCAACGTTGCCATCATCGCGCACGTTGACCACGGTAAAACCACCCTGGTAGACCGTCTGCTTTGGTCTTCGCACGTATTCCGCGAAAACCAGGAAGTTGCCGAGCGCGTTTTGGACTCCAACGACCAGGAGCGCGAGCGCGGCATCACCATTCTGTCCAAGAATATTTCCATTCATTACAAAGATACGAAGATCAACGTTATTGACACCCCTGGCCACGCCGACTTTGGCGGCGAGGTGGAGCGCGTTTTGAACATGGCCGATGGTGCCCTTCTTATTGTCGACGCATACGAAGGTCCCAAGCCTCAGACGCGCTTTGTTCTTTCCCATGCCCTGGAGCGCGGCCTGCGCATTGTTGTGGTTGTTAACAAGATCGACCGCCCCAACGCCGACCCCGATGGTGCGGTGGACAAGGTATTCGACCTTATGGTTGAGCTTGGCGCTACCGACGAGCAGTTGGATTTCCCTGTTGTGTACGCTTCTGCTGTTAACGGCTATGCCCGCTACGATGCAAACGACGACAACATGGATATGGTCCCCCTGCTGGATACCATCTTGAAGGAAATTCCTTGCCCCGAGGCTGACGTTGACGGCCCTGTTGCCTTGCAGGTTTGCACGGTCGATCACAGCAGCTATGAAGGTCGTATCGGTATCGGCCGTTTGCAGAGTGGCACCATCCATGAAAAGGAACAGGTGCTGGTAATTCAGCCCAGCGGCGAGCGTTACAACGCTCAGATTCGCAAGGTGTATACCTTCGAAAATCTAGGTAAGGCTGAAGTGCCCCAGGCAAGTGCGGGCGACATCGTTGCTGTTATCGGCATCGAGCAAGCCGACATCGGTGACGTTATCACCGACCCCGAAAACCCCATCGAAATGGAGCCGTTGGCTGTTGAAGAGCCCACTATGGCAGTTGTGTTCGAGGCATCTTCTAGCCCGTTGGTTGGCCGCGAAGGCGAAATTGTTGGCGCCCGTCAGCTGAAGGAGCGCCTGATGCGCGAAAAGGAAAGCAACATTTCCATGCGTATCGAAGAGCTTGAAGACAAGTCGGGCGTACGTGTTGCTGGCCGTGGTGTTCTGCATCTTTCTGTTTTGATGGAAACCATGCGTCGCGAGGGCTTTGAATTCCAGGTAGGCCGCCCGCAGGTTGTGTACAAGACCGACGATGCCGGCAACAAGCTCGAGCCCATCGAGGAAGCAACCATCGACGTTCCCAACGATTATTCTGGTAAGGCCATTGAGGTTATGGGCACCGCCGGCGGCATTATGGAAGACATGAATTCCGATGAGAGCATGACGCACCTCACTTTCAAGATTCCTTCCCGCGGCACCATGGGTCTGAAAACCAAGATTTTGAATGCCACTCATGGCGAAGCGGTTCTGTTCCACCACTTCCGCGAGTACGGCCCGTATTCGGGTGAAATGGTTGGCCGCAAAAACGGTTGCATGATTGCTATGGCAACCGAAAAGTCGGTTGCTTATGCACTCGACACGCTGCAAGAACGCGGCAAGCTGTTCATTGGGCCTGGCGAGGATTGCTATGAGGGCATGATCGTTGGCGAGTCGGCCAAGGAAGGCGACATGGTGGTAAACGTTGCCAAGGCCAAGCAGCTGGGCAATCAGCGCTCTTCCGGCGCAGATAAGGCCATCAGCCTTACGCCTCCCATTACTTTCACGCTTGAAGAAGCGCTCGAGTACATCGAGGATGACGAGCTGGTTGAGGTAACGCCTGTTTCCATCCGCCTGCGTAAGCGCACCCTTTCCGCCACCCAGCGCCGCAAGGAAGCCAAGAATAAATAGTTAGGTGAATTGCGAATTTAAAAGCAAAACCTGCGGAAGCCGCCTTCGGGCGGCTTCTTTTATGGAGGGCTTGTGGTTAACCTGCGGTATTGCGTGGGCAAATTGTGCGCGTGCGCGCCGAAAATTCCCCTTGTGCAAAAATACCCATCGGTGCGCCTGTTCGTTTGTAAGGCGTGCATACCTAAAAGAAAGCAAGGGAATATTCATGAAACACGGAGCTCTTCTTCGCAAGATTTCAGTTGTTGGTCTTTCGGCTGCATGTTGCTTGGCGCTTACCGGCTGTGGCGGCACCAACTATGGCTACACCGGCGGTGTAGCGGCTACCGTAAACGGTGTTGAAATTCAGGAAGACACCATTACCAAGTACATTCAGGATTTCCGCACCAGCTCCGAGCTTACGAGTGATGACGACTGGGGCAACTGGATGAGCCAGAATTCCTTTGAGCCTTCCACTGTGCGCGACCAGGTAATCAATTACTACGTTGAAATCGAGTTGAAGAAGCAGGCTGCCGACGAAAAGGGCATTTCTGTTGAAAGCTCCGATGTTGACTCCGAAATCAACAACGTTAAGTCCAACTATGATTCCGACGATGCTTGGAAGAAGGCACTTTCCAGCGCTGGCCTTTCTGAAGACCAGTACCGCGAATCTGTTGAGGCAAGTCTGCGTGACCAGAAGCTCGAAAGCGCGGTTGCCGGCGATTCTGCTACCGCAGATGACGCTTCGGTACTGAAGATGATCAACACGTACTACAGCATGTTCAACGGTGCAAAGAAGAGCTCGCACATCCTGTTTGCTTCCAGCGATACCGAAAAGGCCCAGGAAGTTCTTGACCAGATCAACGCTGGTACGCTTGATTTTGCCGAGGCTGCAAAGCAGTACTCCACCGACACCGGCTCCGCTTCTGACGGTGGCAACGTAGGTTGGGACTGCATCAACAACTTTGTTACCGAATACACCGATGCCCTCTCCAATCTTTCGGTTGGCCAGGTTTCCGGTTTGGTAACCAGCGATTACGGCATTCACATTATCAAGTGCACCGACACGCTCACCTGCGATGGCAATGCAACCTCGCTTAGCGCTTTCCCCAGCGAGATTGTTGATTACATGACCAACATCGTGAAGAGCCAGAACGAGTCCACTGCTTATTCCAACTGGTTCAGCGAATACAAGAGCCAGGCCGACATCCAGAACAACGACATGCCTTCCAACGTGCCGTACAACCTGGACATGACCAAGTATCAGACCAGCACTGATAGCACTTCTACCGATAGCAGCTCTAGCTCCGACACCAGCAGCTCCAGCTCGGATTCCAGCAGCTCTAGCTCTTCGAACAGCTCTGAGTCCAACTCCAATAGCTCCAACTCGGGTAACTAGTCACTGCGCTAGAATAGCTACAAGGCATTTTGCAAGGCCGCTCCTTTTTGGGGTGGCCTTGGTTTTATAGGAAGAGGTTGAACATGGAAACATCGCTGCCGCCCCTACTTGTTTTGCACGATGCTGTGGTGCGTCGCGAGGGCAAAGAGATTTTGCACATCGACGACTTCACCTTGAATCAGGGCGAGAGCATTGCGCTTATCGGGCCCAACGGCGCGGGTAAAAGCACGTTTATTCACCTTATTACCCGCGAAGCATTCCCGCTGCATCGCGATGAGCCGCCTGTGCTGTTCAAAGGCAAGGCATTGGCTACGCTTGAAGAAGTAAAGAAATGCCTGGGCGTGGTTTCGGCCACGATGCAGGATCAGATTACCGTGCACTTGCCGGCCGTTGAGTTGGTATACGGCGGTTTGTACGGCACTTTAGGCGTGCCGCATCGCCGCAAAATGTCGGAGTCGGGCAAGGCCAAGGCTATGGCCGCCCTTGAGTTTTTGGGAATTGGCGACATTGCCAACCGCGATGTTATGACGCTTTCCAGCGGTCAAGCACGGCGCGTGTTGATTGCGCGCGCGATCATTCACGATCCAGAGGTGCTGGTGTTCGACGAGCCCACTACTTCGCTCGACCCCGAAGGCATGTATTTCGTGCGTAAGGCTATGCGCGACTTGGTGGCCGCGGGCAAATCCATCATCTTGGTTACTCATTATCCCGAAGACATCATTCCCGAAATCGAACGTGTGGTAATGATCAAAGAGGGCACGCTTTTTGGCGACCTTCCCAAGGAGCAGGCGCTTACGAGCGATACCGTGTCCAGCCTGTTTGACGTTCCCTTGAAGATCTTGTCGGAAGATGGATATTTCTCTCTTGTCAGTCGGTACTGAATTGGTGTAAAGTACACCCTTGCATGCGCGAGAAGCGATGCAGCTGGAGAGATGTCCGAGTCTGGCTTAAGGAGCACGATTGGAAATCGTGTATACGCCACAAGCGTATCTGGGGTTCGAATCCCCATCTCTCCGCCAGTGATTTTTCGGAAGCGCTCGTTAGGGCGCTTTCTTTTTCAGGGCCCAACTTTGCGGCCTTTACATATTCGGAAGGGTGGCAGAGCGGCTGAATGCGGCGGTCTCGAAAACCGTTTTACCCGTAACCCGGGTAACGAGGGTTCAAATCCCTCCCCTTCCGCCAGGTTGATTACGCCGCCCTGACGGGGCGGCGTTTTTTTCGTTTGAGACGCGATGACGCTGCGCGGGATTCTGGCGGCACAGCTGGGGTTCAATCGGTCGGCATGGCACGAAGGCCAATGCCTCCCTCTTTTACCCCATCTGCACTCGCCAGAATCCCGCTCGCTGTTTCGTCCAGCTCTTCAACTGGGCATTCCGCCCAGCCTCCATCTTGTTAAGCCTCAATTCTTTGAAAAGCGAAAAAGGCGAAGCCCGAACTGGACAATGCCCTCCGCCCCAGGCAGAAAGAACGGCGGCAGTTGCGCTCGATCATTTCCGTTGACGGATGGTTGCTCGCAATATGGGGCTACGAACGTTACACTTCGTAACATTGGACAACGAACTAGGAGGTACCCATGGCTGAACGCGTGGTGGATCCCGAAAACGATATGCCTGTCGACGACATCGACGACGTTTTGAAAACCGTTATCGTTTCGGTGCTCAACGAAGCTGCCGACAAGATGGAAGCGGGCGAAGTGGTTGTTCCCTTTACCGGCCTGGCGGTTAAAGAAAACCTCTTCATTGAAACTCACCCCGCCGATACGGTGGAGGAGTGCTTTTTGAAGGCTCGCAAGGAAGTTCAGGGTGCTCGTGGTGCCACGGCTTACGCCTTCTGCTACGACGGCTATCTTGATTCCGACGATGGCCCGGTTGACGCTCTTATCGCCGAAGGCGGTTTGCCTGGTGAAGAGGAGGCATACGCATTCGGCTATTTGTACGACGATTCCGGTATCAGCCGCGACATCATGTATGTTGGCACCGCTCCCAACTTTATGGAAAAGCTGAAGCTCGAGCTTGAAGTTGAAAGCTCTCTCGACCCCGTTGAGCAGGCTAAGGCCGAAGAGGCTGCTGCCGCAGAGGCCCAGGCTGAAGACGACGACCCCGCAGAAGAAAAGCCCGCAGAATAAGCCTCGCACCTGCAAAATAGCTAAACGCAAAAGGAACCCGCTGCGACAATCGCTGCGGGTTCTTGCTATTTTGGACAAAAATTCGAATTGTTTTTGACAAACTTTCGCAAAATTTTGGAATTGCTTTCGCATTTCTTTCCAAAAAAATTAAGATTGCCGCGCTAGGATGGCGTTGCATGGCAACCGATGGTGAGTGTGATGTGTGCAAACCGTGAGCTCATAGCCCTCATCAATTGCTTAGGGCGTATGCGTTTGGTATCTTACAAAGGCTAATCCTGCTTCGGGGTTTCCTTTATCGCCCGAAGCCGTAAGTCCAGAGGAGGTGAACTGATGAAGGCTTATGAACTCTTGTACTTTGTAGCTCCGTCCATCGACGAAGAATCTCGCATCGCTGTTATGAAGCGCATCGAGACCGCCCTCGCAGAAGGTAACGGTGTCGTCGACAATGTTGACAACTGGGGTAAGCGCAAGCTCGCTTACGAAGTCAACGGTTTGACTGACGGTGATTACACCCTTATCGATTTCCATGCTGAGCCCACCAACATTGCTGAGCTCGACCGCGTTCTGCGCATCAACGATGCTGTAGTACGCCACATGATCGTTGCACGCACCGATCGTGACTAATTATTTGTTTGGAAATCAAAAAAGGCGAACGGGAAGTTCGCACTACGAAAGAGGTTTGTTATGAGCATCAATCGAGTTGTAATCAGCGGAAATCTTACCCGTGACCCCGACCTGCGTTCCACCGCAAGTGGCATGCCGGTGCTTGGTTTCGGTGTTGCAGTAAACGATCGCCGCAAAAACCAGCAGACGGGCGAGTGGGAAGACTACCCGAATTTCATCGACTGCACTATGTTTGGTGCTCGCGCACAGAGCGTTTCCCGCTTCCTTTCCAAGGGAAGCAAGGTTGCCATCGAAGGTAAGCTTCGTTGGAGCCAGTGGGAGCGCGACGGCCAGAAGCGCAGCAAGATCGAAGTCATCGTTGACGAGATCGAATTCATGACCAGCCGCAACCAGAACAGCGCACCTGCTGCTCCTGCGCCGGCTGCTTCCATGGCTGCACCTGCCGCCGCACCTATGGCCGCTCCTGCAGTGGATGCCTCTATCTACGACGAAAACATCCCGTTCTAATCATTCGAAAGAGGTTTACATGTCTGACTACGCAAAGCAGCCTCGTCGAAAGTATTGCCAGTTCTGCAAGGACCACGCAGAATATGTCGATTACAAAGACACTCAGATGCTGCGCAAGTATGTTACCGATCGTGGGAAAATCAAGCCCCGCCGTGTTACGGGCGCTTGCACCCAGCACCAGCGCGATATCGCCAACGCTGTAAAGCGCGCACGCGAAATGGCTCTTATGCCTTACGCAGTGCCTGCTGTTTCTGGCCGCGGCGACCGTCGCAATCGTTAAGAGGAGGATGGAATGAAAGTTATCCTTCTTGAAGAAGTAAAGAACAAGGGCGGCGAAGGCGACGTAGTAGAGGTCGCTCCCGGCTTTGCTAACAACTACCTGCTTCCCCAGGGCAAGGCTATTCTTGCTACCAAGGGCAATCTGAAGCAGCTCGAGCAGCGCAAGCACAACATTGCTGCTCGCGAGGAAAAGCGTATTGCTGAGGCTAACGCAACTAAGGCCGCACTCGAGCCTGTAACCTTCAAGGTTGAAGCTCGCGTGGGCGAAGAGGGCATCCTCTTCGGTTCTGTAACCACTCAGATGGTTGCAGAGGCTGTTGCCGCTCAGGCCAACGTGGAACTTGATCGTCGTCGCATCGAGATCAAGAACGCCATCAAGACCGCAGGCGAGCACACCGTTGCTGTTTCCTTGTACCGCGATATCAAGGCTAACCTCACCGTTTTGGTTGGCGATGAAGCTACCTTCAACGCTCCTGCCGAAGCTGAGGCTGCCGAGGAAGCACCTGCTGCTGAGGCTGAAGCTGAAGCTGCAGTAGAAGAGGCAACCGAAGAAGCTGCTGAATAAGCGCTTTCTTGAGCCTAACTGCTTTTTAAGGGCCACCGTCTGGTGGCCCTTTTCATTTGCTTGCAATTTTGCGTAGCTTAAAAGATAGAAGAGCAAAGCCCTGCCGCTCCTGGTTTTTTGGCTGCTATCATGGGGAAACGAAACCACGCACCAACGGGTGCAGATTATCGAAGGAGACGGGCAGATGCCAGAGGTGAACCAAGCGGCTGAAGAGCGCAAGCAACTGCCGCAGAACATCGAAGCTGAAAAAACAGTGCTTTCTGCCTGTCTTTTGCCCGGCAGCGTGTTCGAAGAGGTTTCCCTTCGCCTGAAGCCCGAGAGCTTCTTCCGTCCTGCTCATAGGATTATTTTCGAAACTATGCGCGATATGAACGCGCGCTCGATTCTTATCGATCCGGTTTCGGTGGTGGACAATCTTCGTGCTGCCGGCCAGCTTGAGGCGGTGGGCGGACAGCCTTACATCTCTGAACTGATAAGCAATACGCTAGCTCCTACCAGCTGGCCTCATCATGCTGAAATCGTTGCCCGTGATGCGATTCGCCGCGACTTGTTGCTCTCCGCGGCAAAAATAACTTCGCTCGCCTATGATTCTCCGGCCGACCCCAAGGAACTCATTTCCGAATCGGAGGCGGCGCTGTTTGGCGTTACCGAACAAACGGTGAATTCGACGTTTAGCACCATCCAAGATTTGCTTATTGCCGCTAACGAGGAAATCGCCGAATTGGGCAACCGCGAAGGCACCATGCATGGCGTACCTACCGGTTTTCTTGATGTGGACAAGCTGTTTTGCGGCTTGCGCCCCGGCAACCTTATTATCTTGGCGGCGCGCCCTGCTGTTGGTAAAACCTCGTTTGCCATGAACCTGGCCGCCAATGCCGCAAAACAGGGCTCGCCCGTAGCTTTCTTTAGCTTGGAAATGAGCTCCAGTGAAATTACCCAACGCTTGCTTGCCGCCGAAGCCAGCTTGCCGCTTTCCAAAATGCGCAACGGTATGCTTACCGATAGCGACTGGAGCCAGATTGTGCAGTCTTCAGGCGAGCTTTCCAACTGCGAACTGTATGTAGACGATTCCGCTGGCCTTTCTATTGTTGAGCTGCGCACCAAGGCGCGCCGCATGATGCGCAACAAGGAAAAGGGCTTGATTATTGTTGACTACCTGCAGCTGATGCAGCCGGTTATCCCGCATCCCAATAACCGTGCCGTCGAAGTTGCCGAAATTTCCCGAGGCCTTAAGGTTTTGGCCAAGGAACTAAACGTGCCCATCATTGCGCTTTCGCAGCTTTCCCGTGGCGTTGAATCGCGTACCGATAAACGCCCCATGCTTTCCGACCTGCGTGAATCGGGCTCTATCGAGCAGGACGCCGACATCGTTATGTTCATCGACCGAAGCACCAGCGAAGCCGAGGCTGAATCGGACAATCGCCCGGACTGGGGCGTGGCCGAGCTCATCGTGGCCAAGAACCGTTCGGGCCCCACGCGTGATATCAAACTCACGTTCATTCCCGAGTTCACTAAGTTCACCAACCATTTCGACGACTCGAAATTCCAATAAACCCAAGCGCAGCAAAGGGGCGCAATGCAAAGTGTGACTTTCATACATGCAGCCGACCTGCACCTTGGTGCGCCTTTTAAAGGCCTCCGTGCGCTTTCGCCGCAGTGGGCCGATACGCTGCTGCGCGCAATACCTAGTGCCTATGAGCGAGTAGTGGATGCCGCCATCGAAAACCAGGTGGACTTTGTGGTTATCGCGGGCGATAGCTTTGACGATACGCGCCCCTCGTATGCCGACTTTTCGGTGTTTGTGGCCGGGCTGCGCCGATTGGACGAAGCCGGCATTCCCGTGTATTTCATCAACGGCAATCACGACCCGTTTACCTCATGGAACAACGACTTTGGAATGCTGCCGCCTAATACCCATTTGCTAGGTGCCGAAGGCCCTGAATTTGCGTGCTTTGAGCGCGATGGCCAGCCCCTGGCTTTAATTGGTGGGCGCGGGTATTACAACCAGGCATGGCCTTCGAACGTAGACGTTTCGGCGGGTATTTCACGTGAAACAGCAGCACGTGAACTGGGCAAACAGGCTCCGTTTATGGTCGGGATCTTGCATACCGGCTTAGACATTGACCCTACGCGCTCGCCGGCTAACCCTGCCGATTTACTGGCGCGTGATGTGGATTATTGGGCTTGCGGCCATATTCACCAAACCAGGCTGCTGCCCAGCCCAGAAAACCCGCGCATCGCATTTGCCGGCAGCCCGCAAGGCCGCGGCACGTGGGAAACGGGCATGCATGGTGCGCTGAAGGTGACGCTTAGCGAAGGTGCGCCCAACAAGGTTGATTTCATTGCGACCGAGCAGGTGGAGTGGCAGCGTATTCGCGTTGGCGTCTCGGCCTGCAAAACCGTTGCCGAAGTGCAGCAGCGCATAACCGAAGCGCAGTTCGCTGCCAATGCCAATTCAGGCTGCCAGCGCATGATATTTCGCGTGATTCTAACCGGCCGCACCGCCCTGCACAACATTTTGCAAGAATCCGTGATGGAAGATTTGCGCACGGCCATCAACGATTCCTATCCGTTCTTCTTCATCGACGCGATTGTTGGCGAAACCCAGGCTTTGCAAGATAAGGAAGCGTTGCGTGCGGAGGGGTTGTTCCCTGCTGTTTGCTTAGAGCAGATGGACGCCCTGCGCAGTGATAGTTCTTCGGCTTTTGAGCTGGAGCAGGAATTCTACGAGCGTAATCTTGCCCTTCCAAAGGCGCTACGTTCCGACTTTGAGGGCATTTGCGATGATGCCGAAACACTGGTGCTCGACCTATTGGGGAAGGAGGCTGCGCGATGAGCAAGAAGGAAAAGCGCAAAAAGCTTCTTTCCCTGCCAAAGATAGACACGGCGCAGCCCGCCGGCTTTGAGCTTGCCGACTCCGAGTCTACTCTTCCCGGTTCGCATGCCAGCCCTTCGGGCCCCGCTGCCCAACTTGCTGGCATGGGTGTAGGCGCGGCGGCCAACCAGCCCGTCGGCCTCGCTGATGCAGCACCTACCCAGCAGCGCCAAAGCTACCTTGAGCATGTGAAAATGACCAGCTTTGGCAAGTTTTCCAATGCCGTTGTGGGGCCTTTTGGGCCCGGCCTCAACGTGGTGTATGGTCCAAACGAAGCAGGCAAAACCACGCTCAACGAGCTCATTAAAGGCGTGTTGTTTGGCTGGCCTTCGGCGCGCGGGGCAAACAACCCCTATCGCCCCGAAGGGGCCCATCGCGTGGGTAGCTTGTTTTTCCGCAAGTCCGACAACTCCGTTTTAGAGCTGAAGCGCGCTCGCAATGCCGATGGCGTAAATGCGCCCGAGGGCTTTCTGGACGACATCGATCAGCAAACTTACCAAACCATGTTTGCCCTAACCAGCGATGAGCTAATGGGGCTTGATGGCCATAACGAAATCACCGCGCACTTGCTTACCGCAGGCGCCGGCACGCCTTCTTCGCCCGCCCATGCACTGGACCGGGTGGAAGAGCGCATCCGCCAGGCGCTTTCGCGATCGGCCCAATATCCCAACTCCATTCCTAACCTAAACGCCGAAATGGAGCGCTTGCGCGAGCAGGTGCATATTGGCCGCGAAGAAGCTGATAGCCTGCGCGCTCAGCAAAAGCAGCTGGCAAACTTGCGCGCAAAGCGCCAGGCGCTGAGTCAGGAAACACTCGCGCTCAACAATCAAATTGAGTCGCTGAAAACCGCTGCTGCTCAGGTGGAAAAACTCGATGCTGATTTAGAGCAGGCCCGCACTGCCATGGCCGTGCCCATGCAGCCTGCCGAAGAGGCGGCTCCCACCGAAGAGCTGCTTGCCCTTGCGGCACTTGATCCTGCAGAAGAGTACCGCCTACGTGATGCCCTGGATGAACTGGAAGCCAAGCACGCCAAGCTCGACCGCGCCGTGGATGCTGCGCTTGAAGCAGCCAATCGCTCCCAGGCAGAATTCGAAGCGGCATCCGATTCGGCAGCGCAGCAGCAGGCCCGCCGAAGTGGCTCGCTTTGGCGCAAGGCCGCCGTTGTTGCATCGGCGCTTATTGCGGCAGCATTGGTTGCTGCGGGCGTTTTCCTGCTGTTGCGCGATGCGGACTTTTCATTGGCGTTTATAGGCACAGCGCTTATCGTGCTGGCCGTGGCGTTTGGCGCAGGCGCCATAGTGCTGGCCATGCGCCCACAAAAAACCGACCAGCCGCCAAACGAAGACCTTAAGAAAAAGCAGTGGGAGGCAGCGCAGGAAGCCAAGAACCTGGAAGTATGCGAACGCGCCCTGGCTCAGCACAACGAACAAGCCGAGGCCTACCTTGCCAGCGTTGGGTTAGCTGGCGCCTGTGGGTCGCCCCGCCGCGGTATCAGGATGCTCGATCAGGCAAGCGCTCTTCGTCACGCTCAGGCGCACGAGCTGCAAGCCAAGCAGGCACTCGAACTTCAGCAGGCTCAGCAGCGCACCGCTATTGCCGAAATGCGCCGAGTGCGCATTGAGCTTTGCCGTGCGTCGCAGCTGCCCGACAATGCCCAGGCATCCCATTTCAAAGAGCGAATTGCCCAGCTTGAAGCTCAACGCTTTGAAACTACGGAGCAGGCCGGTTCCACCGAGCGCCAAATTGGCGAAATATCCGAGCGTTTAGACGCGGCCACCAACAACACCAGCTTCGACAGGGCTAAGTTCCAATACGAAGAAGCGAATGCGCGTTTGAAGGCCGCCCAGCGCAACCTGGCCGTGCTGTTTACCGCCAAGCATGCGCTGCAAAACGCCATCGCAGCGTGGGATAGCCAAAGCCAGCCGCAGGTATACCGCATGGCTTCAAAGCTTTTCAGCTCTATGACCGATGGCGCCTGGCAGCAGGTTCGCACCAACGCTGAAGGGGAAGTGGAGGTGGTGGACGCCGTACTGAGCGCCCGCGCCCCACACCTGCTTTCGCTGGGTACCCGCCAGCAATTGTATTTGAGCCTTCGTTTGGCGTTGCTCATAACAGCGCAAGATGTTGGCCGTGCGCTGCCGGTTTTATGCGACGACATACTGGTGAATTTTGATGACAAGCGTCGCGTTGCGGCGGCTCGTGCGCTGGCCGAGCTGGCCAGGCACAGGCAGGTGATTTTGTTCACTTGCCATAGGGATGTTGCAGCGTTGGTGGCGGATGCCGATCCGAGCTGTAAGTTGCTCGAACTGTAGTATCATTCTGACTGCTGGGGTCAAACGCCAAACAGGCTTTAACCTCAGGCTATGAACATACCTTTTGAAAGGACCTTTCATGCCAAGTACGGTTATCCTCGGTGCTCAGTGGGGCGACGAGGGCAAAGGCAAAGTAACCGACCTACTCTCCAGCGACTTCGACTACGTTGTTCGCTACCAGGGTGGCAACAATGCAGGCCACACGGTTATCCACGGCGATACCAAGTTGGCTTTGCACCTTATTCCTTCCGGCGTGATGTACGACCACATCACTCCCGTTATCGGCAACGGTTGCGTTGTAGACCCGAAGGTTCTTATTGAAGAGATGGAAATGCTGCAGGGCGAAGGCTTTAGCACCGATCGCCTGCGCATTTCTTGCGACGCTCACATCATCATGCCCTACCACATCGATCTGGACGGGGCTTCCGAGCGTCATTTGGGCAAGCACAAAATTGGTACCACCAAGCGTGGCATCGGCCCTGCTTACGAGGACAAGATCAGCCGCTGCGGCATTCGCGTTCAGGACTTGCTGGACGAAAAGATTTTCCGCGAAAAGGTTGAGGCAGCGCTGTTCTTGAAGAATCAGATTCTTACCAAGATTTACGACCTGGACCCTTACACGGTCGATCAGATCTGCGAGATGTACCTGCCCTATGCAGAGGTAATTCGCCCGCACATGGCAGAAACTACGCAGCTGCTCAACGCCGAGCTTCGCGCTGGCAAGAACGTGCTGTTCGAAGGCGCGCAGGGCACCATGCTCGACGTCGACCACGGCACCTATCCGTTTGTAACTTCTTCTTCTTGCTGCGCTGGCGGCGCACCCACTGGTTCGGGTGTTGGCCCCAAGGCTATCGGCAAGGTGCTGGGCATCGCCAAGGCATACATTACCCGCGTAGGCTCTGGTCCGTTCCCCACCGAACTGCATGATGAAACCGGCGAGCTTCTGTGCAAGGTTGGCGGCGAATTCGGCGTAACCACCGGTCGCAAGCGCCGTTGTGGTTGGTTCGACGCCGTACAGGCTCGCTATGCGGTAGAGGTTAACTCCATGACCGACATGGCCATTACCAAGCTCGACGTTCTTTCCTGTGTTCCCCGCATCAAAGTTTGCGTTGCTTATGAGGCCGATGGCGTGCGTTACGACTACTTCCCCATGCAGCATTCGGTTATTTACCCGAAGAATGTTACGCCCATCTACGAAGAGCTCCCAGGCTGGGAAGGCGTGGACATTTCTGGCTGCAAGACGTTTACCGACTTGCCCGCAAACGCCCAGAGCTACATCAAGTATCTGGAAGAGGTTACCGGCGTAAATGCATCGCTTATCGCCGTTGGCCCCGACCGCGATCAAACCATCTTCAATGGCTGGGAAAGCCGCTAGGTAAATTTTGGCGGGGCGCGTAACAGTGCCCCGCTTTTTGTACACCCCCACTAGGAATTTTGCCTGGTGAGGGTGTTTTTGGAACAAGACTGAAAGGTTGAACCGTGAATATCCTGGTTCTGGGCGGCGGCGGCCGCGAACATGCAATTTCTTGGGCTTTGGCAAAGTCGAACCGCTGCACCGAGCTCTATGTTGCTCCCGGCAACGGCGGCACCGCTTCTTTTGCCCACAACGTTAAAGACCTTAATGCCGAAGACGATAAGGCGGTGCTGGCTTTTGCCCGCGCCCACGAAATTGGTTTGGTGGTTATTGGCCCCGAGGCTCCGCTTGTTGTGGGCGTGGCCGATACGCTGCGCGCTGCAGGCATTCCCGTGTTTGGTCCTGATGCCCAGGGTGCACAGCTTGAAGGCTCCAAAACCTATTCCAAAGAATTCATGGACGCCAACAACATTCCCACCGCCCGCTACCAGAGCTTTACCGACGCAGCTTCGGCTCGTGCATTCTGCGAAGAGCTGGGCGCGCCGCTGGTTGTTAAGGCTGATGGCTTGGCTGCTGGCAAGGGCGTTGTGGTTGCCGAAACCTTGGAAGCCGCGCTTGAAGCAGTGGAGGCTTGCTTTAGCGGAAGCTTTGGCGCAGCTGGCAGCAGGGTAGTGGTTGAAGAGTGCCTTACCGGCCCTGAATGTTCGCTTTTGGCCTTTGTTTCCAACGGCAAGGCATTTTGCATGGCTCCTGCGCAGGACCACAAACGTGCCTACGACGGCGACCTGGGCCCCAATACGGGCGGTATGGGCGTGTATTCTCCGGTGCCTATTGTTACCGATGAGGAAATGGCAACTATGGTGCAGGTTATGGAAACCTCTGCAGCTGCAACCGCCAAGGCCCCCTTCGAAAACGACTATCGCGGTTGCCTGTATGGCGGCTTTATGCTTACCCCCGAAGGCCCCAAGGTGCTTGAATTCAACGCGCGCTTCGGCGATCCCGAAACCCAGGTAGTGCTTCCGCGCCTGCAGGGTGATTTGGTGAGCATCATGCTGGCCGTGGCCGAAGGCCGCCCTGAAGATATTGTTCTGAAGTGGTCGGATAAGTGGGCTGTGAGCGTTGTTTTGGCAAGCGACGGTTACCCTGGCTCCTACGAAAAGGGCAAGGTTATCCTTGGCGTGGAAGATGCCGAGGCCATGGACGACGTTATCGTGTTCCATGCCGGCACCGCGCTCAACCCCGATGGTGAGCTCATTACCTCTGGCGGTCGTGTGCTTAACGTTGTTGCCCTGGGCGATTCGTTTGAGGCTGCACGCAATCGTGCCTATGAGGCCTGCAAACTCATCACCTTTGAAGGCGTGCAGTATCGCACCGACATTGGCAAGCGCGCCCTGCAGGGCCGCAGTGCCTGGGAATAGGCACCTGCTTAAAACTTTTTGTGCGCATTTATGGAAAGCCCGATTCGTCGGGCTTTCTTTTTTTACGCGGCGGGGGCGTTGGCTGGCTGCCCGCAGCGGCGTTGCTCGCAACCAGCTGGCAGAAAGCATTCGCAACAGGCTGGTGGAAAACACCCCCCAGGCTAGCTGGCACACTGGGAGAAGGGGACAGGCTTTGGCCAAAGCCAATTTAGGCAACAAAAAAGCAGGCCAACCAAATAATAGGTTGACCTGCGATTTTAATGGTGGTCGGGGCGGGACTTGAACCCGCGACACGCGGATTTTCAATCCGCTGCTCTACCAGCTGAGCTACCCAACCGAAAGCATCATTTCTGACGCGAATCGATATATTACCCACACCGCCGCAAACCGTCAAGAAAAAAGACAAGCCAAGTGCAGATACCGTGAACCGCGCTGATTCCGGCAGGTCGGGCCGTCGTGCCGGCATTGCCAGAGTGCGCCCCTCGCTAGATAACGGTTCCGTAGCTTTTGAGCAGGGTAGATACGTATCTTTTCCCATTTGGTAAAATCGAGGGACTTATGAAAGAAGGACACATGATCGATTTTGCCATTCAGGGGATCTACCCTCCCTCGCTCCAGGCTCTGATCGACGGCAAGGTTGCCAGTCGCATCAACCAAAAGGACAGCTCTCTTTATGGCTTTTCTGAAGAGGCGCAGCAGTGCGCTTCTGAATATATGGGCTGGGCTACGCTTGCCAGCCAGCCGCCGTACGCCGTTCAGGAAATCCAAGATTTTGCCGACGAGCAAATTGCTGCTGGCCTGCAAACGGTAATCCTTATTGGCCAGGGTGGCTCCACGCAGGCTCCCATGACCATGACCAAGTACAACAAGCCCGACTCTCAGTTGGTGTCGTTTAAAACGCTCGATTCCGTATCGCCCGTTCGTGTACGCACCATCTTGGCTGAGTGCGACCCAACCAAGACGCTCATCATTCAGTCTTCCAAGTCGGGTGGCACCATCGAGCCCACTTTGGTAATGAAGGCCGTACGCAGCGTGCTGGCCGAAAGCCTTCCTGCTGAAGAAATCCCCAAGCACCTTATTGCTGTTACCGACCCTGGTTCCGACCTGGAAAAGCGTGCGGTCGAAGAAGGCTGGCTGAAGGTGTTCAATGGCGAGCCCACGGTAGGTGGCCGCTATTCGGCACTTTCGGTATTCGGCTTGGTTCCCGCAGCCCTTGCTGGCATCAAGCTTTCCGACCTTATGGATGCCGCTCGCGAAGCTGAGGCGCTGTGCGCATCCGACGATATCGACAACCCTGCTGCTAACCTGGCCGCCTTCCTGTACGACAACTACAAGAACGGCCGCGATAAGTTCAGCTTCTTTACGCCCAAGCGCGGCCGCGTTCTTGGTTTGTGGATTGAGCAGCTGGTGGCCGAAAGCCTGGGCAAGAACGGCTTTGGCATTCTGCCCAATATCGAAGTTGATTCGTTGGTGCTTCGCGAAGACCCGAAGGACCGCACGGTAATTGCCTACACCACCAAAACCGACCTGTGGGACGATCGCCAAAACTTCGCCCACGCGCTCGAGTTCCTTGATCCGGCTATTCCGCGCATGAATTTCAAGGTTATGAACGTAACCGATTTGGCCGCCCACTTTGTTATGTGGGAATATGCCATCGCCATGACGGGTTACTTGATGGGCGTGTGCCCGTTCGATCAGCCCGATGTTGCGGTTGCCAAAAAGGAAGTGCTCAACATTTTGGCCAACGGTGCCCGCCAGCCTGAATTCACCGAAGACGGCCTTGCGGGTGTGCCTGTAGGCAACGTCGAAGTGCATGTTTCTGGCGCGCTGCGCGAAAGCCTTCAAGAAGAAACCCTGGTAAGCGCTCTGCGCGCCTTGCTGGGCAGCATTCAGCCGGGCGATTACTTCTGCCTTAACGCCTTCCTTCCCTTTGCGGGCGAAGGCCGCCGCGAAGCGATGGAGGAAATCCGCCATTCCGTGGCCGATATCAAGGGCGTTGCATCGTGTTTGGAAATTGGCCCACGCTACCTGCACTCCACTGGTCAGCTGCATAAGGGCGGCCCAAACAAGGGCGTGTTCCTTATCATCTCTGCGGATGAACCGCGCGATATTGAAATCGAAGACCACCGCGCCACTAGCCTGGGCGAACTTGCCAAGGCGCAGGCGTCTGGCGACTTCAGCATTCTTTCCGAGCGCGGCCGCCGCTGCGTCCAGGTTCACCTGGCCGACAATTCCGCTGTTTCTATTCGCGCCTTGGTTAAGGCGTTCAAGGAGGCCATCTACGCATGACGCGTGAAGCGCTCGAACTTAAGATAACCGGCGTAGTACAAGGGGTGGGTTTCCGCCCCTTTGTCTATCGTGAGGCAAAAATGCGCCAGCTTACCGGCTGGGTGCTTAACAACGTCGAAGGCGTGCTGGTGCATGCCGAAGGTGAAGCCGAAGCGCTGGACCAGCTGATCATTGCTGTTTCAGAGCATGCTCCGGCTGCAGCGCAGGTAAAGCAGATTGAGATTGCCGAAGTGCCCCTGGAGGGCTTCGAGGCTTTCGAGATTCGCTTTTCCGAATCCGCCAGCTCCGAGCGTGCCACGTTGGTTTCGCCCGATTTGGCCACGTGCGATGCCTGCGTGCAGGAGCTGTTCGACCCGGCCAACCGTCGCTATCACTACCCGTTTATCAACTGCACCAACTGCGGTCCGCGTTTTACCATCATGCGCGGTTTGCCCTACGACCGCCCGTCAACTTCGATGGCGGAATTCACCATGTGCCCCGAATGCCAGGCTGAATACGAAAACCCGGGCAATCGCCGTTTCCATGCGCAGCCCGACGCTTGTTTTGAGTGCGGCCCGCACTTGGGCTGGGCACAGGCGCGCGAAGGCGAAAGCCTGAGTGTTTCTGACATTGAATGGGCGCTCGACGTTGAGGCCTCCGATTCTTTTATCGATGCTGCCGTGCGCGTGATTCGCGAAGGCGGCACTGTTGCCGTAAAGGGCTTGGGCGGGTACCACCTGGTGTGCGATGCTCAAAACCCCGATGCTCTTGCGCGTCTGCGTCAGAAGAAGCATCGCTCGGGCAAAGCCTTCGCCGTTATGGTTGGTTCGGTTGCCGAAGCACGCCAGTATTGCGAAATCAACCAGGCCGAAGAGGCGCAGCTGTTAAGCCCTGCCCGGCCCATTGTCCTGCTGAAGAAAAAGCGTGAAGTGGCTTTTGCGCATGGTTTGGCCGACAAGCTGCCCGAGCTTGGTGTAATGCTGCCCACCACTCCGGTGCAATACCTGCTGCAGCGCGCCTTTGGCGGCATGCTGGTTATGACTTCGGGCAATATTAGCGAAGAACCCATTGTCATAAACGAAGAAATGGCGTTTGCCCAGTTGGGCAAAGTGGCCGATGCGTTTTTGGTAAACGACCGTGCCATTGAAGGCCGCTACGACGATTCGGTACTACGCGTTTTGGACGGCGGCCCTGCTGGCGAAGTTGTTCAGTTCATTCGCCGCGCCCGCGGCTTTGCGCCCCTGCCTGTTGCCGTGCCTTGCCCCAAGGGCAGTACCGAAGAAGTTTTGGCGGTAGGCCCCGAGCAGAAAAACACCCTTACGTATACGCGCGGCTCATCTGCGTTTACCTCCCAGCATGTGGGCGACCTGGAAAGCGCTGCCGTGATGGATGCTTGGCACGAAACCCGTCAACGCTACGCAAACCTTTTGCGTCTTGACCCCACGCGCTTGGTGGCCGACTACCACCCAGAATATCTTTCTACCAAGTGGGCGCTATCGCAGAGCCTGCCCGTTGTGCGCGTGCAGCACCATCATGCTCACATCCTTTCGGTTATGGGCGAAAACCAGCTTGAAGGCCCCGTGTGCGGCTTTGCTTTTGATGGAACCGGGTATGGCTTGGACGGCGCAATTTGGGGTGGCGAGGTTCTGCTTTCCAACTTGCATGCTTACGAGCGGTTTATGAATTTCGCCTACATTCCGCTGCCTGGTGGTGCCGCTGCTATTAAAGACCCTGCGCGTATTGCCTTCGGCGCCCTGTGGTCGTTCGATTTGCTGGAGCACCAAGTTGCGCAGCAATTTGTTGCTCAGCATGTTGAAGGTGCCGAAGTATACGAGCAGATGATTGAAAAAGGGCTCAACACCCCCGAAACTTCTTCGGTCGGTCGCCTGTTCGATGCAGCCTCGGCCCTGCTGGGCATTTGTCTGCACCCCACCTATGAAGGTGAAGCGGCCATTCTGCTTGAGGCTGCCGCGCATGAAGGTGCGGTGCGTGCCGTGTTGCAGGACATTCCCGAGCGCGACGAGCGATATCGCTTCAGCTTCATCAAAAACATCGCTACCGAAAACAGCACCGCGGCCGATACTTCGGTTTTGCTTATCGATGCCGCACCGGTGTTTGAGGCCATGCTCGACGACATGCAATCCGATGTGCCTGTCGAGGTAATAGCCGTGCGCTTCCACGAGGCTTTTGTTGGGCTAATCGCCGAAGCGGCCGAATTGGTACGCGCCGCATACGGCATTGATGTTGTTGGATTGGCTGGCGGCGTTTTTATGAACCGCTACCTTATCGAACATACCCTTTCTGCACTTCAGGAGCGCGGTTTTACGGTGGCCCTGAACAAAGACCTGCCGCCTAACGATGCGGCGGTTTCGTACGGGCAGGCTGTGCTAGCATTGCAGGCGCAAAGTGAGGAGTGATGTGGAATGTGTTTAGCTATTCCCGCACAAGTTAAAACCATCCAAGAAGACAATATCGCCGTAGTGGAAATCTTGGGCGTTACGCGCGAAGTTTCGCTTGACCTTACCCCGCAGGCCCAGGTGGGCGACTTTGTTTTGGTGCATGCTGGCTTTGCCATCGAGGTGGTAAGCGAAGAAGATGCCCAGGAAACGCTCGATCTTATCAGGCAGATTCCAGAGCTCGCCGACACCGAAGGTCTGTAAGGCGCGCACCATGGATCTTTCGCAGTTTAAAAACCCCGAGCTTGCTCGCGGGCTTATCCATTCGATTCAAAAATGGGCGCCCGAACACGCCACCCTTATGGAAGTGTGCGGTACGCACACCGTTGCCATCGCACGCAACGGGCTGCGCGGGCTTATGCCTGAAGGCACCCGCTTGGCTTCTGGCCCGGGCTGCCCGGTTTGCGTAACCTCCAACAAAGACATCGACACGGTTATTGCTCTTTCTCGCGTGCCTGGGGTAACCATTGCTACGTTTGGCGACATGACGCGCGTGCCCGGCTCTACTTCAAGCTTGCTGAAGGAGCAGGCCGAGGGCCGTTCGGTGAGCATTGTGTATTCCCCGCTCGACGCACTGAAGCTGGCGCAAGAAAACCCCGAGCAGCAGGTTGTGTTTGTAGGCGTGGGTTTTGAAACCACCACGCCGCTGGTTGCTATGGCCATCAAGCGCGCTAAGGCGTTGGGCTTGAAGAACTTCAGCGTGTTTGTTGCCCATAAAAACATGCCGGGTGCCCTGGAAACTATCGTTTCGGATCCTTCCCTGCAAATTGATGCGCTTATCTTGCCGGGGCACGTAAGCACCATCATTGGTATGGAGCCCTATCAGTTCCTGGCCGAAAAGTACGGCATCCCCGGCGTTATTACCGGCTTTGAGGCGGTGGACGTGCTGCAGGGCATTGCCATGCTCATGCGTCAGCTGCATGAAGGCCGCGCCGAAATCGAGATCGCCTACACACGCGGCGTTGCGCCGCAGGGCAACCCTGTTGCCGTGGCTGCTATCAACGAAGTATTCCAAACGGTTGATACTTCGTGGCGCGGCTTGGGCGTTATACCTGGTTCCGGCTACGCTATCCGCCCCGAATATGCCGAATTCGACGCCTTCCAGAGGTTTGCGCCCGCAGTTGAGCCCACCCAAGAACCTAAGGGCTGTCGTTGTGGCGATGTTTTGCGTGGCATGATGGCGCCTAACGAATGCCCGCTGTTCCGCAAGGTATGTACGCCCGAAAACCCGGTGGGTCCTTGCATGGTTTCCAGCGAAGGTTCGTGCGCAGCTTACTTCCGCTATCTGTAAGGGCGCTGTGCCTGGGTGCTCGTTCTGCACATTCAAGCTGCTTGGGTTTACCGCGGCCGCCCGTACTTCCCAGGGTTGTTTTGGTCCGCGTGCGCGATGGGCGCTTTAGCTGGCATGCATGCCAGCGCCCGCTGCGTCAAAGCTACAGCAGGCTAATAAACGATTTTCAAACGAGCGCGCTTATCGTGGCGCGCTTGTTGTGTAATTAAGGGGTTGGGAAGGAGGGCCTTGGAAAAGCAAGCTAAACACGATTCGTTGTTAGCTCATGACGAGCGCAAACTGTATCGCGGCGACGACAAGGTATTCGCTGGCGTATGTTCTGGCATAGCCGAGCGCTTGGATGCCGATGCCATTTTGGTGCGCGTAACGTTGGTTGTTCTTGCTTGCTGCACCTTTGGCCTGGCTGTTATTCCCTATGTGGCCCTGGCGGCGTTTCTTCCTTCGCGCGACGAAGCCAGCGCACCCGTGGAAGTGAACGTTGACGAGGCTTCGGTTCGCTCCGATCGCTACCAGCGTGTGGTGCGAGCGGGCCAGCGTCCTGTGGCCCAGCAGCGTGCTTACGGTGTTCGTGCCGATGCGGGCCATATTCCACCGGCTCCACCCACAGGCGAAGCTGCCCCCAATCGCAACGCCTGCACGTACTCCATGGGCGTAATCGAATTCGATCAAGAACGCGTGGCGCGCCGCTTGCCCATCGTGGTGGCGCTGGTTGTGCTTATCACCGCCTTGTTTGTGCTGTTCGTAAACTATGGCGTGGCTTTCATTCCCGGCGTAAGTGTTGTGGGCTTTTGGCCCGTGCTGTTTGTGGTGGTGGGCACCACGCTTTTGGTGTGCTTTGCCGACAAGCTCTCGTTGCGTGCTCGTTTGTGCGGGCTTATCGCCTGCATTGAAGCCTGCCTTGCCGTGCTCCCCTTTTCGCTGGGAATCTGCCCGCTTCAGTCGCTTGGCCGTATAGGCGATGCCACCGCGGTTTTGTGGCTGGTGGTGGCAGCATGTGTGGCCATCGGTCTTATTTTCGACCGCTTTGATTTCTTTGCGCTGGGTATTGGCCTTGCCGCATTGGCCTTAACCGTTTCGTATTTCGACATGGGCATTATCGATCGCATTGCCACGTTTTCTGCCTATGCTCATCACAATATGACGTTGCCGCTGTTCAGGGGGCAATAGGCGAACATCGTGTGCGTTTTACGTGTGGAAGCGCGCCTTGCAGATGCCGCTCACCGTGCCCGAAATTTGGCCTATAGGAGCCTAAACGGTATAATTCTGCTTGCGCGTTTGATACGCGTGCTTGTGTGTTTAGGGGTAAATTTCCCTCACGCAAGGAAGGCTCAAACGTCCGTTTTGTTCGGGCAGTGCGAGCGAAGCCGCGTCAAGGGAGCTTTTTGGCTTACACTGCGCAACATAGTAAGAAGTGGCTCGTGTCGCTCGTTACGCTCTGCCTTTTGGCTGTAGTAGCGGTAGTCATGGTAGCCACCTTCCAAGTTAGCCAGGCTCAGGGCTCCGACCCTGAAGATCCCACTACCTTGGGTCTTAGCTCAAAAACGCAATCGGCCGATGCACAGCTTTCAACTTCCGCTCGTGCAGCAGGCAATCAAACTCAAGCAGCTTCTTCCTCGGTGGATGGTCTTTCTGTGTCCGAGGCCTCTACCGCTACGGCTTCCGCCCAGCGTTCCATCACGGTAAAGGATCCCGACCCGGTTGTGGTTCCTGTCGCTATCGATACGGTAAACGAGCTTGCTACGCAAAAGGCCAGCGAGGTTTGCACGCTTGATCCCTTGCCTACCGCTCCGCATGTTGCACCCGACACTAACGATGGCACGTGGTCTTCTGGCGTTGCTTCTGCTTATTGCATTGCCACTAACGACGACGGTTCAGGCAACTTCGGCGTATCCACCACCGCTTCCGGCCGTGCCCTTACCGACAATGGCGTCACGGTAGCAGTACCCGAAAGCCAGTCCTACTTGCTGGGTAGCGTTTGCGAAATCTGCTACGACGGCAAGGTGGTAATTGCCACCGTCACCGATACGGGTGGCTTTGCCCAGTACGGCCGCGCGCTCGACCTTGCGCCTGGCGTATGGAAGGCCTTTGGTTGCAACAACATCAGCGACTGGGGCTTGCGCACCGTAAGCTACCGCTTCCTGTAAGCACCCTTTTACAAACATAAAGCCCGGGCATATGCTCGGGCTTTTTTAGTTTCACGTGGAACTATGCAATTGCACCCCGGCCCCCAGAATCCTAGAATTTGCAAAAGAGTTTTATCACGTTTGTTACGGAGGCAGCGCCACCTTCAATAGGGTGGGGCAACAACCACTATGAGCAACATTATTATCGTTGGGTGCGGACGCGTAGGTTCGCGTTTGGCGCTCATGCTCTCGGAGCGCGACAACAACGTATGCATCATCGACCGTGACCCTAAGTCGTTTGCGGCACTGGGGCGCGATTTCAACGGCTCTACTTTTGTGGGCGTTGGTTACGACGAAGAGATTTTGGTCAACGCGGGCATCGAAGAATGCGATTTTGTGGCTGCGGTAACCCAAAGCGACAACGCGAACTTGATGGTGGTGGAAATTGCCCGACGTTTGTACAACGTGCCGCAGGCTGTCGCGCGCTTGTACGACAGCGGCCATGAGCGAACCTACATGAAGCTCGGCATCGACTACGTTTGCGGTACCACATTGGTGGCCGAAGAGATTTTCTCTAAAGCAATTTCGGGCGTGGGCGACCATATTGCATCTTTTGGCGACTTTGAGGTTCTGCAGTTCGCACTCGATCTTTCCAGTAAAGACCAGAAGTCCATCAAGGTGGCCGAACTGGAAAGCTCGCACGGCCTTCGCGTGTGTGCATTCGAACGCGCCGACGGAACGGTGAGCTCGATCCCTTCGCCTTCGAGCATCTTGTACGATGGCGATGCGGTTTTAGCCGTGGTATCCCACGCAATGATTCCCGCTGTCGCAAAATACGCGAAAGACTAGGAGCGCGCGCAATGTATATCGTTATTATTGGCGGCGGCAAGCTAGGTGCCTATTTGGCCACTACGCTTTTGCGCGATGGCCACCAGATTGCCTTGGTTGAAAAGACCGAGGAAGGCGCCCGCAGGCTATCTGAAAGTATCGACGGTCCCTGCTTGGTCATTCATGGCGATGGTTGTTCTGCCACGGTGCAGGACGATGCCGGCACCCATCAGGCCGATATTTTTGTAGCGGCTACCGGCCAGGACGAAGACAATTTGGCAGCGTGCGAAATCGCATCGCGCGTGTACGAAGTGCCGCGCTGCATCGCCCGCGTTAACAGCCCACGCAACCTGCGTATTTTCCGCCGAATGGGTATCGAGTCGGTTTCTTCTACCGCGCTTATTGCGCACATGATCCAAGAAGAGGCCATGCTTGGATCCATGGGCGTAGCCGTGTCGCTAACCAACGATCAGGTTGGCCTTATGGAAATCAAAGTGCCCACCATGCGCCATCACGACAACTACAAGGGCGCCCGTGCCTTGGACGTGGATTTTGACGACGGAATTCGCTTGGTTGCTGTTTCTCACGGTGATGAAGTTGAGGTGGTTGCCTTCGAAACGCGCATTTGGCCTGGCGACCAGGTAATTGTCGCGGCGGACACTTCGCTTATGCAGCGCGCCCGTGAAATAGTGCGCTCTCTGTAGCTTTGCTGCGCTCATATTTGCGGCCATGTGTTGGTAAAATACGAATCGTTCAAAGCTAATTTGAAAATATCGTTTAAGGGAGGATTCGGATGATCGGTCGCTATACGCGCCCCGAGATGGGTGCCATTTGGGAGCTGCAGAACAAGTTCGAAATCTGGAAAGAGATCGAAGTTCTTGCGTGCGAAGCTCAGGCTGAGCTGGGCAAATCGGGCATTACCAAAGAAGAGGCTGCCTGGATCCGCGAACATGCTAACTTTACCGTTGAGCGAATCGACGAAATTGAGAAGGTAACCAATCACGACGTTATCGCCTTCACCACCAACATGGCCGAGTACATCGACGCCGATGTGCCCGAGGGCAAAGAGCCTCCTAGTCGTTGGGTGCACTATGGCATGACCTCTTCCGATTTGGGCGATACTGCGCTTTCGTATCAGATTACCCAGGCCATCGACATCATCTTGGCCGATGTGGCTCAGTTGGGCGAAACCTGCAAGCGCCGCGCGTTCGAGTTCCAGGAGACCCTGTGCGTTGGCCGCACCCACGGCATTCACGCCGAGCCCATGACCTTTGGCATGAAGTTTGGCAGCTGGGCTTGGGCCTTGAAGCGCGCGCAAACTCGCCTGCAGGAAGCCCGCAAAGTTGCTGCAACCGGCGCAATTTCCGGTGCTGTTGGCACGTACTCCAGCATCGACCCGTTTGTCGAGCAGTACGTTTGCGAAAAGCTGGGCCTTACTCCCGACCCGCTTTCCACTCAGGTTCTAGCACGCGACCGTCATGCTCAGGTTATGACCGCGCTGGCCGTTACCGCTTCTACCCTCGAGTCCATTGCGATGCAGGTTCGCTTGCTTCAGCAGTCCGATGTTATCGAGGCTGAAGAGCCGTTTGCCAAGGGCCAGAAGGGCTCCTCTGCAATGCCCCATAAGCGCAACCCCATCACCGCCGAGCGCGTTTGCGGCCTTTCCCGCGTGGTAAAGTCCAACGCTCAGGTTGCCTTGGACGATGTAGCTTTGTGGTACGAGCGCGACATCAGCCATTCTGGTGCCGAGCGTGTTGCCTTGGCCGATAGCTTTATCGCGTTGGATTACATGTTTGGCAAGATGCAGTGGATGCTCGATGGTTTGCAAACCTATCCTGCCAAGATGGAGCACAACCTGTGGCGCACCAAGGGTCTTATCTTCTCTTCTAAGGTTCTGCTGGCGCTGGTTCAGACCGGCATCACCCGCGAAGACGCTTACGTAATTGTTCAGCGCAATGCCATGAAGGTTTGGGCCGACATCCAAAACGCGGTGGATGGCCCCACTTATCGCGAAAACCTGGAGGCCGACCCCGAGGCAACTCTTACCAAAGAGCAGCTCGACGAGATTTTTGATCCGTGGGATTTCCTTACGCGCAAAGATGTTGTGTTTGAGCGTTTGCAGCAGCTGGAATTCTAATACGCAATCCAATACAGCGTTCAAGCGCCCTTGTAGCCAGCAGGCTGCGAGGGCGCTTCCGTTTGTTGGGACCCGAGCGTGCGGCGCTTTGTCTGGGGCATGCCCGCACCGGCCTCGCCTCGCTTGTTTTCGCCGCTTTTTCGTTTTGCGAATGGGCTGGGCGGAAATGGCTCGACGCATGGTTCACCGTATCCCGGCACCGTAAATCGAGTACTTGGGGCCCAACCTTGCAGGCAGAACGAAACGCGGCGCGCTCAGAGAGGCCGGTGCGGGCACGCCCCAGGCAAAGCGTCGGGGAAGGGTTACAGTGCGCTGCCTATGCTGTCGCTCTTGGGCGTGAAAACGCGCACCAGGGCATGGTCTTCGCTGCCGGAGGTATCGGCGGTGATCTGCGAAAGGCCCACGGCATGGCTACAGTTACCGGTAGAAACCAGGTGCTCGCCATAGGTATCGCAGCCGCTGGGAATATCGATGGAAAAGTAGCATTTGTTGGCGAAGTTGACGCCGCACAATGCCGTGGTGCTTTTCACAAAGAACCATTCACCACTCCAGCATGGCGTGGTGTACGGCGTGCGGCTGAAGCGGAACCACTTTTTGTCGTTGTATTCGTAGGGCGAAACTGCGGTGCGGGGCGTGTACGTGCCCAAGTTGGCAATGCCGCCGCCATAGCTGTAGATGCTGCTGAAACCAAAGTTAAAGCCGCTCTTTCCCCAGCTGGCAAAGTCGGGGGTCATTGAAGAGGGCAGCGTCATGGAGTCGACCTCGGAAAGGTCGCTTGCCTGCACCTTGGTAAGCGTGTAGTACGTGCCGGTGCTTTCGGCGCGCGGCGTTACCACTACGCCATCACCACAGGGGCTTACTCGCGTGGCAAATGCCTTTTTTGAGGTTAGAGGCACTTGCACGTCGGTTGAACCAAAGCGTGCAGCCTTTAGGGCCGAGCGTTCGGAAGCGGCGTTGCCGCTGGTGCTGGGCGATACCTGCCAAAAGGCGGTTTGATTAACAGCCGCCAGCGAAGGCATAAGCCAGTTCGAATCGCCTTGATCTACTTGGTTGATGCCCGAAACTTCCGTTTCTTTAAGGTTTGCGGTGTATACGCGCCAGGTTTGCTGATAAGCGTTGGATTCTGTCCAGATAAGGCCGTTTTCGCTGCAGCGAACATCTACGATTTCGTAGCCTTCGCCGGCACCTTGAGCCGCCTTGAGCACGGTGTAGCTGTTGCCGGAAGAAAGGAACAGCACTTTTACCGTGCTAAGCGGGCTGGCCGATTCGCCAGGTACCAAGCAGGCTGCAACGGTGTCGCAATCGGCCCAGACAAGCGTGCCGTAGGTAAGCTTGAAGCGTCCGGTAATTTTTACGTGGTCGGAATAAGAGGCCTGTTCGTAGTCGGTGAGCGCTTCGACGGCGGCCTCAGACACGCTGATGGAATCAACTTTTACTTCGTTGCTGCCGCTCATTTGGCCCACAGCATACATGGCGCCGCCGCCCAATGCGGCAGCTCCGGCAACTGCGCCAGCGCCAATAAGCAGGTTTCGGCGGCTGATTACCACTTCAGGGGCGAGCGATTTTTTAGTGGCTCCACTGGCCACCTGGCCAAACATTGGCCCCATGCCCTTGTCTTGTGCCGAAGGCCTGAACTTTTGCCCAGGAGCAGAAGTTGAAAAGCCTTGCGGCGCGCGGCGTTTGGGCGCGTGGGAACCGCGCGCAGAGCCGCCGCGCATCTGGGCGCTGTGGTTGTGCGAATTGCGGTTAGGACGCGGCGTTTTGCCGGGAATGTTCTGCTTGCGTTTGGTGGGCACGTGTTCTCCTGAAACGGCTTTCAGCTACATGGGTTATGTGCTGTGCTGTGGGGTATTTTGACATTTGGGTGTCTGCGTTGGGTTCGATGTGGGCCAATTGCTACAATAACCCCAAACGGCACTGCGGGTGTCAAACTTAGTGCGCCTTGGTTGCGCTGCTGTTTACGCCGCAGGCCAGCCCGCAAGGGCAACAATCTTGCTAGGAGGCAGAATGACTTCTATGAACAACAACGAAAACACCCGCCGCATCCTTTTGGTAGAGGATGAAAAGGCCATCCGCGATGCCGTGGCTGCATACTTGGAGCGCGAAAATTACTGGGTAACCGCCGTGGGCGATGGCCAGGAAGCGCTTGAAGAATTCTCCAAGCACCACTTCGACTTGGTTATCTTGGACCTCATGCTGCCCCGCGTTCCTGGCGAGCGCGTGTGCCGTGTTATTCGCGATAATTCCGATACGCCCATCATTATGCTTACTGCAAAGGGCGAAGTTGAAGACCGCATCATCGGCTTGGAACTTGGTGCTGACGACTACCTTATCAAGCCGTTCAGCCCTCGCGAACTGGTTGCCCGTGTTCGCGCTCTGCTTCGCCGCGTGCACTCCGACTCCGAGCCTCAGCGTGAGGTTCTGGAATTCGGCGAGCTCACCATCGACATCTCGGGCCACAAAATCATGGTTTCTGGCGAAGAGGTAGACCTCACCGCTTCCGAGTTCAAGCTGCTCACCACCCTGTGCCGCTATCCGGGTCGCGTATATTCGCGTATGGAGCTGGTGGAAAAGGTTTTGGGCTACGACTTTGAAGGTTACGAGCGCACCATCGACTCTCACGTGAAGAACCTTCGTGCCAAAATCGGCGACAACCCGCGCAACCCCAAGTGGCTGCATACCGTGCACGGTGTAGGTTATCGCTTCGAGGATCCTACGAAGAACAACTAATCGCATTTACCTGCGGCGCGCCTTTTAGCTTTGCGGCTGGGCGCGCCGTTTTGTATTTCTAGCCGCAAGCACCAAGGAAGGGAGCGGGCTATGGCTGAAGCTGAAAGCAGCGCCAAATGGGCCGAAAATACCAGCGAGCACCCCGAGGGCGACGCGCGCAACAAGGGCCAGGGCCTTTCGTTTACCAAGCGCGTGGTGTTGGTTGCCTTGGCTGTTGCGCTTATCACATTGCTTTCTTCCATCTTGGTGCTTTCGGTTGTGTGGGAGCAGCACTTTCAAAGCTACACGCGCGAAAACGTGCAGCGCGTGGCCGACGCTACGGCCGATGCTATTTCGCAGGGCTATCAGAAGTCCAACGGCGACTGGTATGGTGGTGCGCTCAGTGCGGCTTCTTCGGCCAGCTCCCTGTACGATTCCATCTACGTTCAGGTGCGCACAACCGATGGCACCATCGTCTACGACGATTCGTCCGATAGGGCCTTGGGGCCTGCCGCCTTCAAGGAAGATGGCGGCAACGTCGCTAGCGCCCCCATCGTGGCCAACGGCAATAAGGTGGGTACTGTATTTGTTCGCGTGCACGGCTCCGATGCGCTGCTCACGCAGGCCGACGCCGAATTCCGCGAAAAGTCGTATCAAGCCATGGCGTTGGCGGGCCTTATAGCCATCGTGGTCGCCTGTATTGTTGGTTGCCTGTTTGCAAAGGCCCTGGTGGCGCCTATTCGCCGTATTACCAATGCGGCTAAAGCGTTGAAGGAAGGCGACTACTCGGCACGCACCGGCATGAAGGGCAACGACGAGATTGCACGCCTGGGCAGCATGTTCGACTTGATGGCCGACTCGGTTGAAAAGAACCGCAAGCTGGAGCGCCGTTTGGTTACTGACGTGGCTCACGAATTGCGCACGCCCTTGATGGCTATTCAGTCTACGGTTGAAGCCATGATCGACGGCGTCTTTGAACCCGATGCCGAGCGCTTGGAAACGCTGAACTCCGAGGTTCGCCGTCTTTCGCGTTTGGTGGATGCCCTGCTTAAGCTTTCGCGTTTGGAAAGCCGCACCAAGCCCATAGAGCGCCAGAAGGTAGATCTTACTGAAATGCTTTCCGCTGTAGTTTCCACCCATCAGGCCTACATCAACGAAGAGGGGCTTAATCTGGAGTTCCAATACGACCCGCACGTATATGTGTTTGGCGACCCCGACCTTTTGCGTCAGGCAACGGCCAACCTTATCTCCAACGCTGTGCGTTACACGCCCGAAGGTGGCACCATCACGGTTACGGCGCGCAAGGGCGACCTTATGGGTCAGATTGCCGTGCGCGATACCGGTATTGGCCTTACGCCCGAAGAAGCCAAGATGGTGTTCCAGCGCTTCTGGCGTGCCGACCCGGGCCGTGCCCGCGCAACCGGTGGCTTGGGCATTGGCCTTTCGGTGGTTAAAGAAATCGTAGAGCAGCACAATGGCTGGGTGAGGGTCGAAGGCCGCCCGAACGAAGGCAGCTGCTTTACCATCTACGTTCCGCTCTACAACGCCGATTCGGAAAAGAAAAAGAACGCCCGCCCGCGCTTTGGGGCTTAACAAACGTCGTCATCTGTCGAAGGGCTGCTCTGGCCGGATGCCTCTCAGGGATTCCCGCTACCCTGCTCAAAAGGGGGTTCGCTTAAGCGAATCCCCTTTTTCGTGCGGTCGCTGCTTCAAGCATTTTGAAAAAGATCCGCTTTGCGGATCGTTCAGGAACAGTTTTCAGAGAACCCTTCGAGGCGCCCGGCCAGAGCAGCCCCGCTGACGGGGCCAAAGGGGTCCCATTGCGGTGGACGTTCTTCTTCTGGCGTGGACGTGGGTGGCCCTCCCGGAAAGATAAGACGCTGCCTCGTTCGGGCGTAGCTTCTAAGGGTGGGAAGGGGCTGCTGTGAGGTGGCCTTTGTTGAGCGTCTTGGCGTGGCGTGGTTTTTTGTGCGTTGGTGGGCAAGTTGCTCCATAATAGGCAGGTGCTAAAAAGTTCCGATGGAAGGACTGGTATGTCTGTAATCGACATCAAACCCGATGCACAGGGAAAGGTGCGCGACCTGTACGACCTGGGCGATAAGCTGCTCTTGGTTGCTTCCGATCGTATTTCTGCATTCGACTACATTCTGGAAGACGAAATTCCCTATAAGGGTCAGGTGCTTACGCAACTGTCGTGCTTCTGGTTCGACCTTCTGTCTGACGTGGTGGACAACCACCTTATTTCTGCCGATGTGGCCGATCTGCCCGAAAAGTTCAAGCCTTACGCCAAGCAGCTCGCCGGCCGTTTCATGCTGGTGAAGAAGGCTGAAATGTTCCCCGTTGAGTGCATTGTGCGCGGTTACCTTACCGGCTCTGGCTTGAAGGATTACCAAAAGACGGGTTCCGTTTGCGGTATTCAGCTGCCCGAGGGCCTGGTAAACAGCTCTAAACTCCCCGAAACCATCTTCACGCCTTCCACCAAGGCCGAAATTGGCGATCATGACGAAAATATTTCCTTCGCCAAGACCGAAGAGCTCATCGGTGCCGAAAACGCTGCCGCTATTCGCGACCTTACCATCAAGGTGTACGAAACCGCAGCCAACCACGCAGCTGAGCGCGGCATCATCATTGCCGACACCAAGTTCGAGTTCGGCGTGTACGACGGCAAGATCATCCTGGGCGACGAAGTGCTCACCCCCGACTCTTCCCGTTTCTGGGCAGCCGATACCTATAAGGTGGGCGAAGAGCAGCCCAGCTTTGACAAGCAGTTTGTTCGCAACTGGCTCAACGCCAACTGGGATCGCACCGGCAATCCGCCGCGCATGCCCGAAGACGTTATCAAGGCCACCAGCGAAAAGTACATTCAGGCTTACGAAAAGATTACCGGCAAGACGTTTGTTGCCCAGTAATCTTTAAAGCCGCTACGCATAAACCAGCAAGGAGTAATTAGGGATGTCTCAGCGAAACCCCATGAACGAGCGCTATACCACCGATAAGCCGCAGGGCACCACGCGTAAGAGCGCTGCCTCGGCCAAGCCTGTTTCCAAGGCGGGCGCTTCGGTGCGCACTTCGGCCAGCAAGACCGAAAAGAAGGGCCTGTTCGGCGGTTCAAAGAGCACTCCTGCTCCCGCCAAGGCTTCCAAGCCTGCTAAGCAAAGCAGCTCCAGCAGCTCTAGTGCCAAAGAGGTAAAGGCAACGCCGCTTTCCAAGGAAGAGCAGGCTGCTGCCCGCAAGAGCAACAAGGAGCTTGAGCGTCAGAGCAAGCAGGCTTCTCGCGAGCGCAATCGCGCCATCAATCGCTTCGTTCCCGAAGGCAACGCCGAGTTCAAGCGCCTTAACCGTAAGCGCATGATTTATTCCGGTATTGGCTTTGGCGGCATGATCGTTGCTATCATTCTTTCGCTGCTCATGCCCGAGCAGCCCTTTATTCCCATTGGCTTGATGGTTGTTGCCTGGGTGTTCTTCTTTGTCGGTATGCGCATCGATACCCAGCAAATGCGTCCCTTGCGCGAGCAGGGCTACGACAAGTGGGTACGCCAGCAGGAGAAGAAGGCTCGCAAAAAGAAGTAGCAGTTCACTTCATATGCTATGACGCTGCGGCCAACGGTGGCACGCCAGCTTCGCGCGTTTTTGAGGGCTCACGTAAAAAGTACGCTACGCCCGCACGAACCAACGAATCTGACGCACCTCCGTTGGCCTCGCTGTTTTACTGGCGCGTGCCCGAGTTTTCCAGCAATCTGCGAGTGAGCGCTTATTGCTGACCGGTTTAACTTGCATGCGGTTGCTTGGTTTGGCTTGCGGGTGTGCTCGGCTTCGCTATTGCTGTTTTGGGTTGGGATTCGACCTGTAGAAAACGTTCGGCTTTATTGCCGCCTTGTTGGGCTGGTAGACTTCGGTTGTTGGTTTATTGAATCGGAGATTTTTATGCGTCTTGTTTCTTGGAACGTTAATGGGCTTCGCGCCGTGGTTAAGAAGGGGTTTATGGATTCCTTCAACGAGCTCGATGCCGATGTGTTTGCTTTGCAGGAAACCAAGCTGCAAGAAGGTCAGATCGAAATGGACCTGCCGGGCTATCACCAGTATTGGAGCTACGCCGAGCGCAAAGGCTATTCCGGTACAGCGGTGTTCTGCAAGGAAGAGCCGCTGCAGGTGCTGCACGAAGTGGGCATCCCCGAGCTAGACACCGAAGGCCGTGTGGTGCTGTGCGAGTTTGCCAAGTACTGGTTTGTTTGCGTGTACACGCCCAATGCCCAAAGCGAGTTAAAGCGCTTGGATCATCGCATGGCCTGGGACGATGCCTTCCGTGCTATGTGCAAAAATTTAGAACAGGGTATTTTGCCCGGCGGTGCTCAAGGCAGTGCCAAGCCCGTGGTAATGTGTGGCGACTTTAACGTAGCCCACAATGAAATCGACCTTAAGAACCCGCGCTCCAACCGCGGCAACCCCGGCTTTTCCGATGAAGAGCGCGGCAAGTTCACCGAACTTTTGGATGCGGGCTTCATCGATACGTTCCGTATGCTCAATCCCACTACCGAAGGCGCTTATTCCTGGTGGAGCTATCGCTTCAATGCGCGCGCTAACAATGCGGGTTGGCGTATCGACTACTTCTTGGTAAGCGAAGCCCTGCGTGAAAATGTGCAGATGGCAAACATCTATAGCGAAATCATGGGCAGCGACCACTGCCCCGTATCGGTAGAGTTGGACCTGTAGCGGTACAATAGTTCGAACGTTTTATTAGTACCCGGAAGGCAATGATGGCAAACAACGAAATGGACATGGACAAGATCGAGCAGGGCGTTCGCCTGATCTTGGAGGGTGTGGGCGAAGACCCGCAACGCGAAGGCTTGAAAGAAACCCCCGCGCGCGTGGCCCGCATGTATAAAGAATGCTTTGCCGGCCTGCACCTAGACCCGGCTGTTCACTTTGAAACCTTGTTTGACGAGCACCATAACGAAATGGTTATTGTGCACGATATCCCGTTCTATTCCATGTGCGAGCATCACCTGGTGCCCTTCTTTGGCAAGGCTCACATTGCCTACTTGCCTGCTGAAAACGGCAAGATCTGCGGCATTTCCAAGCTCGCGCGATTGGTTGAGGTGTTTGCCCGCCGCCCGCAGGTGCAAGAGCGCCTTACCTCGCAGGTGGCCGACACCTTGGTGGCCCAGCTTAACCCCAAAGGCGTTGCTGTGGTTATGGAAGCCGAGCATTTGTGCATGAGCATGCGTGGCGTTAAGAAGCCCGGGGCTAAAACAGTCACCAATGCCATGCGTGGTATATTCAAGGAAGATTCGGCGGCGCGCTCCGAAGCACTGTCGCTTTTGATGGGTCGTTAGCCCACGTAAACAGCCAAATTTGAAAGGAATCCCCCTATGCGTTGCGTAATTTCCGTTCTTGGCAAAGACCGTGCTGGCATTGTTGCCGGTATTTCGGGCGTGCTGGCCCAAAAGGGTGCCAGCATCGACGATATCAACCAAACCATCTTGGGCGAAATCTTTAGCATGACCATGCTTATTCGCCTGGATACCGAAGTTGCTGGGTTCAACGAAGTGCAAGAAGCGCTGGCCCAGGTTGGCGAAGAGCTTGGCGTTCAGGTAACCCTGCAGCGCGAAGACGTATTCCAGTTCATGTACAAGATCTAAGCGAAAGCGAGCATACGAATGAGCGAAACTCCAACAGCAGGCGCCAAGCCCCAGCAAGGGGTATCGTGCGCGCCCCAGGCAAAGGAGGAGTTCGCTGCGTTCGTTGATACCATCGCTGCGCTGCGCGCTCCCGACGGCTGTCCGTGGGATCGTGAGCAAACGCATGCATCCATTTCAAAAAACATGATCGAAGAGGCCTACGAGGCCGTTGATTGCATAGAGCAAAACGACATCGCCCATCTGCGCGAAGAGCTGGGCGATGTTCTTTTGCAGGTAGTGCTGCAAAGCCAAATTGCCGCCGATGCGGGCGAGTTTACCGTGGCCGATGTGTGCCGCGATGTGAACGAGAAGATGATTCGTCGTCATCCGCATATTTTCGGATCGGCCGAAGCCGCCGATTCTGCTGAAGTGCTCGAACTGTGGGACAGCGTGAAGCTGGCCGAAAAGAAGGCTGCCGATGCCGAAGCCGATGAGCCCGAGGGCTTACTTGACGGCGTGCCCGTTGGCTTCCCTGCTCTTATGCAGGCTCATAAGATTTCGAAAAAGGCTGTTTCGGCGGGCTTTGAGTGGAACAGCGTCGAAGACGTTTGGCAAAAGGTCGAAGAAGAAATTGCCGAATTCAAGCAGGCGTGCGCTGAAGGCTCCGATGCTGAAAAGGAGCTGGAGTTTGGCGACGTGCTGTTTTCGCTGGTAAACGTAGCGCGCAAAGAGCACGTAGATGCCGAAACTGCGCTTCGTGCAACTTGCCGCAAATTCCGTGAGCGCTGGGCGTTTATGGAAGGTGCCGCTTGGGGGCAGGGCAAGCGCGTTGAAGAGCTGGGCATGGATGAAATGCAGCAGCTGTGGGATATGGCCAAGGCTATGCACGTAGGCGAAGGCCATGACTAAGATCTATTCGCGTACAGCGCCGCTCAACACCGACATCGTGGATGCCTTCTGCGTTTTGCAGAAGGGCTTCACCGACCAATTCGTCTACTACGATAAGCAGAACCCGGTGCGCTACTTTGGCCTGGGGCGCTGCATCGCGCTGCCAACACTTGGCGATGCCGATGTGATTTCTGCCGATGAAGGCCACAGCCCGGTCTTCTTTTCGTTCAATCGTTTTGATGCCGAAAACCCAGCACCGGCCGATGACATGATGTCGGCTTTTCCGCGCTTGCGCCTTTTGCTGCCGGAATTGGTGCTCTACCAAAACGAACAGGGCGCATTTTTGCAGGTAAACAGCTTGGGTCCAGTGTATGAAGGGCGCGTTGAACGCTTTGTCCGTCATGCGCGGGAAGCCAAGCCGCGCCAGCATCGCACTATGGCCTATTCGCTAAACCTCGATTCGTTTGAGCGTTGGCAGGGTGTAATGGACTTGGGCCTTTCGCGCATCCGCGGGGGCCGCATCAACAAGCTGGTGCCATCCAGGCGCATAGAGCTTAAAGCCGAAGAGCCGTTTAGCTCTAAGGATGTGCTGGTGAACCTTATCGATGGCAACGCACAGGGCACGGTATTCATGTATCGCTACGGCGACGTGTTCTTCTGCGGCTGCACGCCCGAGCTTTTGTTGCGCAAGCGTGGCTGCGAAGTTCAGAGCATGTGCCTGGCAGGGACCTGCCCGCAGGGTGCCACGCCCGAAGAGGCCCGTGAGCTTGCCGATGAGCTTATGGCCAGCGATAAAAACCGCCGCGAGCACGAATACGTGGTGGAATTCATGCGCCAGGTGTTCTCGCGCAATTGCTACGAGGTTGATATTCCCGCGCAGCCAAGCATCAAGTCCTTGGCGCATGTTCAGCATTTGCACACTCCGGCCTCGGCCAAGGTTATGGAAGGCACCACCCTTATGGGGCTGGCCAGCCAACTGCATCCAACCCCTGCGCTTTCGGGTACGCCGGTGGGCGAAGCGCTAATGACGCTGCGCGAAGCCGAAGGCTACAATCGCGGCTTCTTCGGCGGTACCGTTGGCTATGTTGACGCCGAAGGCAATGGCGAATTTTCGGTTGCCATTCGCTCGGGCGTGTTCGACGGTGAACGCGGTTGGCTCTATGCCGGTTGCGGCATCGTTGAAGGCAGCGATGCCAAGGCCGAATTCGACGAAATCGACTTGAAGCTGAAGACTATCCTGAGTGCTTTTGAAGCACCAAGTGGGGAGTAGGTTATGACCCAGGTTACGCAAGGGGAGTTGGCGCGCTACGTTGGTGCGTTTTTCGATGAGCTGATGCGCGCTGGAGTGCACGATGTGGTGGTAAGCCCTGGCTCTCGCTCCACTCCGCTTTCGATGGTTGCCTACGAAGCGCATGAGCGCCTGGGCGCAACCTTCAACCTTTACCTAGATGTCGACGAACGTGGTGCGGCGTTTTTTGCGCTTGGCTTGGCCAAAAGCACGGGCCGCGCTGTATGCGTGGTATGCACTTCCGGCACCGCGGTGGCAAATTGGTACCCTGCGGTAATGGAAGCCGAAACCTCGCGCGTGCCGCTTATCGTGCTTTCGGGCGACAGGCCTGCCCGTCTGCAGGGCCTGGGTGCGCCGCAAACCTGTGACCAAGAAAAGGCGTTTGGCGGCCACGTGCGCCGGTTTTTCAATATGCCCGAGCCCAGTGCCGATGCGCCCCGCATTGCCCATGTGCGTCAGGTAGCTCGCGAAGCGGTTATTGCCGCATCGCCCGGTACGCACCTGAGTGCTCCGGTTCATATCAACTTTCCGTTCGACGAGCCTTTGACGCCCGATATCTCTATCGACGATCTGTTTTCGGAAGGCCGTATTGCCGGTCACGACGAATTGCCTGAAGTGGTTCTGTCCGACCGTACGCTTGCTGCGCGCGACGCCCAGCAACTGGCAGCTTATTTGGATGCACGCCGCGTGGTGGTTTTGGCAGGCGAAGGCACGTTTTCGGCTGCAGCGTTAACCGACCATGCTCGCCGCGACCGCGAAGCCCAGGCTCTGCTAGCCTTTGCCGAGCGTTTTGACGCACCGCTTCTGGCCGACCCTCTTTCGCAACTGCGTGGTTTTCAGCATCCTGCGGTAATCTGCGGCTACGATCGCATTATGGGCACTGACGAAATGCCCGCGTTTGACGCCGTGGTGCGCTTTGGTCGCTACCCGGTTTCCAAGCGTGCTGCCCAGGTTATCGAAGTGCTGCGTCCCGCCCAGATTGTGGTAGACCCACTGTCCACGCGTGACTTCAATTCGCAAACCACCACCTTTGTCGCAGCCGATCCGCTGGATTTTGTGGTGGCCATGCTGGAAGCGGGCGGCGAGGGCCCCAGTGCTTTGGACGAAGCGGCGCCTTTGCCCCAAAACATCTACGAGTGGGGTTTGCTCGACCGCGCTCGCACTGGGCGAATTTTGGCTAACAGATTCGACGAAGAACCGCAGTTAGAGGCTTCTTACGTGCGTGCGCTTTTGGAAGAAATCCCAGCAGAATCGCTTCTGTTCAGCGCAAACAGTATGTCGGTCCGTGCGCTAGATACGTTTTACGTCAACGATGCCAAGCGTTTAACCGTTATGGCCAACCGTGGGTTAAACGGCATCGACGGTACGCTTTCCACCGCTTTTGGTGCTGCCCAAAATCACAAGCAAACGGTTTTGCTTACGGGCGATTTAACCATGCTGCACGATATCAACGCACTTGCCTTGCAAGGCGAAATGCTGCTGCGCGAAGCTCACTGCACGCCGCGCCCCAGCATCTTGGTGGTGCTGCTAAACAACAACGGCGGCGCTATCTTCGACATGCTTCCGCAAAAATCGGAGGATGCTTATTTTGAGCGCCTGTTCTTAACGCCGCAGAAGGTTGATTTCTTGCAGGCGGCCAAGGCCTTTGATGTTCCTTGCGTGCGCGCCAAAACGCCCATGGAATTCCGTGACGCATGCCAAGCCTTTATGGGCACGCCGGGTATTTCGCTTATTGAAGTGCCCACGCCCTTGCAGGGTGTGCGCGAACGCTACAGCCAGTTCTAACAGCTCTGCTTTTGCAGAATACGAATACGAGGGAAATTTTATGCACGATCACACCTGTGGCTGCGGCCACGACCATAGCAGCGAAGAAGAGTGCTGCTGCAACGAGCACCACACCCATGAGCATGGCGGGGGCTGCTGCGGCGAGCATCATCACAGCCATGGACATGATTGCGGCTGCGGGCACGAGCACAGCCAGGAAAACAACGATTTGGTAGCCATCGTCACCGACCCCGAAACCGAAAGCGAGCTTGCAGGCAATGGCTGGCTGCTGGGCGGGTTAAGCATTCCTGCGCCCGAACCCACTCGCGAGTTCGACTTTGCGTGGAATGGTCAAACCCTGCATGTTTATCAGTGGGGCAACGCGGGTATTCCCGTGGTGATGCTGCATGGCTTTATGCAAACGGGTATGAGCTGGGCTGCGGTTGCCGATGCCTTGGCGCAGCTTGGCCGTTGCGTATACGCGATTGATTTCATCGGCCACGGCAAAAGCTCCAAGCCCCAGCAGCCCAATTTCTACACCTACGATGCTGCTGCGTGTTCGGTAGTTGCCTTTTTGGAAGAGGTTGCCTGTACGCCAGAATTCCCTCGTGCACATGTAATTGGGTATTCCATGGGTGGCCGCATTGCACTTGCCGTTGCTCAAAAGGCCACCACCAAGGTGTATTCGCTCACGCTTGAAAGCTGCAACTTGGGCTGCGCTACCGAAGAAGAGCGCGCCGAGGCGGCAGCCCGTAACAATGGTTGGGCCGCTCAGCTGCGCAGCCAGGGCATCCAGCCCTTCGTTGAATATTGGGAAGGCTTGCCCTTGTTTGCTACTCAGCGCGAAATGGGATTTGACGCGCTTTTGCGCGAAGAGCGCTTAGCAAACAATGCAGAAGCAATGGCGCTTTGTTTGGAAGGCATGGGCAAGCACGCCATGCCTTTGCAGGAAGATTCTATGGGCATGCTGGTAGCAACCTGGTTGCCCATCAAATACGTTTGGGGTTACGAAGACGAAAAGCAGGCGTCTGTGGCGCATCTGTTTGGGCACGAGGGCTTTGACGTAAGTTCGTTTGGAACAGGCCATAACGTGCATTTGGAGGCCCCGAGCCTTTACACTGGTGTAGTGCAAGAATTCTTGTCGGGCCTGGAGCCCAAGGGCAATTAACCAAAAAGGGCGCACAAGCGCTTATAGGAAGGAACAAACCATGAGCAACTTCCCCTGGAAAAAGGTGAAGGATTACAGCGAAATCATCTATGAAAAGATGGATGGCATCGCAAAAATCACCATCAACCGCCCCGAATGCCGCAATGCATTCACTCCCAAAACCAATGTTGAGCTGTTCGATGCGTTTTCTGAAGCGCGCGACGATGCCGAGGTGGGCGTAATTATCCTTACTGGCGCCAACCACGATGGTCGCGATGAAGACCAGGCGTTTTGCTCTGGCGGCGACCAGAAAAAGCGCGGCAACGGTGGCTATGTGGGCGAAGACAACATCCCGCGCCTCAACGTTCTCGACTTGCAGCGCCTTATTCGCGTAGTGCCCAAGCCCGTTATTGCCATGGTTAACGGCTACGCCATTGGCGGCGGCCACGTGCTGCACATCTTGTGCGATCTTTCCATTGCTGCCGAAACTGCCAAGTTTGGCCAGACCGGCCCCCGCGTTGGCAGCTTCGACGGTGGTTACGGTGCGTCGTATCTGGCTGCCATCGTTGGCCAGAAGAAGGCTCGCGAAATTTGGTATCTGTGCCGCCAGTACACTGCAGCCGAGGCACTGGAGATGGGCCTGGTAAACAAAGTTGTTCCCTTTGCCGACTTGGAAGCTGAATGTGTGGCCTGGGCAAACGAAATGCTGCAGCTTTCGCCCACGGCGCTGCGATTCCTGAAGGCTTCCTTCAATGCGGCAACCGATGGTTACGCGGGCCTGCAGCAGCTTGCCGGCGACGCCACGCTTTTGTATTACACCTCCGACGAAGCCAAGGAAGGCCGCGACGCTTTCAAAGAAAAGCGCAAGCCCGACTTTGCCAAGTTCCCCAAGTTCCCATAAGGGCTTGGTTTTAAGAGGGAGAGGGGTTGCCCGGCTCAAGCTGGGCAAAGTTAGGAAGTGATCAGCGATGATTGGTCAGTTGGCCAAAATGGCGCGCTACAACGCAAACAAGATGTTCTTTTGCGTGCAGCGCGACGGACGCTCCATAACGTATGGCTATGGCCGTACGCGCATGGCCGCAGCGGCTCTTGCGCGCGAGCTTGAAAAGCACGGCTACAGGCGCGGCACTACGTTGGCGTGCAACCTGTACAACGGCGCCGAAACGGTGCTGTTGGCTTTGGCTGCTGCCTATGGCGGCATTACTTTGGCGCTGCTGAACCCGCGCCTTTCTGCTGCCGAGCAGCGTTTGCGCATTGTTGAGCTGGAAAACGCCACGGGCGAAGCGGGCATCGATGTTCTGCAAGCCCCCACGGTGGAGCGCTTGTTTATCGACGCTACTGGTTACGACTTCATCGAATATTCCGATCTGCCCGAAGGCCAGGTTCCGCAAGCCCAGCAGCTGGAAGAATTCGCCAGCACGTGCGAAGCCGAATGGAGTGCAGCCGATGCGGGTATCGTAATGTTTACTTCCGGGTCTTCCGGAACCCCTAAGGCAACCATGCTGCCGTGGAGCTGCATTGCTGGCGCTGCCGAAGCAGCAAACGAAATGCTTATGCAGCCTGGCCGCGGCGTATGGCAGTGCGTGCTGCCCATGTGCCACATTGGCGGCTTTCAGATTATGGTGCGCTCGCTGCTGAACGAAAGCTCATTTATCGTCTACGAGCATTACAGCCCGCAGCGCATCCTAAACGACGTACTCAGCTTCCAGGTAACCCATATTTCTGTGGTGGATAAGATTTTGGCCGACCTGGTTGAATGCGACCGCGACAAGGTGTTGGTGCAGTACCAGTGCATTTTGCTGGGCGGCGCCGAGCTTAACGAAAAAACCTTGCGCGGCGCCCTGCGCGCTAAGGCCCAGGTATATTCCAGCTACGGCATGACCGAAACTTCCAGCGCTGTGGCTGCAGGCCTAATCACGCGCAACTTCGATGGCGGCTTGCATATGCTTCCCGGTTACGAAGCACGCGTGGTAAGCCCCGACGAAGACGGCATCGGCCAGTTGCACCTGCAGGGTCCTGGCATCTTTGAAGGGTATTTGAATGCCCGCAAGGCCATGAGCGCCGATGGCTTCTTCGTAACGGGCGACCGCGCCGCTATCAGCCATGATGGGCTGTTGCATGTATTCGCTCGCACCGAAGACCTTATTATTTCCGGCGGCGAAAACATCTACCCGGCCGAAGTGCGCGATGTGCTGCTGGGCATTCCCGGCGTAAAAGACGCCTACGTGTTTGGCACGGCCGATGAAACCTGGGGCTACCGCCCGGTTGCGTTTATCGAAGCCGACTATTCAACGCAGGCTATCGCGGCCGATCACGAGGCTATGGGCTTGGACCCGCAGGAAACGGGCATTCGCTCAGCAACTTGCCCGCAGGAATTCGCCCATATGGTTCACGAGTATCTGGATGGGCGCATGTCGCGCCTTCACCACCCCAAGCATGTGCTGGTAATGGAAGAATTCCCGCGCACCATTGCCGGCAAAACCGACTGTCAGGCGCTCAAGCAGGCCTACGACAAGCGCATCGATATCAAATCGCTTACCTTGTTTCGCGTGAAACAGCCCTTTGTACACCCCATCAAAACTTCCAAGGGCACGCTTGAAAACCGCGAGTCGTTCTTTGTGGAAGTGGAAGACTGGGCCGGCCGTACGGGCATTGCCGAATGCGTTTCGTTTGCTACCGACTGGTACTTGCCCGAAACCTTAAGCGAAGATTACGCTGCGGTGCGCGACAGCATCGCGCCTATCGTGCTGGGCGAGCGCTACCTGCATCCCAGCGAAGTTTCGGCATCGTTGGCAACGTTTCCGGCGCTGGCGAAGTACCCTATGGCCAAGGCTGCTGTTGAGCCTGCCATCTGGGACCTGTACGGCAAGATTGTGGGCCAGCCGCTTTCGCAGCTTATTGGCGGCGCGGCGGGCGCCGTGGTGCCTGGTGGCGCCGTTGTGGGCATTGGCACGGTAGAAGAAACTTTGGCCCATGTGCACAATGCGGTGCAGCAGGGTTATACGCGCGTAAAGCTGAAGGTTCAGCCTGAAGGTGCCGTCGAGGTTGTTTCGGCGGTGCGTGCAGAATTCCCCGAGCTTACCATCATGCTGGATGCAAACCAGTCGTTCGATGAGTCCAATCAGGACGTTCTGTACAAGCTTGATGCGCTCAACCTTGCCTGCATCGAAGAGCCGCTTAACCCGGCCTATGTGCCCGCCAGTGGCGAAACCAGCTTGTTTGTGCGTCTTTCGAATTTGCAACGCGAGCTTAAAACGCCCATTTGCTTGGACGAATCGGTGGTTACTGCAAAAGACATGCAGCATGCCATGGAGTTCGACAACCTTAGTTGCTATTCCTTAAAAATTGCCAAGTTCGGTGGCATTCAGCCCACGCTCGATTTTTACCATTGGCTGCAGGGTCAGGGTAAGCAGGCTTGGATGGGCGGCATGTTCGATACCGGTGTATCCAAGCGCATGCACGCGGCGTTTGCTTCGCTTCCCGGCATGAGCATCCAACCCGACGTTTCCAGCTATAGCTCTTACTTCAACCATGATTCCTGTGTGCCGCCGTTGGAGCTGCAGCAGGGTAAGTTGCAGGTTAACCCGCGCTCGCACCCGGCTGGCCTGGGCTGCGTGCTCGATTACGAATACTTGCACTCCATCGCCGTGGATGAAGTTACCATTACCACCGAAGGCTAAATTTAAACGCTGCCCGGCCCGTGCCGGGCAGTTTCGTTAACCGCAACCCTAAGGATCCAGCATGAAAAAGCTCGTAGGCCTTATTGCCGCATTCGTTCTTGTATTCAGCCTGCCTGCTACCGCATTTGCCGCTAGCAGTGCCTTTGATTCGGGCGCGCAAGAAAGCGTTACCGTGCAGGACTCGTATACCGGCAACGCCTTTTTGCTGAATCGCGATATGCAAAATTTGCAGGTAGATTGCGATTTGTACTGGGCCGGAAACGAGCTTAGCGCCAGCGGGCTCAATGTTGGCGCCGGAACGGGTGGCAGCGTTCTTCTTGCTGGTCAAGATATCTCGGTTGCTAGCTCCCAGGTTGCGGGCAGCTTGCGCGCGGCAGCGCAGAACCTGCAGGTTTCGGGCGTTACTGTGGGCAACAACATCACGGTTGCGGGCAGCAACGTTGTTATTTCCAGCAGTTCTGCCAAGGGTGTATATGCCGCAGCTTCCAACCTGAGCGTGGCGGGCACGTTTAAAGGGGCATCGCTGTTTGGCGGTAGCGTTACCCTGGGCGGCACCTACGAGGGCAATGTAGACGTAAGCGCTTCAACGGTGCGCGTGGCGAGCGGCACCACCATCAATGGCACCCTCACGGTTTCTTCCGATGCTTCGGTAAATATCGAAGAAGGCGCAAACGTGTCCAACCTGGAGTACAGCAGCGCGCTTCAGCACAGTCCCGTTGAGCAGGATACTGGCGGGTTCAACATTTTAATGTGCATGTTTGCCTGTGTGGCTCACATGCTGCTGGCCATGTTCTTTGCCCTGTTGTTTAAGGAAAGCATGCAGCGGGCAATTCGTATGTATAAAGAAAAGGCCGGACGCACCATGCTTTCCGGCTTGGTGGTATTCATTGCTGCGCCTTTTGTTGCCAGCCTTTTGCTGTTCCCGCTGGTTACGGCTCCCATCAGCGCGTTCATGTTAATTGTTATGGCAGTGATATGGCTGTTCGCCATTCCGCTGGCGGGTTACGTGCTGGGCTGTCGCTTTATGCCTAAAGTGCGCCCTATGGGCGCGGGCGTACTTGGCACGCTGGTGCTTACCGTAATCACGTACTTGCCAGGGCTATTCTTTGTGGTGCCCACTGTGTGTTCTATTTTGGTTGCGGGTTACCTGTGGCAAGCCTGGCGCGAAAAGCGCCAGTCGTAAGGCCTGGCCAAAAAGCGCACGACCACTAATCTCTGGCGCGAAAAGCGCACACTTGTAAAAGCCAGCGCAAATTTGGCTGTAACAACCAGCCTGGGAGCCTAGCCGCAAGGGGGCTTCTTTGCGTAGCTTGGCACAAGCCCTAGTGCGACAACCTGGCCAAAAACCAACTAGAGCGCGCAAAGTGTTGCTATTGCGCTGTTGTTTTGCCTGCGGAGCCTAATTCTTTGGGCAATAGCCGCTTATTGCGGTTACGAACTGCACGTATTTCCCTTATCATTGCAGGTACGTTAAATGAATGTGTCCGCGGGTAAGATTTCTTTCGCCTGCGGTTGTCCTTCGGATTCTTGGAGGCCGTTGGTAAGTGATTGAATTCGGTGCGTTTATTTCGGCGCTCACTGGTAGCCCCGTTCTGGTCATCGTCCTTGTTTTGACGTTGGGCGCCACCGTGGTTAACGGTGCAACCGATGCCCCCAACGCCATTGCTACGGTGGTTGGCACGCGTAGCATGAGCCCCAACAAGGCTATCATCATGGCCGCCATCTGCAATTTCTTGGGCCTGGTAATTATCACTTCGGTTAGCGCTGCAGTTGCTAAAACCATCTTCGGCATGGTCAACTTTGGCGGCGATAGCCACGCGGCGCTGCTGGCCTTGGCCGCGGCCATGATAGCCATCATCGTTTGGGGTGTGGCTGCTTGGCGCCTAGGCATTCCCACCTCGCAGAGTCATTCGCTTATCGCTGGTCTTACCGGTGCAGCCATCGCGCTGCAAAGTGGTATCGGCGGTGTTAACGGTGCTGAATGGATGAAGGTGATTTACGGCCTTGTTATCTCTACGGTGCTGGGCTTTGGCAGTGGCTGGCTGTTCACCAAAACCATTGAGCGTTTGGCCCGCAACGCCGACCGCCGCAAAATGAGTGGTTTTTGGCTGTGGGCGCAGCGCATTGCTGGCGCTGGTGTGGCCCTTATGCACGGCGCGCAAGACGGCCAGAAGTTCCTTTCTATTTCGCTTATGGGCATCATGCTGTGCATGGGTATGGGTGATGACGCCTCCAATGCGTCGTTCCCCATTTGGCTTATCGCATTGGTTGCACTGGCCATGGGCTTGGGCACTGCTGTTGGCGGCAAGAAGATCATCAAAAATGTTGGCCTGGACATGGTAAAGATGGAGCCTTACCAGGGCTTTTCGGTATGCCTTTCTTCGGTGTTCTGTATTGCGTTGGCAACCTTTACCGGTATGCCGGTTTCTACTACGCATACCACCACCACGGCCATTATGGGCGTTGGCGCATCCAAGCGCCTAAGCAACGTTAAGTGGAACAAGGCTGGCAACATGGTGCTTACCTGGGTGCTCACGTTCCCGGGTTGCGGCATCATCGGCTACGTGCTGGCAAAGGTGTTCCTGCTGTTCTAAGGCGGGCCGGCACCTTCAATTTATTAAGGAGCTCTTATGCCTTTGCGCAACCTTCCAACTGGGCAAGCTGCGGATTTCAGCTCGCTTATAAATTGCAACGCGGGCCAGGTTTCTAGCATGGCGTTAACGCGCAACGCCGGCTTCGACATGACGCTGCTGGCTTTTGCTGCGGGTGAAAGCGTGAGCGAAGAAGAGTACTTTGGCGATGTGATGTACTACGTGCTGGAAGGTGCAGCCGAAGTGGTTTTGCCACAGCAGAGCATCGTGGTGCAGGCGGGTCAGGTGCTTCGTGTAGAAGCGCACGTGCTTCATTCTGTAGAAGGGCATGAGGGCAGCCAGTTCAAGCTGCTGCAGATTAACCTGGCCTCGTAAGCGTCTGCGGGCGAGGGTTTGGCTTTTGGCCGGCGCCGGCCGTCTTCCCTGCGCCGATAGACCAGGACGTTCTGAGCGTTTTTATCGCCCAACTGATCGTCGCAAGCATTCGATAGAAAAGGACCAAACATGGAACTCATTAAGAACGTAGAGCACAGCAAGGTTTTTGAGCTTAAGGAATTGGTGCAGTACGAGCCGGGCAAAGTAAACAGCCACACGCTTTCGCAGACTCCCGGCTGTAAGGTTACCGTGTTTGCCATTGATGCCGATGAAGGCATGTCTACCCATGCGGCGCCTGGCGATGCTCTGGTAACTGTGCTGGAGGGCACGGGCGAGATTACGTTGGAGGGAACGCCTCATCAGCTTACGGCTGGGCAATCTATCGTAATGAGCGCCGGTGCCCCGCATTCCGTGCGCGGCGTAACCCCTTTCAAGATGCAGCTCACTGTAGTGCGCCCGTTGGAGCAGTAGGGCTAGCGAACGGTCAAAACTAAAAAGGAACGATTCCTGAAGCTCACTTTGCCCCTTATTGACTTGACGAAGTGACAAGTTTTATAATTAAAACGTCAAGTCGGGAGGAGCAACTAATGTCCAGCAAGCAAACAGGAGCTAGAATCGCGGCGCTTCTTAGGAATCAGGGGATGACTCAACGCGCTCTTGCCGAAAGGGTGGGTGCTACAGAATCCGCCATCTCGAAGTACGTGAGCGGCGCACGTGAGCCTCGCGCTGAGGTCTTGGCGAATATCGCTACTGCGTTGGATACGACAGTTGAGTATCTACTAGGAAAAGGCGAGGGAGTCGAGACGGAGTTTGGTACCGTTTACGACTTGTGCGCTAGGCATGCACCCCATTTAACGATGGAGGAGCGAAACAAATTGATCGCGGTTCTTGTGTCGGCTCCTGCTAAAGAAGGGGATTAGTGTCGATGCGCCTGCCGAACAGTCGATATGAGCAGATCAAAGGCACAGTAGTGGATTTGTTTAGCCGCTACGGCGTAGATCGCATCCCGGTTGATCCGTGGAAGCTGTCTCGCGACATGGGTGTCAAGCTGGTTCCCTTTTCCAGTTTGTCTGAAGAGCAGCTTGCGGCTGCTCTTCGTTTGAGCGAGGGTGGCCTTAAGTTCAAACTGGTCAATGAACATGGGCGTATGGGTCAAATTGCTCTGTACGATGATGATGCTCCTCTTGGCAGGCAGCGGTTTACCATTCTTCACGAACTGGGCCATATTGTTCTTGGGCACAAGCAGGAGAGCGAGCTCGCCGAGGCGGAAGCGGACTTTTTTGCGAAATATGCCATCGCTCCGCCGATGTTAATCGATCTTCTCAAACCCTTGGATTATATGGATGTTGCTGAGGCGTTTGGGCTTTCTAAAGAGTGCGCTTTCAACTCCATGAGGTATTACATGAAATGGTTGAGAGTTCGTGGCTTCAAACCGTACGAGTATTCCCTAGTCAGTCTGTTCACGAGCAAGGATGAAAACGGGAAGCTGAATCTGCGAGAGGAAAGGAGCGCTTAGCGGAATGTAGAGGACCGTTAAAGAAAAAGGCCATCCCCGCGGCAACAGGGATGGCCAGATATGGACCACGAGGGATCCACGTATCAACGGTAATTATATATTTGGCATTCAACTTTGCCAGTAAATTCCTTCGTGGCGTCAGAGAATCAGGACCCAAAGTGCGCGAATTTTGGGTCGCGCGAGCGCTCTAGAAGGGAGTAGCAATGTCGGATTATAAAAGCGTCTATTCGGAAGCTGCACAATACTACATTACTAACGAAGTGGAGGCTTCTTCGATCGATAGGGCTCGGTATGAGCGCAGCAAGTTGCGCGAGAAAAAATACAACGAGCTGTGGAGGCGCAATTCTGTCAATTTAAACGACGTCTGCGATGAGTTCGCCCCTGGCGACTTGGGCTACAAAGAAGGCGTAAAGTTCATCTTCGAAGGGGACCGCTATAAAGTCAAAGCTGATATGGCTTCAGGATACCTGCGGATTCTTGACAAGGATACTGGTCGCTATGTGAAGCTTGATGGCGCGCCTGGAGGCCTTGATGAAACCCATTTCAAGATTTACCGAAGGGAGGAGATGTAGTTATGCGATTCGAACTGGCTCTAGACCTCAACGGCATCGCTTATTACGGAAGAGTGCCACAATTCTTTGACCATCCGGGGCAATGCGAAACCTTTGTTCTCGAAGAGGCGGATTGGCCGCTTCTGAGCGCCGATTTTGTTGATTCCGCTAATGAATTGTGCGGTACATTGCTCGACAACGGCGATGTCGATTACTTTGATGCTTGTCAGTGCGAACTTTTGGCCGACTGGCTATCGACTAGGCTGGACGAAGGCTGCAATGGCCGATTGCGGTTTTTGTACGAGAAGCTCCAAGGCTTTGCGGAGAGGGCGATAAGTCTTAAGACCGGTATCGTTGTGGAGCTATAGATGAAGAGCTCGTATAAACTCATCGGAATTTTCTGGGATGCGATCGGCTGACCGATCCGTGCGATTTGCGTTATTCGGAAAAGCTGTTTTATCTGCGTCCGTCGAAGGTTTTGCTCTACGGAAAATCTGACCCTTTGATGGAGGAACAGTTAGATTCCGCTGGTGTGCCGTATCGCTTGTATAGGGATGCTCATGCGATGTACAAACAATCCTGCTCAGGGCCTAGCACCAAGGTTCTAGCTGGCGGGGCTTAGATATGAGCTATGCATGGGCAGTTTCAGTGCATGTGTTGTTCGTTTGAAGGGAAAAGATTTCATTTGCGCTCAATAGTGCGCGCCCCTATACTTGAAAAGTCGCACAAAGCGAGTTGATCGTGCGGGGTGGAGCAGTCTGGTAGCTCGCCGGGCTCATAACCCGGAGGTCGTTGGTTCAAATCCAGCCCCCGCGACCAAGAATTTTCGCAGGCCAGAGGTTATATCCTCTGGCCTGTTTTTGTTTCTCTGGGTTGTTGCCAAAATGCTCGTGATTAGAATTCGATGCTCAACATTGTGCTGGCAGCATGCATCATAGGTATGCGAAGGCAGGCTAATAGCGTTATAAGCTGTTTTCGTGCACACACCAGTCAATCATTCGGGAGGCGTCTTTCTTGTCTTGGATCCTTGCCGCATTCGCATCGGCATTTTTTGCTGGCATCACGTCCATCCTTGCAAAATGCGGCATTAAGACCACCGATTCCGATATCGCCACAGCCCTGCGCACGTGTGTGGTGCTGGTGTTCGCATGGATTGTGGCCGCAGCGGCTGGGCCCCTTAGCGCTATCGCGGACATCAGTGCTGAATCGTGGCTGTTCTTAGCACTGTCGGGCTTGGCTACCGGTGGATCGTGGGTCTGTTATTTCAAGGCGCTGTCTTTAGGTGACGTGAACAAGGTGGTTCCCGTAGACAAAATGAGTACGGTGCTTGCCGTGCTCATGGCCATTGTTTTGTTTGGTGAAACCAGCAACTTGGGCGTAAAGCTGGCGGGTACGGCTGTTATCACGCTGGGCACCTTCATGATGATAGAGAAGAAGCAAAGCGAAGCGGGCCGTCAAAGCCGGGCTTGGCTGGCGTGGGCGCTTGGCGCCGCTATTTTTGCTGCGCTTACTTCTATTCTGGCCAAGATTGGTATCGCTGGCGTGGAATCGAACCTGGCCACGGCCATTCGCACATGCGTGGTGCTTGTAATGGCTTGGGTGGTTGTGGCTATGAAAGGAAAAATGAGCCAGGTGCGCAACGTGCAGCGCGGGGAACTTGGTTTCTTGACGGCATCGGGCCTGGCCACTGGTGCATCGTGGTTGTTCTACTATTACGCCATCGCGGCAGGTCAAGTAAGCGTAGTGGTGCAGATAGACAAGCTGTCCATCCTGGTTTCCGTGGCGTTTGCTTATTTCGCCTTCAAAGAGCACCTTACCCGTCGTAGCGCATTGGGCCTTGCCCTTATAGTGCTCGGCACCGCCGCTATGTCGTGGTGGACATAACGGTGTTCTTGGCTGGAACCTGAGATATATGGATGAGTTAAATCGTTCAACACCGCTCCGCTCGTGGAACGTACGCATCGTATGGTCCGATTAGCGAGGTCAGCGCGGAGTTTAGCCGTGCGCTTGTGTTAGATTTACAGTATCCAGATTTATTTTTCGCAAATAGAAAATGAGGGGGAAAGATGATTGAGGTCATTGGATTAAGAAAGCATGTTGTATCGGCCGTAGCTGCCTGCCTGGTCTCTCTTGCTCTATGTTTGACTTTGACAGCGTGCGCAACTCAGAATTCTGGCGGCGTAACAAACGAGCAGGATGAGCACAGCGCCGTGGAAAAAGCAACGGTAACTACTCGTACGGTTACGTTCCCTGCTGCATATTTTTCTGGTAAGACAGCCGAGGAGATTCAAGCCGCTTTGGAGGAGGCTGGCTACAGCAACATTACCGCCAACGAAAGTGGATCCTATACGGTCACGATGCCCATTGCCAAGTACAACGAACTTGTCGACTCGATGCATGAAGCTGTGGTGGAACAGCTTAACAAGATGCCGAATAGCGAAGATTGGCCGTCTATTACGGCTGTTGATTACGATGAGCAGTTCTCTTCGGTAAAGATAACCTCATCTAGCAGCAAGCTTGGTCTCCAGGAATCCTTTGCGCCATTAACGGCTGGATTGATATCTTGCATGTACCAGCAGATTGCAGGCCAGCCGGTCAATTGCGTAGTGACTATGGTCGATAAGAGTGGGGCGGAATTGTCGAGCGCCACTTATCCTGATGTTCTTGACCAAGAGCAGCGCGCCTCCATTACTGCAAATTAAATTCAGGTGTAAGCGCGATGAAGGGCAAGTTCAAAAAAACTTTTACTGCGATTTTAATTAGTGCCTTAGTAGCTAATGCCGTATTTTTGGCGGGCTGCTCGACGGGGGAAAGCCAGAATCAGGTTGAGTCGGCTGATTCTGGGTTCATTCAATCAGTCGCGAAGGGGTTTGAGGCGCGCGATGCGCTGACAGAAAAGTCTAGCAAGGCAAATACGTCTGAGGAATATTACAAAAAACTGGTCGATGCGGAGTTGGAGCAGGTCGAACGGTACCAAGATGCTCAGTTTGCAGATGACAAGCTGCGGGAAGACGCAATCGCCTATATAGATTCATTAAAGGACCAGCGATCGGCGGCCGAGTCGTATTCGACAGATAACGATAAGTTTCAGCAGGATTGGCAAAAAGCGTACGACAAACGTACGACCCTTCTTAAGGTCTTCGTTGATGACTACGGTCTAACGGTTTCTTCAGGCTGTCAAGAAGACCTCGATAGACTCGTTAGCCATGGCAAAAAGGTTGAGCGCGAGGCTAATCAGAAGCTTGCCGCAGAGTCGCTAGCAAAAGCAATTAATTTAGAATTTGTAGAGCAGTATTCATCCATTGCTGGCAAGGCAACGGTGACGAACAGTACAGGCTACGATTTCGATTACATCAGCTTTAATGTTGAGCTGTTTGATGCGAACGGGGTCAAGGTTGACACCTCGAGCCTGTACGCGAACCATTGGCTCGATGGCGAGACCATCGTGCTCGATTGCTACACGTCGCTTAAGGAACTGCCTGCGTCCGTTAAGGTTATTGCGGATTATTACCAGGTCTCCGATGACGCATAGGCTGTTTAATTTTTCATGGTTAGGAAGCACTATTTTCTGTAGGCTGAAGAGCTAAATGGGCGTTAGATCTGACAGGGCGAGTCGAGTGGTCGACTCGCCCTGTGGTGTTTCTGGGAACCAACGGGCGCCCCTGTTTGCTTCTGGCTGTAGGTGGGCTGCAGGAGGATGTGCGGAGGCTGGCCGGCTTTTTACAGCAGCTCCACGCATTGGGCCTTGCCCTTATAGTGCTCGGCACCGCCGCTATGTCGTGGTGGACATAATGGTGTTCTTGGCTGGAACCTGCGGTTTTGCGGTGGGGTTTACCCGCGACGACTGGGTGCCCCCAGCGGCCCTCTACAGAAACTTGTCCAGTTCGCGATCAACTACCGCCTTGCGCTTTACTCGCGGCTTCATGATGGCATGCCCTCGGGCTATTACGTGCCTGGGCGTGCGCAGTGCGCACAAATCGTCCAGTGGGTTTTCTTCTAAAACAATCATGTCGGCGCATTTGCCTGCTTCGATAGAGCCGGTTACATCGCCGATGCCTGCTAGCTGCGCATTGCGAAGCGTTGCTGTATGCAGTGCGAACTCGCGCGAAACGCCCACGTATTTTTCGAAGTAGCGCACTTCGCGCCAGAAGTCGTATTGGGTGATCCAAGGGCAGCCCACATCGTTGCCCAGGGCAACGGGAATTCCCTGTTCAAGTGCGGCTTTGGAATTTTCTAGAATGCCCTCGAACACCACGTTGCCGTTGAACTGCTCTACTTCGCTTGCGTTGGAAACTGAACGGTCGAACAACGCATAAGGCAGCGCGGGTGAAATGGTAGTGCACAAAAAAGCCCCGCGATCTTTGAACAGCTGTAGAATCTCGGGTGTGGGAGCGGCGCCATGCTCAATGGAGTCAACGCCGTTTTGCAGTGCGACCAACACGCCCTCGGTAGATTCGACATGCGCTGCAACTTTGTATCCAAGGCTGTGGGCCTTTTCGCACACGGCGCGTACCATTTCAGGGCTCATTTTCATTTCGCCGGGCACGCCCTTTTCTTTGGCATCCATTACGCCGCCGGTAATCATCAGCTTAATCAGGTCGACTCCCTGCAGTCGGGCAATGTCTACCTGCAGCAATGCATCGGTTATGTTGCGCGCGGCGATGGCAACCGAGCCCGCCATGTGCCCACCCGGTACCGAAATGCCTTCATTCGCAGCAAGAATGCGCGGTGCTTCTGCCTTGCCAGCTGCCGCTTCGTTGCGAACGCGCGTGTCGAATTCGCGCAATCCGCCAACCGTGCGGATGGTGGTAACGCCGCTATGAAGCTCGATGCGAGCAAATTCGCGTACCAGCTGGTAGGCTACTTCGCGCGTGAGCTTGGTGGCCATAATCTTGGTAACCAGCGCTTCGTTATCACGCTGCTTTTTCTGCGGCTTTCCGTTGCCAGCCAGGTGCACGTGCATGTTGATAAGGCCAGGTGCCAAGTAGGCGCCCTTCAGGTTAACTACCTCGCAGCCCACAGTGCTCAACTGGGCCGTGGGCTCAACGGCGGCAATGGTTTCGCCTTGCACCAGCACGGCGTGGTCTTCGCGCACCTGCATATTTTCGGTGCCGTCCAGTACGTTTGCGTGAATGTAGGCAACGGGTTTTGCTTCGTGGTTGTTTTTTGCCGCCATGGCTTTCCCTTCGCTGTGCGGATGCTGCTCCTATCGTAGCCGAATGGGCGTGCTGTTTGCTTGCGCGGAGCCCCAAGTGCCCCTAAACCCGAAAACGCCCAGATCCGCAATTTGGGTGCGGCCTGGACGTCTTCGGAAAGGAGAGGAAACGAAAAGAAATCTAGGAAGGTTATTCGGTTATATTGTCGCGGTTGTCTACCACGTACAGGCCCACACGAACTTGCTCGCGCGGCGTTGCCTTTTCGTCTACCTGCATAACGCGGCATTCAAAGGCGTCGCTGTAGCCAAAGTGCAGCATCTGCGCCAAAAACTGATTGGAGCAACGTGGCACATAGCCAAGGTGCGTGCCCTTGTATTTGATGGCGATGGCGCAAGGGTCGTACGGGTTGTCGGGCTCAGGGACAAGGTCCAGCTTTTTGCCAACCTTCAGTTTGCGAAGAACGAAAGCGCCTTCATGGTACTGAAAGCCAGCAATGAAGAACGAGTTGAATTGCTTAGTAGGTTCGTACATGACAGCTCCTAACCTCTTATCTGTACGATGGTTAGAAGAATACGCGCCTAAATCGATTTGGGTGTCCCGTGCGTTGGACACTCAAAAATTATTTTTGGAAATAGGCAAAAATCAGCGCGGATGCATGTTCGCAACTGCCCGCTTCTCCTAAGCGCTTGTTATCGGCCAGCAGACATTTGCCCTAAGGCGTACAATCCTAGCCAACCAATAAAGGAGGCCAACCATGGAAGCAAAATCGATGAGGCTGCATAAGCGTGAAGTGCGCGACGCCGAAGCGCTGCAGGCAATTATTGAAGCGTGCAAGGTTGTACGCATCGGCTGCATTGATGATGCTGGCATGTTTGTAGTGCCCCTGAATTTTGGCTATTGCTGGGATGCCCGCCCTAGTGCCGAGCCTCACCTAACTTTGTGGCTACATTGCGCCGCCGAAGGCCGTAAGGCTGAAGCTTGGGCGGCAAACCCGCAAGTTGCGTTCGAGATGGATTGCGAAGACGGCCTTATAACCGGCAGCTTTGCCTGTGCGTATTCGTACGCGTTTCGAAGCATCATGGGCACTGGCACCATGCACCCGGTAACAAACCCCGAAGAAAAGCGCGAAGGCCTTACCCGCATCATGGAGCATGTTGCCCCAGGCAGCCCCGTAACCTATTCAGATGAATCGGTTAACCGTGTGGCAATTTGGCGCTTGGAAGTTACGGAATTCACCGGCAAGCAGCGCGCTTAAACACGGCTTACGCGTTCAGCGCTTCTACCAGAGCGTCGTGGATCTTCTTTGCCTCAAGTGGCTTGGTAAGATGCGCATTCATTCCTGCTTTGCGGCTGCGCTCAATGTCGTCCTGGAAGGCATGCGCCGTCATAGCCAAGATGGGCACCGTTGTAGCATCGGGGCGGTCTAGCTCGCGAATAGCGCTTGCAGCTTCCAGGCCATCCATGCGCGGCATCATTATGTCCATCAGCACTACGTCAAAATGCCCCGCGTCCGATTCTGCGAATGCCTGTACGGCTTCTTCGCCATCGGCTGCCGTTTCAACCTCAAGGCCTTCTTTTTCCAGCATGAACACGGCAATTTCGCGATTGAGCTCATTGTCTTCAACCAACAAAACGCGCTTGCCTGCAAGAGAAACCGCCGTTTCTGCGGGCGTTTCAGCAGTGCCTGCGCTTTCGTCCACGGCAAACGGAATGGTAACCGTAAAAGTAGACCCTACGCCTTCGGTGCTTTCCAGCTTGATGGTGCCGTCCATCTGGGTCACGATTTCTTTAACGATGGAAAGGCCCAGGCCTGTTCCTGTATAGGTGGAACGGGCACCAGAATTTTCCTGCGCAAAGGGCTCAAAGGCGCGCTCCTGGAATTCTTTGCTCATGCCAATGCCGGTATCGGCGCAAACAAACTCGAACGTGGCAATGCCGTCGACGCACGAGATTTCCCTGCTGCTTACGGTGAGTGTGCCGCCGGGGCGGTTGTACTTCAGCGCGTTGGTAGAAAGGTTCAGCACCACCTGCTGCAAGTGCGTGGGGCTACCAATAAGCTTACGGTGCGTGATGTCTGAAGCATCGGTAGCTACGGTGTATTCAACTTTGTAATTAGGCGCTTGCATGCTGGTAATAGAGTCGGCCTCGCTAAGCAAATCAACAAGGTCGAACGGTTTGTTTTCAAGCACGATGGTGCCCGACTCCAGCTTGTTTAGGTCAAGAATGGAATTAACCAAACCGGTTAGATAATTCGAAGCCTCGCGCGCTTTGTCGCGCAATTCCTGCTGCTTTTGCATATCGTCGGGGCAAGTGTCGGCTATATCCAAAATACCCTTGATGCCATTGATGGGCGTGCGCACATCGTGGCTCATGCGACGCAAAAAGCTGGTTTTGGCGGCATTGGCGCGCTGTGCTTCCAGCGCGGCTTCGCGAAGCTTTTCCTGCAGCTCCATTTCTTGGCGGTGCGCAAAGTCAATGTCGCTTACTACGGCAATGAAGGCACGCACTTCGCCGTCAACGCGAGCTTGCTCGTATAGAGCAATCTGGCGCCATTTGCCCTGGATGTTCTCGTAAACAAAGGTGGGAGCCTCGCGCTCTTCCAAGCGTGCAGGCAGGGTGCCAAAGTCAAAGAAAGAAAGCACGCCTTCACGGTACTCGGGCGCAATAAAGCCTTCGGCAATTTCGCGGATAGAATCGGTGGCGCTCAAGTGCTTTTCTTGCAGCGGGCGAATGTAGTCGGGTACATGCAAGGCTTCGATGGTGTTGCCTTTCAAGTTCACCTGCGCAATTAAAAGCGAAGCCTTGGCCGAAGTGTTGTACATGTCGGCAAACAATTCGCGTTGCAAGTCAGCGGCGGTGCGCTTTTGGCCCATGGCAATGCCTGCAGCTGCGGCAATAAATGCATTCAGCAGGTCGACAGGCACCAGTTGCGGGTTAACCAGCCCAAGTTCAAATCCGGCAAAGAAAAGGTAAGCAATTACTAAGGCAGTAATGTTGTTGGCCGGCTTTGCGTTGAAGGCAATCGGAATAAGTACAAATGCAATGCACGAAAAGGCTGCCGAATGCTGCGGGCTCAAAATGGTGTCATAGAAAATAGAGATGGCAAACCATGTGGCGGAAATGGCAAGGGTGAAAATCCACGAAGCGGAAACTATATTGCTGCAGAGTTTTTCGGAAGTGGTGCAACCGCCGGTAATGGCAAAAACCGCCAACGCCAGCAAGAAGGGCACGGTGCTTAAAGGCGTAAAACTGTAGATAAGGCCGTAAGCCAGCATAGTAATGAGGCTGGCCACAGCGCTAAAAATGGATACAGCGCGAATTAGTTCCACGTTGCCGCGGGCAAGCTCTTCTCTGAGCCTGGGGGTGTGATGGTAGATAGCCCACTGAGCATCGTCTAGACCTAAATGAGTCCAACGCTTTACCTGCTCAATGATCATGGCTTCACCCCCCAATCGATGCGCACGGGTCTGTCGCGCGAATCTAAATTATAGGCCAATGGTGCGTTTTTCTTTCAACGCATGGTTGAGTGTTGCGTTGGGCGCTTGCGCGTTTGCTGTCCCTTACGTGGTACACCGCCGAGGTTGCCGATGGGGCATAATTAATGCAACACATTGAAAGGGGTTACCATGGGCGGCATTTTCGGCGATCGCTTCGACCTTAATAACGATGGGCGCATGAGTGTGCCCGAGCACATGGCTGATTTCGCGGTGTTCAATCATTTTGTAGAAGAAGTTGATGCGGAAGCTGCCGAAGAGGCTAAGGCATCCCACCGAAGCGGTATCAACTTCGATGTTTTTGACGATGATTCCGGCTCTGAGCCCGAGGGCTCGCTTTTCTCTTCGTGCGCCTCCGAGCCATTTGATGCCACCAAAATCGAAGTGTACGAAGACGATGACGACTTCGACGACGATGACGATTTTGATGATGATTTCGATTGCGATGATGGCTTCGACGACGACCTCTTTTAGATAAGCGTTCTGCCGGGCTTCTTCGGTAACGTCTTTTCGCCTTGGGCGGCCTTGGCAACTGCGCTTTTTCTATCTAGGTGAGCTGCTTTGGTTATTTCGAATAGTTATAAGGGGTGCTCAAAAAGATATCGAAGCGGTATTGGTTTACACCCCCTTGGGTGCGTAGAATTGAGCCTAGTGAACGTGTTATACAGCGTTCAATTAGGCAAAACTCAACAAGGGGGATCTAAATGGATTTCGATTTCACGCCCGACCAAGAGCTGTTCATCGCTAGCGCGAAGGAATATGCCGAAAAGTACTTCACTCCGGAAGCTGTTAAGCAGGCTTACGAGGTAGACCACCACATCAGCCTCGATGCTGCCATGGCTTTCCGCGAGCTCGGCTTCATGCACCTGGGCCTTCCTGAAGAGGTTGGCGGCATTCCGTGCGATAAGACCACCCTGGTTGTTCTTATGGAAAAGCTGCACGAGTACACCGGCTGCGTTCTTCCTTTCCAGACCGACTTCAACTCCATCATGGACGTTATTGAGTTCGGTAATGAAGAGCAGCAGAAGAAGATCATGGACGTTGTTAACAACGTTGAGTGCACCAGCGTTGCCGTAACCGCAATTTCCGAGCCCGGCGCTGGCTCCGACAACAACGCTATGACTTGCGTAACCGTCAAGCAGCCCGACGGCACCTATCTGCTCAACGGCCAGAAGACTTGGGTTACCCTGGCTCACCTTTCCCAGTACACCATCCTGGTTGCCAAGGACGAAGATCCCTCTTACGAAAACGATAAGTACTCCCTGTGGATGGTTCCCAACGGCATCGAAGGCTACACCTACGGCGGCCTCGAAAAGATCGGTCAGCAGATCGTTCCCTTCGTAGACTGCTTCTTCGACAACGTTGTTCTCACCGAAGATATGCGCTTGGGTCAGCCCGGCGAAGGCTGGAAGCTTCTCATGAAGAAGCTCGAGTTCGAGCGCTGCCTGGTAGTTGCTCAGGCTCTGGGTCAGGCACAGGCTGTTATGAACGAGGCTGGCGCATACTGCTCCGAGCGCATCTGCTTCCAGAAGCCCATCGGTCACATCAGCGCAATTCAGCAGCACCTCGTTGAAATGGAAACCATCCTGGACAACGTACGTACCCGTCTGTACAAGGTAACCTCCATGCTCGACAAGGGTCAGTCCACCCGCTTGGAGTCTGCACTGCTCAAGGCTTACGCCTGCAAGAACCTCACCAAGGTTGCCGAGCACGCACTTTCCATCTACGCCGGCATTGGTTACACCAAGGAAATCAGCGCAGGCCGCATTTGGAACGACCTCAAGGGCTATGAATTCGCTGGTGGCACCAACGAAATCATGGACTACATCGCAGGTCGTCAGCTGGTTAAGAAGTACAAGAAATAGGTTGGTTGTGCTGGGCTGCGTAATTAACGCAGCCCAGCACAACGGCCGCCGCTGCGGCCAAGCCGGGCACCCCATCTTCGCGTAATTTGAAAGGCTCACGTACTTAGTACGCTACTCCTTCCAAATTTCACGAACCTGAGGCACCGGGCTTATCCTCGCTGACTTTGCCGGTTCGCGAGTTCACCACTGTTGTGGCCGCCGCTGCCGAGGCTTTCCCTCGTCGGCTTGGCCAACTGGGCGGCTTGCCCCTGTCGAACCCCGCTCGCTGACTTTGCCGGTTCGCGAGTTCACCACTGTTGTGGCGGCCTTAGCAGCGGCAACTTTTCAGCAACCCTTACGCCGGATTCCCGGACGCTTTTGCCCCGAGCTCGTTAACCCTTCGAGCCCGGGGCTTTTCTTTTGCTTGGCGCGCTTTAGTCCGCTAAAGCGCTATTTAACGCCGTTCACTCCTGACTCGCCCTTTGTTTCGTGGCAATTTTCGCCGATGTAACCAAAACGCAACGCACGCATGGGCATAATGCTTGAATCGTTTCCCCCGACGCGAAACGAGGCGTAGCTCTTACCCGGCCGCGCAACGCAGGGCTCCCCGCCGCAAGAAACTTCGGTTTCGCTGCCTACTTGCCCCAGGCATCGAAGCCGCAGCTTCCAAGGTTTGCCTCCAGTTGCTTGGCTTTTCATGCTTCCAATCGCGTCACGATTAAAGAAAGGACGCACCATGGAAGCATTCATCGAATCCTTCTCGGCGGGCGTCGACGCGGTCGACAGCTTCGTGTGGGGCTGGGCGCTTATTTGGCTGTTGCTGGGCACCCATCTGTTCATGACCATCCGCACGCGCTTCATCCAACGTAAAATCCCAACAGCCATCAAGCTCTCTGTTTCTAAGAACGACCCATACGCCGAAGGCGACATCTCGCAATTTGGCGCACTCACCACGGCCCTTGCCGCCACAATCGGCACCGGCAACATCGTAGGCGTGGCCACTGGCTTGCTTTGTGGCGGCCCGGGTGCCATTTTCTGGATGTGGATTACCGGCGTATTTGGCATCGCGACCAAGTACTCCGAAACCTACATTTCCATGAAGTACCGCGTTAAAGACGAAAACGGTCGCATGATCGGTGGCGCCATGTACGCCTTGGAGCGCGGCTTCAAGAACAAGGTTTTGGGCAAAGTTCTGGCCGTGCTGTTCGCTTTGTTTACCGCCATCGCATCCTTCGGCATTGGCGCATCGGTTCAATCCAATTCGCTGGCGGGCGCCCTTACTTCCACCAGCCTTATCCCCGGCGCGGCCGATATCCCTACTTGGGCAATCGGCATCGTGGTAACCCTCCTGGTAGCGGTGGTTATCATCGGCGGCCTTAAGAATGTTTCCAAGGTGTGCGAAAAGCTAGTGCCCATCATGGCCATCTTCTACGTTGCCTGCTGCTTGGTGATCATCGGCATGAATTGCCAGTATCTGGGCGAAGCGGTTGTAACCATCCTTACGTGCGCCTTTACCGGCCAGGCTGCATTCGGCGGCGCAGTTGGCTCCGGCATTATGCTGGCCTTGCAGTACGGCTTCAAGCGCGGCTTGTTCTCCAACGAATCGGGCTTGGGCTCTGCCCCCTTGGTTGCCGCCTCTGCGGTTTCCAAGAATCCCGCGCGCCAGGCCTTGGTTTCCATGTCGGGCACTTTTTGGGACACGGTGGTTATTTGCCTTATTACCGGCCTTATGTTGGTAACCTCCCTGTTGGCTAACCCCGATCTGGCCGCCATGTATAACAACACGGTGCTCGCCAGCAACGACATGTCGTTTGACGCAGCGCTTGGAATTTTCAGCGGTGGTGCAGCGCTGGCAACGGCTTGCTTCGAGAGCATTCCGGTGTTTGGCCCCTTGGTGCTGGCGGTTGGCCTTTTGTGCTTCACCTATTCCACCATGCTTGGTTGGTCGCAATATGGCGACCGCGCCATCACGTATCTGTTTGGCGTTAAGGGCATTCGTCCCTATCAGGTGGTATTTCTTGTCTTCGTGTTCTGGGGCTGTATTGGCGGCGGCGACTTGGTGTGGAACCTCTCCGACATCTCCAACGCGCTGATGGCTATTCCCAACTGCATCGCAGTACTGGTTCTTTCTGGCGTTATCGCCCGCGAAACCAAGCACTGGGTATACGAGGGCCGCTTGGAAGAAGAAGACACCACGCCTATTCCCACGGTAAAGGACATCGACGAAGCCGCAGCTGGCAAAATCGTTGCCTAGCGTTATTGTGATTTCGAAACCGCCCTATCGCAAATTCTAGAAGCTTTCTTTGAGCTGCCTCCCATTTCTTGGATACAGGAAATGGGAGGTTTTTGCTCTAAAGGGCTTCTTTCATAGGGTATCCAAACTATAAACCAGTAACCGCGCAACCTAACCCGCTCGCCAACGAAGGCCCTTATCACTCGCTTCGGTGCTTACGATAGTGACTATCGAAACGCCGCAAGCCGGCGAATTTGCAGTATCAATTGGAAGGTAAGCATGTCCGAGTACAACGAACTTACGCCTCAGCTCGTCGATCAGCTCAAGGCTATCGTCGGTGAGGCAAATTGCCACTTCGGCGAAGATGTCCACGAAGACTATTCCCACGACGAAATGCCCATTTACGGCACCCATATGCCCGATGCAGTTGTTTTCCCCGAAAACACCGAGCAAGTTGCCGCAATCATGAAGCTCTGCAACGAAAATATCATTCCCGTCACCGTTCGCGGCGCAGGCACTGGCCTGGTTGGCGGCAGCACCCCGCTCGCTGGTGGCGTTGTTCTGTGCACCATGCACATGAATGAAATCCTGGAATACGACATGAGCAACCTGTGCGTTCGCGTACAGCCCGGCGTTCGTCTGTGCGACTTGGCAGCAGACGCTCTGGAGCATGACCTTATGTATCCCCCCGATCCGGGCGAGAAAACCGGTTCGCTGGGTGGCAACGTTTCCACCAACGCTGGCGGCATGCGCGCCGTTAAGTACGGCACTACCCGCGACTACGTTCTTGCCATGACCGTGGTTCTTCCCACCGGCGAAATCATGGAAATCGGTCGCGCTGTTTCCAAGACCAGCTCTGGCTACAGCTTGCTCAACCTCATCGTTGGCTCCGAAGGCACCTTGGGTGTAATCACCGAGCTCACTTTGAAGCTCATCGCCAACCCCAAGGAAGACATCAGCTTTATCCTTCCGTTTGAAAACCTGGAAGCCGCTATTGCTGCTGTTCCGAAGATCAAGCTGGCTGGCCTCGATCCGCAGTCCATCGAATTCATGGAGCGCGATATCGTCGACTCTTCCGCTAACTTCACCGGTAACAAGATCATTCCCACCAATGTAGATGGCCACGAGGTTGGTGCCTACATTCTGGTAACCCTCGATGGTAATGACCAGGATGAAATCTTCATGCGTGCCGAAACCTTGGCCGAAATTGGCGATGAGATGGGCGCCTTCAACACGCTGGTGCTCAGCCATCCCGACGATAAGCGCCAGGTTTGGGCGGCACGCTCTGCATTCCTTACGGTTATCGAAGCCGATACCGAGCACCTCGATGAAATGGACGTTGTAGTTCCCGTCGATAAGGTGGCCGAATTCCTGGAGCACGTACATGCCATCGGCGAAAAGCATGGCGTAGGCATTCGCTCCTTCGGTCATGCAGGCGACGGCAATCTGCACATCTACGCTTGCGCAAACGGTGTCGACCAAGACATCTTCTTGGAAAAGTCCAAGAAGGTAATGAAGGAAAGCTACGAAAAGTGCACCGAGCTTCGTGGCCAGGTTTCTGGCGAACATGGCATCGGCCACGCAAAGAAAGAATACCTGCATGATTCTGTAGGCGAAAAGGCTGTAGAGCTCATGGCCGGCATCAAGCGTGTGTTTGACCCCAACTACATCCTTAACCCCGGCAAGGTTTGCAACTAATTAATAGGTAAGTTGCCTAGGCGCCAAGCTGCGCTCAGCAACAACACTATATATAAGTAAAGGGAGTCGCTTCGGCGGCTCCCTTTTGTTTGGTCAAAAACTTGCTTTGCGTACGTTGTGTTTTGGAGCGGTTGATGAGCGCCGAAGCACTTATATATAAAGTAAGCCGGAATCGATGCAGGGCCGCTTACTTATATATAGGCCAATGCTTGATCTGTCTATGCGCGACAGTTCACATTTCCTTCAAAGGCTTACCCGTGCCTCAAGAATACGGCATAAGGCAATCTGCGAATCAATATGGTGGGGTTAAGCTGCGCCCATTACCTATATATAGGTAAGGACGGCCGCGCGCGCCGAGCCCTCCGCAGGCCCCGGGTCCCGTGCGTGCGCCCCCCGTTCTAGCCACTTTGTGAACCCTCCCAACTTTTCGAAGAAAGTTGTTGACACGCCCCGTGCGTGCTAGTAAATTACTTTCTTGCGCGAACGGCCCAGCCGTTGGCGGCCGGGGCCGCAAGGCCCGCGG